>NZ_QKZN01000012.1:0-132178 GCF_003254285.1 Cupriavidus phytorum
ACTCATGGTGTCTCGGGCGCTCCACGGCATGGTTCGTTCTCCCGGGCAGATATCTGCCCGGGAGTGTCAACCATGTCCTCGCACACCTGTCACCTATGTCCCCGGTCCATACAGCGGGAGAGGGGTTGGGGGAGAGGGCCGGCGCCAGCAAGAACGAAATGCTCGACTCCGTAGTGGCTCCCGCCCTCTCCCCCGCCCCTCTCCCGCAGGCGGGAGAGGGAAGAAAACCAGCAGCGGTTTTTACTCTGCCTTCTTGCTCGGACGCTTGCGCGTCTTGCGCGCCGGTGCCGGTGCCGGAGCGGTTTCCGCTTCGGCAGCGGACGGTTGCGGCTCCGCTTCCACCGTCGCCGTCAGCACGGTCGTGCCCGGCGCCGCGAACACCGACTGGTCGATCGGCCACGGCGTCTCGCTCAGAGTCACCTCGGGCCGGCGCGCCGCGCGCTTGCGCGCGCCGGTGCGGCTGCCCGCCTTCGGCTCGGGATCCGGCTGCGGCGCGGCTTCCAGCGGCGGCACCGGTTGCGGCTCGGGCTCTGACTGCACCGCGTCGGCCGCGACAAAGGGCGGCTCGGCTTGCGCAGGCGCCTCGGGTTCGGGAGCAACCGTCTCCGGCGTCGGCAGCGGCTCGACCCCGCGGGCCGGCTCCGGCGCTTGCGCCGGCGCGGGAGCGGGCTGGCGCCGCGCCGGCTCGGCATGCTGGGCCGGCGGCTGCGGCGGTCGCTGCTGAGGCTCGCCGCCCTTGGCGCGCTTCTTCAGCCGCACCCAGATGGTCTTGTTGTTGCCGCCGTTGCGGGTTTCGACCTCGAACAGGCCGGTCGCCACGACCAGCTCCGACAGCTTGCCGTAGCCATAGTTGCGCGAGTCGAATTCCGGCGCCTGCTTGGCGATGTGGTTGCCCATGCTGCCCAGCGTCAGCCAGCCGTCTTCGTCCGACACCGCCTGCGCCGCGTTCTGCAGCAGGCGCACCAGGCGCGAGTCCTGGCGCAGCTCGCCGGTGCTGCGCTTGCGCGTGGGCGCGGCGGCGCCGTCGGCACCGTCCGCGCCGTCGGTGTCGACCTCGGCGCGCAGCACGTCGGAGTAGATGAACTTGTCGCAGGCGGTGACGAACGGCTTGGGCGTCTTGCGCTCGCCAAAGCCGTACACGATCAGACCCTGCTCGCGGATGCGCGAGGCCAGCCGGGTGAAGTCGCTGTCGCTGGAAACAATGCAGAAGCCATCGAAGCGCCCGGTGTAGAGCAGGTCCATGGCGTCGATGATCATCGCGCTGTCGGTCGCGTTCTTGCCGACGGTGTAGCGGAACTGCTGGATCGGCTGGATCGAGTGCGACAGCAGCCGCTCCTTCCAGCCGGCCAGGTTGGGCCGGGTCCAGTCGCCGTAGATGCGCTTGACGGCGGCCACGCCGTACTTGGCGACCTCGGCCAGCAGGCCTTCGACGATGGCGGGCGCCGCGTTGTCGGCGTCGATCAGCACGGCCAGGGTCGCGGTGCCCTGGCGGGGGGAATTGGTCATGTTCGGATATTCGCTGGCAAGCCGCGCACCGGCGCGGGCGGACTAGGGATCGGGTTGCACCTGGATGGCAACGCAGATATGACGCACAAGAGACCGCCCGGCTTCGACGCGGGCGGTCTCGATGCAACGCAGTGTACACGCCAGGCCCTGTCGATACGGGAAATCACGGCCATGACCGGCACGCTTTGTGCTGCATTGCAAGGTACCGCCGCTTTTGTGGCGGTGCTACCATGCCGCGCAGAGACACAGCCACCCGGCGCCTTCACAAGAGGCGACCAGGCGGTTGCCCACAACTGCAGGTTTCGGTGATCCCGACAGCACGCCCATAGAGGAGCACGCATGAATGCCCCCCTGACCTCGCCGGTCAGCGACGCCATCCGCCAGGCGCTCGCCAACGTTTCCCTCGAAGACAAATACACGCTCGAACGCGGCCGCATCTATATCAGCGGCACGCAGGCGCTGGTGCGCCTGCCGATGCTGCAGCAGGAGCGCGACCACGCCGCCGGGCTGAACACCGCCGGCTTTATCTCCGGCTACCGCGGCTCGCCGCTGGGCGCGCTCGACCAGTCGCTGTGGAAGGCCAAGAAGCACCTGGCCGCGCACAACATCGTGTTCCAGGCCGGCCTGAACGAAGACCTCGCCGCGACCTCGGTATGGGGCTCGCAGCAGGTCAACATGTACCCCGACGCGAAGTTCGACGGCGTCTTCGGCATGTGGTACGGCAAGGGGCCGGGCGTGGACCGCACCGGCGACGTGTTCAAGCACGCCAACTCGGCGGGCTCCTCGCAGCACGGCGGCGTGCTGGTGCTGGCCGGCGACGACCACTCGGCCAAGTCGTCGACGCTGGCGCACCAGTCCGAGCACATCTTCAAGGCCTGCGGCCTGCCGGTGCTGTATCCGTCCAACGTGCAGGAGTACCTGGACTACGGCCTGCACGGCTGGGCCATGAGCCGCTACTCCGGGCTGTGGGTGGCGATGAAGTGCGTGACCGACGTGGTCGAATCGTCGGCCTCGGTCGAGCTCGACCCGCATCGCGTGCAGATCGCGCTGCCGGACGACTTCATCATGCCGCCGGGCGGCCTCAACATCCGCTGGCCCGATCCGCCGCTGGAGCAGGAAGCGCGGCTGCTCGACTACAAGTGGTACGCCGGGCTGGCCTATGTGCGCGCCAACAAGCTGGACCGCATCGAGATCGACTCGCCGCACGCGCGCTTCGGCATCATGACCGGCGGCAAGGCCTACCTGGACACGCGCCAGGCGCTGGCCGACCTGGGCCTGGACGACGCCACCTGCGCGCAGATCGGCATCCGGCTGTACAAGGTGGGATGCGTGTGGCCGCTCGAGGCGCACGGCGCGCGCGCCTTTGCCGAAGGCCTGCAGGAAATCCTGGTGGTCGAGGAGAAGCGCCAGATCATGGAGTACGCGCTCAAGGAAGAGCTGTACAACTGGCGCGACGATGTCCGCCCCAAGGTCTACGGCAAGTTCGACGAGAAAGACAACGCCGGCGGCGAATGGTCGATCCCGCAAAGCAACTGGCTGCTGCCGGCGCACTACGAGCTGTCGCCGGCGATCATCGCCAAGGCCATCGCCACGCGGCTGGACAAGTTCGACCTGCCGGTGGACGTGCGCGCGCGCATCACCGCGCGCCTGGCCATTATCGAGGCCAAGGAAAAGGCGCTGGCCACGCCGCGCGTGGTGGGCCAGGGCAAGGACCAGCCGAAGGCCGAGCGCAAGCCGTGGTTCTGCTCGGGCTGCCCGCACAACACCTCGACCAACGTGCCCGAGGGCTCGCGCGCGCTGGCCGGCATCGGCTGCCACTACATGACGGTGTGGATGGACCGCAGCACCAGCACCTTCAGCCAGATGGGCGGCGAAGGCGTGGCGTGGATCGGCCAGGCGCCGTTTGCCGGCGACAAGCATGTGTTCGCCAACCTCGGCGACGGCACCTACTTCCATTCCGGGCTGCTGGCGATCCGCGCGTCGATCGCCGCGGGCGTCAACATCACCTACAAGATCCTGTACAACGACGCGGTGGCGATGACCGGCGGCCAGCCGGTCGACGGCCAGCTGTCGGTGCAGGACATCGCCTGGCAGGTGCACAGCGAGGGCGCGAAGCAGATCGTCATCGTCAGCGACCAGCCCGAGAAATACAACGCGGCGATCAAGCTGCCGGCAGGCATCGACATCCACCACCGCGACCAGCTCGACCGCGTGCAGCGCGAATTGCGCGAGGTGCCGGGCTGCACCATCCTGATCTACGACCAGACCTGCGCCACCGAGAAGCGCCGCCGCCGCAAGCGCGGCACGATGGAAGACCCGCCGCGCCGCGCCTTTATCAACGACGCGGTCTGCGAAGGTTGCGGCGACTGCTCGGTCAAGTCCAACTGCCTGTCGGTGGAACCGCTGGAAACCGAGTTCGGCACCAAGCGCCAGATCAACCAGTCGTCGTGCAACAAGGACTTCTCGTGCGTGAACGGCTTCTGCCCCAGCTTCGTCACGGCCGAGGGCGCGCAGGTGCGCAAGCCCGAGCAGCATGGCGTGTCGATGGACAGCCTGCCGCCGCTGCCTGAGCCGCAACTGCCGGCGATCCGCCGCGCCTACGGCATCCTCGTGACCGGCGTCGGCGGCACCGGCGTGGTGACCATCGGCGGCTTGCTCGGCATGGCCGCTCACCTGGAGAACAAGGGCGTCACCGTGCTCGACATGGCTGGGCTGGCGCAGAAGGGTGGCGCGGTGCTGTCGCACGTGCAGCTAGCCGCGCGCCCCGAAGACCTGCATGCCACCCGTATCGCCATGGGCGAGGCCGACCTGGTGATCGGCTGCGACGCCATCGTGTCGGCCTCCGACGAGGTCATCTCCAAGACCCAGGCCGGCCGCACCCGCGCCGTGGTCAACACCGCGCAAACCCCGACCGCCGACTTCATCAAGAACCCGAAGTGGCAATTCCCGGGTCTGTCGGCCGAGCAGGACGTGCGCAATGCGGTGGGCGAGAAGTGCGACTTCATCAATGCCTCTGGGCTGGCCGTGGCGCTGCTGGGCGATGCCATCTACACCAACCCGCTGGTGCTGGGCTACGCCTGGCAGAAGGGCTGGATCCCGCTGACGCTGCAGGCGCTGGAGCGCGCCATCGAGCTGAACGGGGTGGCGGTGGAAAAGAACAAGGCCGCGTTCGACTGGGGCCGCCATATGGCGCACGACCCGGAGCACGTGCTGTCGCTGAGCGGCAAGCTCAGGAGCACCGCCGAAGGGGCAGCCGTGGTCAAGCTGCCGGCGTCGACCGGCGCCTTGCTCGACAAGCTGATCGCGCGCCGCGTGGAACACCTGACTGCGTACCAGGATGCGGCTTATGCCAGCCGCTACCGCGAAGCGATCGAGCGCGTGCGCGCGGCCGAGAGCGCGCTGCTGGGCAGCGGCAAGGCCCTGCCGCTGACCGAGGCGGCGGCGCGCAACCTGGCCAAGCTGATGGCGTACAAGGACGAGTACGAAGTGGCGCGTCTTTATACGGACCCGGCCTTCCTGGACAAGCTGCGGGCGCAGTTCGAGGGCGAGCCAGGGCGCGACTACCAGCTCAACTTCTGGCTGGCGCCGCCGCTGAACGCGAAGCGCGACGACAAGGGACAGCTGGTCAAGCGCAAGTTCGGCTCGTCGACGATGAAGCTGTTCCGCGTGCTGGCAAAGATGAAGGGGCTGCGCGGCGGCATCTTCGACATCTTCGGCAAGACCGAAGAGCGCCGCACCGAGCGCGCGCTGATCGGCGAGTACCGCGCCCTGCTGGATGAACTGGTGGCGGGCCTCAATGCCACCAACCACGGCACCGCGGTGGCGCTGGCCAACCTGCCCGACGATATCCGCGGCTTCGGCCACGTGAAGGAAAACAACCTGAAGGCGGTGCGGGCGCGCTGGGCGAAGCTGCTGGAGCAGTTCCGGCATCCGGAGACGGCACAGCGGGCGGCTTGAGGCTCAAGCTTTTGCAGATCCCGCTGTTTGCTCCCCTCTCCCGCTTGCGGGAGAGGGGCCGGGGGAGAGGGCCGGCGTTTCTCGATGCGTGGCCCCTAGCCAAACCACCCCTCACCCTGCCCTCTCCCCATGCGGGGAGAGGGAACACCATCGGTACGGGTGTGTCGTCGCCTTATGCCTGCGCCAGCGTCGTTTCCCCGGGCTTCACATACATCGAGTGCTTTGGCTGCGATAGCACCCGGCGCACCATCGGCTCGAAGAACGACAGCGGCAGCGTGTCGTAGTCGGTCATGAAGGCGGCGGCGTCGTACTTGCGGCAGAACTCCGCGGTGCGCTCGAACAGTTCGGGCTGGCTGCGGTATTGCTCGCGCAGGTTGCGATCGAGGCCGAGATGATGGAAGAAGTAGTAGCCCTGGAATACGCCGTGCTTTTCCACCATCCACAGGTTCTCGGCGCTGACGAAGGGCTTGAGGATGGCGGCGGCGATGTCGGGATGGTTGAAGCTGCCCAGCGTATCGCCGATATCGTGCAGCAGCGCGCAGACCACGTATTCCTCGTCCTGGCCGTCGCGGTGCGCCAGCGTCGCGGTCTGCAAGGAATGCGTGAGCCGGTCCACCGGGAAGCCGCCGCAGTCGCCGTCGAGCAGGCGCAGGTGCGCCAGCACCCGGTCAGGCAGCGCACGTGCGAACGGCATGAACTCGGCGGAGATGGCGGCCCAGTCCTCGCGGGTGCCGTGTTCCATATGGCTGAAGCTGGCGCGTGCCGGCGCGTGGGTGTCGCTCATGCGGGTCTCCTTTGATGGGATGGGGCGCGGTGGCCGCGCGTGTCGTTGTCTTTTGCCGGCATTGTGGCACCCGTGGCCGGACTACACTGTCAAAAACCAAACAATGTGCCGGCATATTGCGGCGCAGCAGCGTTGCTGTGATCCCGGGTCGAACGGACCCTGTCGCAAGGAGAATGACATGACCTTCAACGGAAGCTGCCATTGCGGCAACATCGCCTTCGCGGTCGAGGCCGACAGCATCCCCAGCGTGAACCGCTGCAACTGCTCGATCTGCCGGCGGCGCGGCCACCTGCTGTGGTTCGTGCCGCGCGCGTCCTTCAAGCTGGACACGCCCGAGAGCAACGCCTCCACCTACCGCTTCAACACCATGAAGATCGCGCACCGCTTCTGCCCGGTGTGCGGCTGCGGCCCGTATGCGGACGGGCAGGACAAGGACGGCAAGCCGATGGCCGCGGTCAATGTGCGCTGCCTGGACAATGTCGACCTGGATAACCTCAAGATCATCGACTATGACGGACTGCACCACTGACGCGACGTTCCGCATCCTCGGCATCGACCACCTGGTGTTGCGCAGCGCCGATGTGGCCGCGCTGCGGCGCTTCTATGTCGACGTGCTCGGCTGCAGCGTCGAGCGCGAGCAGGCCGACCTGGGCCTGACCCAGCTGCGCGCCGGTGCCAGCCTGATCGACCTGGTCACGCTCGATGGTCCGCTGGGCCGCGCGGGTGGCGCCGGGCCGGGCGCGCAGGGCCGCAACCTCGACCATTTCTGCCTGCGCATCGAGCCGTTCGACGCGCAGGCGCTGCGCGCGCTCCTGGCGCGGCATGGCGTCGACGCGGGCGAGGTGGCGCAGCGCTTCGGCGCCGAAGGCAAGGGACCGTCGCTCTATGTGCAGGACCCGGACGGCAACGTGGTCGAGCTGAAGGGACCTCCGACGCCGGTGACCGCACAGTAACGCGCGTCGCGGCCAGTACGCCGCGAGCAGCCGGCGCGCAGCATCGCTACAATTTCCGACTGGCCCAAGGCGCGCCGCTTCCGTGGCGGCCATCCCCCGCCGGGCCCGCCATGACCACACTCGAAGCCAGCCCCGGCACGGAAGCTGCCGACTCCGATCCTGACGCCAGCCCAGCCCGCGCCGGGCCCGCGCAGCCCGCCACGCCGCCGCGCCGGCTGGTGTGGATCCTCGGCCTGACCGAGACCATCTCCTGGGGCACGCTGTTCTTCGCCTTCACCGTCTTCATCGACCCGATGATCCGCAGCCTGGGCTGGTCCAAGCCTTTCCTGGCGGGCGGCTATTCGCTGGGGCTGCTGGTGTGGGCGCTGTGCTCGTTCGCGGTCGGGCGGCTGCTGGACCGCGCGCCGGCGCGCAAGGTGATGGGCACGGGCTCGGTGCTGGCCGGGCTGGGCCTGCTGCTGTGGGCGTGGACGCCGTCGCAGTCCGTGTTCCTGCTGATGTGGGTGCCGCTCGGGCTGGCCATGGCGACCACGCTGTACGAGCCCGCCTTCGTGGTGCTGCGCCAGGCCTATGGCGACCAGTACCAGAAGCCGATCGTCGCGGTCACGCTGATGGCCGGCTTTGCCAGCACGATCTTCGTGCCGCTGGCGCAATGGCTGGTGCTGCATGTCGGCTGGCGCCCGACGCTGGTCGGCTTTGCCTTGCTGAACCTGCTGGTCTGCGCGCCGCTGCATGCGCGCATGCGCTACGCCCTGCATCCCTCTTACTCCGGCGCCGGCGCCGGCACGACTCCCGCCGGCGGCCGCGACATTGCCCGCGCCACGCTGCGCCAGCCGGTGTTCTGGGCGGTGGTGCTGGCCTTTACCGCGACCGCGGTGGTGGCGTCGCTGCTGGGTGCGCACCTGATCCCGATGCTGACCGAGAAAGGCATGCCGGTGGCGCAGCAGCTGGCGGTCGCGGCGCTGATCGGTCCGGCCCAGGTGGCGGGCCGCATGCTGATGATGCGCGCCGGCGTGCGCCACCCGGTGCGGCTGTCGCTGCCGGTCTATGCGCTGATGAGCGTCGGCCTGCTGTGCTTCGCGCTGGGACATGGCGCCTGGCTGATGGTGGCGGCCGTGCTGTACGGCTGCGCCAACGGCGTCAACACCATGCTGCGCGCGATGGCGATGCCGGAGCTGATCTCGCGCCACCACTACGCCACCCTCAACGGTCTGATGATGACGCCGGTGCTGCTGATGCAGGCGGCGGCGCCATGGCTGGGCGCGCTGCTGTGGCGCGCGGCCGGGGGCTACTGGCTGATGCTATGGGTGATGCTGGCACTGGCGCTGGGTGCGCTGCTGGCGTTCGGCTACGCGCTGCACCGGCGCGGGCTGCTGCGCGTGGAGGCGGGCCGCCCATGACCGGCTTGCCGGCGTCCGCCGCGGCGCTGCCTGCCGGCCAGGTTGCGCGCGCCACGCGCGGCACCATGGCGCTGTTCTTCGTCAATGGCGCTACCTTCGCCACCTGGGGCGTGCATATCCCCACCATCAAGGCGCGCTTCGGGCTGTCCGACGCGATGCTGTCGCTGGCGATGCTGGCGGTGGCGGGCGGCGCCATCGTGGCAATGGGCCCGGTCGGCCGCTGGGTGGCGCGCGCCGGCAGCGCGCGCGCCTCGATGGCCGGCGGGCTGCTGTTCGCGCTGGCCACGGTAGCGATCCTGGCGATGCCGTCGTTCTGGCTGCTGCTGCCCGCGCTGCTGGTCTTCGGCATGACCAACGCGGCGTTCGATGTCGCCATGAACGCGCAGGCCGCCACGGTCGAGGCCAGCCGCACGCGGCCGGTGATGTCGTCGCTGCACGGCATGTTCAGCCTGGGCGGGATGGCAGGCGCGGGCTTTGGCGGCGTGATGCTGGCCTGGGACGTGCCGCCGCTGGCGCATGCGGCCATGATGGCCGGCGTGACCGCCGTGGTAGCGGTGGCCACGCTGCCGGGGCTGCTGGCCGACCACCCGGTGCCGCCTTCCGCGCCCCACCATCGCGACCATGCGGTGCGGGCGCTATGGCTGCTGGGGCTGCTGGCCTTTCTCGGGCTGATCGGCGAAGGCGCGATGTACGACTGGACCAGCGTCTACATGCGCGACGTGGCACGCGCGCCCGACGGCTGGGTCAGCCTGGGCTATGCCGCGTTCTCGGGCGGCATGGCGTGCGGGCGCTTCGGCGGCGACCGCCTACGCGCGCGCCTGGGCGACAGCGCCACGCTGACCGGCAGCGCCTGGCTGGGCTTTGCCGGCATTGCGCTGGCGCTGGCCGTGCCGCTGCCGCTGGCCGCGCTGGCAGGCTTTGCGCTGATGGGGCTGGGCGCGGCCAATATGGTGCCGATCTTCTTTGTCGCCGCGTCGCGGCTGCCCGGCGTGGCGCCGGCGGAAGCGATTGCGCGCGTGGCGCGCTTCGCCTACGTCGGGCTGCTGCTGGGCCCGGTGCTGATCGGCGGCGTGGCGCACCTGGCCAGCCTGCGCGCCGGCCTGGCGCTGGTAGCGCTGACCATGGGCTGGATCGCAGTGGCGGGAGCGCGCTCGGCGCGGCGCTACCTGCCGCCGCGCGCGCTGTCGCGCCGGTAAGCCTTCAGGCCGCGGCGCGCAGCGGCGCCCCGGCACCCATGCCTTCGAACACGAAGCTGTCCATCGCCAGCACGCCATAGGTGACCTCGTCCGCCACCCGGGACACCGTGGCCGGCTCCGGCAAGGCCGGGCCCATACCCTCCGGGCCGAGCGCCGCGCCCAGCGCCACATAGAACGGCAGCAGGTGCTCGTCGGTCGGATGTGCCCGGCGCGCATAGGGCGCCTGGGCCCGGTAGTCGGCAATCAGGCGGGTGTCGCCGGTGGCCAGCGCCTGGTCCAGCGCGTCGGCCATCCATTTGCGGAACGCCTCGACGTACGGCTCGGCCTGCGGGCCGTGCTGTTCGCGCCGGCCGCCGCCAAACACTTCCTGCAGGTTATGGGTAAAGCTGCCCGAGGCCAGCACCAGCACGCCTTCGTCGCGCAGCGGCGCCAGCGCCCGCCCGATCGCGATCTGCGTCGCGGGCGGCAGGTAGGGATTCAGCGCCAGCTGTACTACCGGCATGTCGGCATCGGGGAAGAAGTGGCGCATCGGCATCCAGGCGCCATGGTCGAGCGGACGCTCGTCGTCGTGGCCGACAAAGCCCGCGCCGGGAATCGCCGCCGACTCGACCAGCGCCTTCACCCGCGCCGCCAGTTCCGGCGAACCCGGGGCGTCGTAGCGCAAGGCATACAGCTCGCGCGGAAAGCCGCCGAAATCGTGCCAGGCCTCCTGGCGTTCGCGGCTGGTGACGGCCAGCGTGCTGTAGATCCAGTGCGCCGAAATCACCAGCACCGCGCGCGGGCGCTGCGCGCGCAGCCGGGCGCCCAGCGCCTCGAACGCGGCGCCGGTGGGGCCGGGATCGATGGCCAGCATCGGCGAGCCGTGGGAGATATAGAGCGAGGGAAGCATGGCAATACCGCCTTCAAACGGTTTGTGTACTGGCTTCCAGTTTGGCAAAGAACGGCGGCGCTCGCGGACGCCGTTTGCGGACACTTCATGCAAAAAAATTGAATCCGGGGGCCGATCCGTGGCGCGGCCCACATAACCCGCGCCGAGCCCGCACCGCGGCGGATGCAAGGGACTTATGCTGCAGCCGGAAGCCCCTCATGCGGGCGCTCCGCAGGAAATTCCGCAACAGGAGACTAGGGTGGCATCGCGCAATCCGCGCCGCACCGGACGGCACAGCCGCATTCCCGGCCAATGGTGGCAGCCGGGCGTCTACGGCAGCCTACCCGCCGTCGCGCTGTGGATCCTGGCGCGGTTGCCGGCCGGCCTGCTGCTGTCCGTGACCGGCATGCCGGCCGCGTCAACCTGGCTGAACCGGGCCGGGGACACCGTGTTCGTCGCCGGCTGGGTCGCCAGCGCCGTGCTGCTGTGGCTCACCCGCCACCGCCCTGCCCCTGCCGTGGATGCCGCCCCGGCTTCGCAGGCCCCCGTCGAAGCTGCCCCAGGCCAGGCGCAGCCCAGGCCATCGGATGCCTGAAACCGCACGCCACAACTGAGTTGCGCCGCTGGCGCCGAGGTCCGGGATTAAGGAATCGCTTAATATGGCGGTTTCCCCGCATGACCAACGCTTCATGACCGCGACTACCGCCCCCGTTCCAGAACTGACCAACGCCACCCGACGCAAGGCGATCATCGCCGCCACCATCGGCAATGGCCTGGAGTGGTTCGACTTCACCGTCTACAGCTTCTTTGCCGTCATCATCGCCAAGCTGTTCTTTCCCACCGGCAATGACCTGACCTCGTTCCTGCTTACCGTCGCCACCTTCGGCGTGGGCTTCTTCATGCGCCCGGTCGGCGCCATCGTGCTGGGCGTCTATGCCGACCGCGTCGGCCGCAAGGCGGCGCTGACGCTGACCATCCTGCTGATGGCGCTGGGCACGGCCATCATCGGCCTGGCCCCGACCTACGACCAGATCGGCCTGTGGGCGCCGGCACTGATCGTGGTCGCGCGGCTGATCCAGGGCTTTTCCGCCGGCGGCGAAGTCGGCGGCGCCACCGCCTTCCTGATCGAGCACGCGCCCGACGCCGAGCGCGGCGCCTACGCCAGCTGGCAGCAGGCCAGCCAGGGCATCTCGTTCATGCTGGGCGCGGCCATGGGCGCGCTGGTCACCAACAGCCTGTCGCCGGAGCAGATCGACGCCTGGGGCTGGCGCATCCCGTTCCTGTTCGGCCTGCTGATCGGCCCGGTGGGCATGTATATCCGCTCGCACCTGCACGAGCCGCCCGAGTTCGAGGCGCGCCAGGCCGCCCGCAAGGCCGCGCAGGTGAAGTTCTCGCCGTTGTCGCAGGTGCTGCGCGACCACCCGCGCGAAGTGCTGGCGGGCCTCGGCGTGACCATCCTGTGGACGGTCTGCACCTATGTGCTGGTGTTCTACATGCCGTCGTACGCCAAGCAGCAGCTGGGCCTGCCGCTGGGCGCCACATTCCAGTCGACCGCGCTGTGCGGCGCCATCATCCTGGTGCTGTGCCCGCTGATGGGCATGCTGTCGGACCGCGTCGGGCGCAAGCGCATGCTGGGCGTGGTGGCGCTGCTGATCGGCGTGCTCGCCTATCCGCTGTTCCACTGGCTCAACGTGGCGCCGACCACGCAGACGCTGCTGCAGGTGCAGATCGTGCTGGGCATCCTGCTCGCGGCGTTTACCGGCCCGGCCCCGGCGGTGCTGGCCGAGCAGTTCCCGACCGAAGTGCGCTCCACCGGCCTGTCGCTGGCCTATAACTTCGCCGTGACCATCTTCGGCGGCTTCGCCCCGCTGATCGTGACCTGGCTGATCGAGTCGACCCAGAACAAGCTGGCGCCGGCCTACTATGTGATCGCCGCCGCCGTGGTCAGCTTTGTCGCGCTGGTGTTCATGCACGACCGGACCGGCAAGCGGCTGGCCTGAGCGCGCCGCGCGTGTCCATCGAAAAAGCCAGCCGCGAGGCTGGCTTTTTTGTGGCCGGCGGCTGGTCGCGCAAATACGGCTCAGGCGTCCTCGTCCCCTTCCCGATAGATATGGATGACGTGCCGGGCCTCGAAACACAGCGGCATGCCGGGCTTCATCTCGTCGGTGCAGTACGGCTGGTTGTCGAGTTCGCCGGTATAGAAGGCGCCTTCGCGCCCGGTCACATTGACCCACATCCGCTCGACGTGGACTTCCTCGTTGCCATCCTCGTCGGCGACCAGGATGCGGAAGATCAGCTTGACCTGCTGGCCGGCGGCAAGCGCGTCGCGTTCGGCGCGCGGCGGCATCCAGAAGGTGTCGGGGTGGGCGGCGGCAATGGGCTCGGCGTCGTCGAGCTCCCATCCGTCCTCGTCCAGGGTAGTCAATCGCATGTCCATTTTCAGCCTTCCGCTATCTCTCAGGTGCGGGCATGATCGCAGCAAATGCGCCGGCCGGCGAGAGCCCGAGCGGCGCCCCCTTCATTCAATACTGGAAAGGTACGCATGACGAGCAACAAGGAAGCGCTGGCCGCGCCGGTGCGCTGCGGCTGGTGCGGCACGCTGGAGGACTATTGCCACTACCACGACACCGAGTGGGGCTTTCCGGTCGCCGACGACCGCCGGCTGTTCGAGAAACTGTGCCTGGAAGGGTTCCAGTCCGGCCTCAGCTGGCTGACCATCCTGCGCAAGCGCGAAGCCTTCCGCAAGGCGTTTGCCAATTTCGACATCGAGAAAGTCGCGCGCTTCACCGAGCGCGATATCGCGCGCCTGCTGGGCGATGCCGGCATCGTGCGCCATCGCGGCAAGATCGAGGCCGCGATCAACAATGCCCAGCGGGCCCGCGAACTGCTGGAATCGGAGTCCTCGCTGGCGGCCTACTTCTGGCGCTTCGAGCCCGATCCGGCCAGCCGGCCGAAGGTGCTGACGCCCGAGGTACTGCGCACCATGGCCATTTCGCCCGAGTCCACCGCGCTGTCCAAGGACCTGAAGAAGCGCGGCTGGCGCTTTGTCGGGCCCACCACGATGTATGCGCTGATGCAGGCCATGGGCCTGGTCAACGACCACCAGGAGGGCTGCGCCACGCGCGCGCAGGTGCTGGCGGCGCGCAAGGCGTTCAAGGTGCCGCGCTAGGCGGTATACGGACCGCCGCGTATACGTCGTGCAAGCCAACGTGCCAACCAGGCACCATCGTCTGGCGCAAAGGTCCTGGCTGTCGTCTTTATATTGTTTACGTATGTAAACATAGTAGTAGTAGGTAAACCGGGCTCCGGGCCGTGGATAAGTCACCTTTTCCCTTGCGGGTCAGTGACTTGCAGCAAAGATAACGGCTCCGGGATAACCCTGATTTGCCGGGACAAGACGGCGGCAACGTATACATCTACCGCGCGCCCCCGCGAGTTGTTCGTATACGTCCCACAACGCGTCCCCAGGCGCGGCACAGCTTGTCCGGCCGGTTATCCCCAGGCTTGGGCCAGGCTGTCCACAGCCCCGGCTCAGCCATCGGCAGTGGTTGCGCCCACGTATACCGGGTCGACGTGCGTCATCACGTTGAGCACATGGTGGTGTTCCAGCGTGCGGCGCCGCGCTTCCACCGCGATGGCATGACCCTGCGCCACGGTCAGGGTGGCGTCGATCTCGAGATGCACGTCGACCAGCACCTGGTCGCCCATCTTGCGCGTGCGCAGTTCGTGCAGGCCGAGCACGCCGGGCGTGGCCAGCATGGTGGCGCGGATCGCGGCGACGGTCTCCTCGTCGGCGGCGCGGTCCATCAGGTCGTTGAGCGCGTCCCAGCCGAAGCGCAGCCCCATGCGCGCCACCATCAGCCCGACCACGATCGCCGCGATCGGGTCGAGCACGTGATAGCCCAGCAGATTGCCGCCGATGCCGAGCGCCACCACCAGCGACGACGCCGCATCCGAGCGCGCATGCCAGGCGTTGGCCACCAGCATGCTCGACCGCACCCGCCGCGCCACGGCCAGCATGTACCGGAACAGCAGTTCCTTGGACGCCAGCGTGGCCAGCGCCACCCACAGCGCCACGGGCTGCACCGCCTGCGCGCCGCCCGCGGACTGCAGCTTGCCCAGCGCCGCCCACAGCATGCCGGCCCCCACCGTCAGCAGCAGCACGCCAAGGGCCAGCGAGGCGGCGGTCTCGAAGCGCAGGTGGCCGTACTGGTGGTCGGCATCCGGGTCCTTGCGGCTCTGCCAGCCGGCGGCCAGCACGACGAAGTCCGAAAGCAGGTCGGACAGCGAATGCGCGGCGTCGGCGATCAGGGCCTGCGAGCCGGAGATCACTCCCGCCACCCCCTGCACCGCGGTCAGGCCGATATTGACTGCGACGCTGACCAGCGTGCTGTTCCGGCCGGCGCGATGGCGCACCTCGGCTTGCGCGGCGGGAGTGGCGGCGTCGTCGGGCAGACTGCCCGGTTTTGCGCGCATGCGGGACGGGTGCGAATCCATCGGGTGACTATAGCCGAACCTGCGGGCAGCGCGGCGCGGCAGCGGGCTGCGGTCGGGCCGCGCCACCGTGCCGATTTCGTAACAGCGCTGGCTAACTTATTGCGCCGCCTTTACCGTAGAAAGGACGGGCACCGCACGAAGCGTGCGGACCAGCGCCAGCGGGCGCACCCGGTCTTTGCAAGGAGGGCTCTCACGATGGCGATCCGTTCGCTAGCCTCGCACAGCACATCCCAGCTACGCCGCCTGGTCGGACAGATGCAGGCGGAAGTCGACGCACTCGAAAACCTTTCCACCCCCGATGCCGATGCGCAAAGCCGCCTGGGCTATGCCACCGGCCGCCTGCGCGACGGCATCGAAGCGGTCGAGGATGCCCTGCAGTCACTGCGCGCGCTGCAACAGGTACGCCCGTCCGCGATGAAGGCCAGGCGGCCGACGCGCGTGGCCTAGCCCGCCTTTGGTGGCCTAAGCGCCTGCCAGGGCCGCAGCCGGCGAATCCGCCGGTCCCTGGCGCGGCGCCAGGCCGAGGGCCCGGGCCAGCGCTTCGCATGCGGCCGGGATCGGCCCGATCACGGGTACGGCGAAGCGCTGTTCCAGCGCCCGCGCGGCCTCGCCCAGCGGCCCGCCGCCGATGATCACGGCCTGCGCGCCATCGTCGATGCACGCCTGCACCGCGCCCGCGAGCCGTTCCTCTTGTTGCTGCGGCGCGCTGCCCAGCGCGCGCGGGTCGCCATCGGTGAAGCGCGCGCCGGTAAACCAGGCCTCCAGCCCGTGCCGGCGCACGCCGGATTCGATCGACGCCGCCAGCCGCGGCGTGGTGGTGGCGATGCCGAAGCGCCGCTCGCCCGCCGCGGCGGCGCGCATCGCGGCCTCGCCGATGCCCACTACCGGCACTGCCAGCTGAGCGCGCAGGACTTCCAGGCCCGGATCCCCGAAGGCGCCGACGATCACGCCCCCGGCAAGGCCAGCCAGGCGCACCATGTCCGCGTCATTGACCGCGCCGGCGGCCACCGCCAGATCGTTATCGTCGACGATCATCGGCGCACCGCGCGCCACCGTCGCGCCGACCACGGCCGGCGGCGCGGCCAGGCGCTGCGCCAGCCAGGCGCGGGCGATGCCGACCATCATCTGCGTGGTGGCGCTGGAAGTATTCGGGTTGATCAGCAGAATATGGCTCATTCACGTCTCGGGATTCAGGAGTGCTGGCTGGCGGCGGGCTGGCCTGCCGGATGCCGCGAGGCGTTGCCGGGCTCGCCGCCGGGCTCATCGTCGGCGCCGTCCAGCGCCCGGCCGAAGGTCTCGGGGGCGAACTGCAGCACCAGCGCGAACACCGCGTACATGCCGGCCATCATCCCGAACATGCCGCCGATGCCGTACTGGTCGAACACGCGCCCGGCGACCAGCGGCATGGCCGCGCCGGCCATGGTGCCGAGCGCGAGGATGAAGGCGGTGCCGAAGGCGCGCACGCGGGTCGGATACAGCTCCGGCGCGTAGATCCAGATCGAGGTGTTCAGCAGCAGCACGCAGAACTGGAAGGCCGCGCCGAACAGCAGCACCAGCGCGGCGGAGCTGGACAGGAAGCCGAAGCACAGCCCGATCACGCAGCCCAGCAGCGCGCCCAATGTGAGCACACGCTTGCGCGGAAAACGGTAACCGAAGTACGACGCCGCCACCGCACCCAGCAGGCTGCCGGACTGCATCACGATGGTGAAGGCAAAGCTTTTGGTCAGGGTATAGCCCTGCGCCATCAGGATCGTCGGCATCAGCGTCAGTACCGAGATCTGCGCGCCGTAGGTCATGCACACGGCGATCCCCACCGCGATCGTGCGGCGTGCCAGGCGACCGGTGAAGACCTCGCTCAGACGGACCTTTTCCGGCGGGATATCGCCCTCGCGCGCGGCACTCAGGTATTCCGTCGACTGCGCCGTGCGCCGCGACAGCTTGCCCGAGGCGAGGATATTGAGCACGTGGTTGGCCTCGTCGACGCACCCCTTGGACAGCAGGAAGCGCGGCGTCTCCGGGATAAAGCGCCGGTACAGCAGCACGAAAAACGCCGGCAGCACCAGGCAGCCGAACAGCCAGCGCCAGCTGTCCGGGCCGGGAAACAAGGCGAACACCGCCAGCCCGAAGGCCGGCGCCAGCATATTGCCCAGCCCGCCGCCCGCCACGTTGATGGCGCCGACCGCCACGCCGCGGAAACGCGACGAGCAGAACTCGGCCAGCATGGTCACCGCGATCGAGATTTCGCCGCCCAGCCCGAAGCCGACAATGAAACGCCCCGCGGCCAGCACCGCGTAATTCGGCGCCAGCGCGCAGATCAGCGCACCCAGCGTGAACAGCATCAGGTTGATGCTCAGCATCGCGCGGCGCCCATACCGGTCGGCGATATAGCCGGAACCCAGCCGGCCCAGCGCCGCCGCGCCGAAGGTCAGGGTGTTGAGAAAGCCGATTTCCGCCGCCGACACGCCCCAGTGTTCCCGCAGCAGCGGCCCCACCAGGCCCACGGCATTCTGCTCGAACACGTCGAACAGCACGCCGAACAAAATCAGCGCCAGGATTTTCTTGTGCGACGGAGTGACGCCGATATCGTCCAGCGCCCGTTCGAGTTGCTGCAGCCGCGGCTGCGTCGAAGAAACCATGACTTCCGCACCCATGCCTTGCCTCCATGCGCACGCCGGCGCTTTTTTTACCGGCCGGGATTCAGCCGCTCCCGACGTAATGTTTTGATTTTTTCATATGATAAATATTTGAAAATAATTTTTCATACGGGTTTATACCGACGTGTGGCGGCTGCGTGCGGCCGCATGCCGCTTTTCGGTCGGCCGGCAACACGGCGGAACGTCGGAATCGGGATGGCATCGCGCCGCCGGCGGCTGGCGCTGGCGCTCAGAGTTCGTCGAGCGCGTCGTGGAATGCCTCGACCAGGCCAAGATGCCGCCGGCCCGGCGTCCCGGCCAGTTCCATTACCTGGGTGACGATCAGGTGGCACAGGCCGATTACGGCGGCATGGTTGTCCAGCACGCCGGGGGCCTGCACGTCGCAGCGCAGCACCCACCGGGCCGGCACCTTGGCGGTCGCGCCCTGCTCGGTGATGTAGAGCAGCCTGGGACAAGCCTTCGCCGCCTGCGCCACCACCGACGGCAGTTCGCGCACGCGCCGGCGCAAGGCCAGCACGATCACCATGTCGTCCTCGGCCATGCCGGCGAGGTGTTCGCCCATGGTCTCGCCCGCACCCGGCACCGCCTGCGCGCTCGGCACGATCTGCAGCAGCTGCCAGCGCAGGTACATGGCCAGCGGCTGGCTCGAGCGAAAACCGACGATCCACACCTTGCGCGCATTCAGGATGGCCTGGGCGATTTCCCGCAGCTGCGCCTCGGACAGGCGCCGGTAAGTGGCGCCGAGGTTGGCCAGGCCCTGCTGCAGGTGCGCGCCGAGCGAGCCGGAATCGGTCGCGCCGGGCGCGCCAGACGCGCTTTCGGTGCCGGCCAGCAGCAGCGGCGAGCCTGCGCTCTTTTCCGAGCGCACATGCTTGCGCGCGTCGTCATACGAGGCATAGCCCATGCGCCGCACGAAGCGCGTCACGGTGGCATTCGACACATTGGCCAGCCCGGCCAGTTCCGAGGCGGTATAGCCCGCGAGATCGCCGGGGAAATCCAGCGCGAACTCCGCCAGCCGGCGCTCCGAGGGCGACAACTGGTCCAGCTGTTCGCGGATGCGTCCGACGAACGATTTCCTGGTGGCTTGCATGGGACGAGGCGGCTTCGGTGCGCACGGTCGGTCGATTAATCCCGGCGCGCGCGCGGGGCTCCAAGGGGCTCAACGATAACGTATGGCGCGGCCCGAAGCGAGTCGCTGGCGCCGGCCTGCCCGACCGCCGCACGTGGCGCTTAACGCCGCGCGCGGCTGGCATTCATGTGGAATTCAGGTGGCATTAACCATCGCCTTGCTGGCGTTGCGCCGGCATTAAATGCCCGCCCTGGCCTCCTCCACACCCCGCCAATTAGCAGTTCTTCTAGCCCCGAAAATCGCGCGCGATGATATTGGCGCGTACGGAAGACTGTCCACAAATCGAACAAATCCTTACATGTGATCCACGGTCGAGTAATCGTTACGCCGCAACCGCGCACCGCAATAGTGCACAGGTGCCCCGCCCGGAAATCACACGTAACCCATTGTTACCAGCCTGTACGGTGTCGGATGGGTACCCCTAGTATCGCCGCTGCCGGGTTTTCCAAGGGGTTAACCCGATCCGCTTTTTATGCCACTGCAATTGGTCGTGCACACTGCAAACCGGCACAAGAACGGGCGTGGTGATGTTTATTCACTTTCATCTTTTATCCATTCACTTAAAAATCAATGACTGGGAAAAATCTACCTCGCGATAACCCATCCGACCTGCGCCGAGCGCGCAATTCTTACATTCTGCCGAGCCTGAACTTCCTGGCTGCTGCCTGCGCCGCTGTGGTGCTTACGGCATGCGGCGGCGGTGGCGACGGCAGCGATGCAACCACCTCCGGTAGCACCTCGTCGAGCGAAGCCTCGCGCAGCCCGACCACCCCGGCCGAATCCACCCAGGTTGCCGACGAGATTTTCGATGGCTCTGGCAATTTGAATGCCGACGAATATGTCGCCATTGCCTCGGATTATTCCGGCGAAAAAGCCATGGCTTATCGCTACGGCCCGAGTAATTCCGCCGCCGCAGCAGTTGGTACGGTCTGGAAACCCGAGGACAAGACCTTTTACCCGCACGGCAATACCTGTTTCCAGCAGGATTACCCGGGCGCCACGATGGATACCAGCACCAACGTGATCTATCAGCTGGGTAATATCGACTGCGCCCGCAACGACTACGGCAGCAACATGGGCGACGTGATTTTCCGCGCGGACTCCGCTTCGGACTCCGGCGTCACGCCGCTGCTGACGCTGGCGCTGAGCGCCGGCACCATTGCCGAAAAGCCGCAGACCCCGTGGTTCTGGGGCCATACCACCACCAATCCGCTGCTGAAGGAACACGTCACGGCCAACGGTGGCGCGATGCCGACGCAGCCGATCGCCATGGGCCGCTGCAGCGAGCACGATTGTGCACAATCGCTGGTGGCTTTCCAGAACGGCCTGATTGCCTCGGTCGGCATGAATACGGCTTCGCACTCGGCTTCGGTGAAGCTGCCGGAGGGCAAGGTGCCCACCGCCATCGCCATTACGTCGAATTCCGAATTTGCCCTGGTGACCATCTGGGACACCAAGAACCTGAAGGGCCAGGTGGCGGTGATTGCGCTGGGCAGCCTCGCCGACGGCAGCCAGGTGGGCGGTCCGTATGACTCCAGCGATATGTCGTGGCATGGCCTCTATCCGGGCTTCCGCAACATGTCGAACTTCGTCTTCATGAAGCTGCTGGGCTTCGTTGACCTGCCGGATATGAAGGCCCCGACGGAGATTTCCGCCGTGACCGACTTCAGCGTCATGCAGGACAACACCACCCAGGGCTGGATGCGTGACCCGGTGGGTGACCGCGGCGCGAGCCTGGGTCGCGACGAAGCGACGCCTGGCCTGAGCGAAGCCAACCAGAAGAGCTACGCCGTGGGTGGCGTCAACGCCGACCTGATCTCCCGTGCCGGCGTGGCCGCAGTGATCTCGAAGTCGGAAAAGAAGGTGGTGTTCCTGGACCTGAAGCCGCTGTTCGACAAGGTCAACAACACCTACTTCGAAGGCAGCTTCAGCGATCTGCAGAACACCCTGAACAATACCGGCCTGGAAGACTCGCAATGGCCGCAGACGTTCTCGGTGGACAACTACGCTCCGACCATCGTCAAGACCATGAGCCTGGCCGAAAAGCCGACCGCGGTGAGGGTCTCGTTGCTGGCCAACCCCGGCCAGGCCTGGGTGGCGACGGAAGACGGCGTGATCCACGCGATCTCGGTGGCTGGCGTGCAGTCGGGTACCAACCTCGATCCGGAACTGATCAAGGAAGTGACCAGCCTGCAAGTGGGCAAGAATCCGACCAGCATGATCCACCAGGTGAATCGCGAGAGCTTCGGCAACTCGAACACCAAGCTGTGGGTGGTGTCGCGTGGCGAGCAGAAGGTCCAGCTGGTCGACATGGCAACGCTGACGGTCGAAAAGACGCTGCAGGATTCGCGTATGATCGATCCGATCACGGTGTCTGAAACCCAGCAAAGCCCGCTGCTGACCAGCGTGTTCTCGGTGACCGACTATGCCGGCAAGCAGGTGCTGAACTATCGCTATGCCCCGATCAACCTCCAGGGCGGAAACACCCCGCTGTATATCGGCGTGGGCCAGTCGGGCAATGACGAGTTCGAGTTCGGCGGTTCCTATGCGGTGGCCGGCAAGCCGTTCAACTTCACCCAGAGCAATGTACCCTGAGCGCCATGTCAGCCTGAAGCGCGCCGGTTGATCCCGGCAAGCTTCTCCCCCTGATAGCGCTTGTTCGAGGCCCGCACGGTTCGCCGTGCGGGCCTTTTCCATTTGGGCCGACGCCGCCCGCGCCGTGACGCGGCGTGCGCTGGAGCACAGATTGCCTGCCCGGGGACATGACAACCTCGCCATATGCGCAAGGAGCACTGTCCCATGCCGAATCCGTCCGCCTACGACCCGACCGCCCGCGGCACCGGCGCCCCGATCACCCTGGTCGCGCCCGGCGAAGGTGGCGTCAGGGACTATGCCGCGACGCTCAACGGGCTGCTGCAGGGGCAGCTGGTCGAAGCCACGCCCGACCTGCAAGCCACCGCGCTGGCCGGTGCCGACGTGATCCTCCATTACGTCGGCTACGGCTACGCCCGGCGCGGCACGCCGCTGTGGCTGCTGCGGCGCCTGCGCGAGGCCCGGCCGCACATGCGCCGCCTCGGCATCTTCTTCCACGAACTGTATGCCGACGGCGCGCCATGGCGCTCGGCGTTCTGGCTCTCACCGGTGCAGCGCTACATTGCCGCCGAACTCGCATCGCTGGCGGACTTCTGGGTCACCAACCGCGAGGGGTCGGCGCACTGGCTCAACGCCCATGCGCCAGCCCGGCCGTACCGGGTGCTGCCGGTGTGCTCCAACCTGGGCGAAAGCGGCGCGCAGCAGCGGGAGCGGCAGGCGGCCGTGGTGGTGCTGGGTGGCTCCGCGCTGCGCGCCCTGACTTACCAGGAGGCGGGCGAGGCGCTGTTCGACTGGGTCGCCCGTGCCGGCTTCACGCTGCATGACGTCGGGCCGCCGCTGGGCGATACCGGCCTCGCCGCCCGCATCGCACGGCGTGGCGCGGTGGTGCACGGCCGCCTCGACGCCGCCGAAGCGGCGCGGCTGCTGTCGGTGTCGACCTACGGCGTGCTGGCCTACCCGGTCGACTATGCGGCCAAGAGCGGGGTCTTCGCCGCGTACTGCGCCCACGCGGTCTGCCCCGTGCTGCTGTCCCGCAGCAGCGGCGTGCACGATGGCATCACGCCCGCGCACTACCTGCCTTCGATCGAGGCCATGACGCCGGACCTGGACGCGGCCTGGCGCATCGGCCGGTCGGCCAACGCCTGGTATGCGCCGCATGCGCTGCGGCATCACGAGGCCGGGTTCAGAGAGTTGCTGGGGCTGGAAACGCTGCCGGTGCAGGTCGCTGCGGCATTGTGAGGAGGGACCGCGGCAACGCCGCCAACAAAAAACCCCGGCAGCCTGGCGGCTCCGGGGTATTCGTTCGAATGACGGGATCTTGCGAAGAATTCTGGTGGACCGAAGGAGGATCGAACTCCCGACCTCTGCATTGCGAACGCAGCGCTCTCCCAGCTGAGCTATCGGCCCGTCGCGGAGGATTGTAGCGTACTTGGGTGGCGCGCTTCAATCCTCCGCGCCCCCATGCGTGCTGTTTGCCACATCACGCCGCGATGCCGGCATTGCCGTCCATGCCGCGCACGCGCGGCAGGTTCAGCGGGCGCGCGCTGACTTCGCGGGTGCTGCGCAGCCACTGCGCCATCACGTCCCAGACCGGCGCCCCGCCGGATTCGCGCGCTTCCTCCGCCACCGGTGCCCAGCCGGCCACCTTGTAGGTCTTGCCGGCCTCGAGCGGCTTGCCCGCCAGGCGCATGTCGGTGATGCGCTTGCCCATGCCGGCGGCGGGATCGATGGTGTACTGCAGGCCGCCGACGCGCACCATGTCGCCGCCCTGCTGATAGTACGGATCGGGATTGAACAGGTTGTCGGCGACGTCTTCGAGGATGGTCTTGATGGTCTCGCCGCTCATCTGCGTCACCGTGGTGTACGGGTAGGTGATGGCGGTCTGATCCATCAGGTGTTCCATGGTGATGGCCTGCCCCGGCAGCAGCGTGGTGCCCCAGCGGAAACCGGGCGAGAACGCGATCTGTGCGCCCTGCACCTGCATCAGGCCGTCGAGGATCAGCTGGTCGAAGGTGCCGTTGAAATTGCCGCGACGGTACAGCAGGCCACGGTTGACGGCGAGGACTTCGGACAGCTTCTTTTCATACGGCGCCCGTACCTTGTGGATGAGCGCATCCATGGCCGGGTCGGCCGGCAGGTAGTTGGCGAATACCGGCAGCAGCCGGTAGCGGAAGTCCGCCACCTTGCCGTTCCTGACGTCGAAATCGAGCACGCCGAGGAACTTGCCATTGGAGCCGGCATTGGTCACCAGCGTGGTGCCGCCGGCGTTCTTCACCGCCACCGGCGCGGGCACGCCGTCATGGGTGTGGCCGCCGAGGATGGCGTCGAGCCCGCGCACGCGCGAGGCCAGTTTCAGGTCGACGTCCATGCCGTTGTGCGACAGCAGCACCACCGCCTGCGCGCCCTTGCCGCGCGCAGCGTCGATGACCTGCTGCAGGTTCTCCTCCTGGATGCCGAAGGTCCAGTCCGGCACGAAATAGCGCGGGTTGGCGATCGGCGTGTAGGGGAACGCCTGGCCGATGATGGCCACCGGCACGCCGTTGATCTCGCGGATCACGTAAGGATCGAACACCGGGTCGCCGAAATCGTTGGTCTTGATGTTCTGCGCCAGGAACGCGACCTTGCCCTTGAAGTCCTTGTCGACGATCTCCTTGACGCGCTCGGCGCCCAGCGTCATCTCCCAGTGCGGCGTCATCACGTCCACGCCCAGCGCCAGCGCGGCATCGACCATGTCCTGACCCCTGGTCCACAGCGCCGTGGCCGAGCCTTGCCAGGTATCGCCGCCGTCGAGCAGCAGCGCGCCCGGCCGGCCCGCCTTGAGCCGCTTGACCAGCGTCGCCAGGTGCGCAAACCCGCCGACCTTGCCATAGCGTCGCGCCGCCTCGTTGAAATCGAGATAGGTGAACGCATGCGCCTGCGGCGTGCCGGGGCGGATGCCGTAATGGCGCAGCAGCGCCTCGCCGACCAGATGCGGCGGCTTGCCGGCATAGTCGCCGATGCCGAGGTTGACGTTGGGCTCGCGGAAGTACACCGGCCGCAGCTGCGCATGGCAGTCGGTGAAGTGCAGCAGGTGGACGTTGCCGAAGCGCGGCAGGTCGTACATGGCCTCGGCGGCCTGCGCGGCGTGCGCATCCTGGTGGGGGAACGTCATGCCGCCGGCGCCGGCGATGGCCAGCACCTGCAGGAACTCGCGTCGGTTCATGTCTCTTCCTGTGGATAAGTGCGTGCCGGTGGGCGCTGGGCTTCCGGCATCGGTTGGCTATGGCGTGGCTATGGCGTGGCTATGGCGTGGCGTAGCGCTCCAGCGCGGCCACGTCTTCTTCGAGCATTTCGCCCACTTCCTTCTGCACCACGCGGCCGCGCGCGTCGATCACGTACAGTTCCGGCAGCCCCTTGCGCTTGCCGAACACCGCCTGCAGCGCGGGCGAGTCCATGGTCGCGGCGAAGGTGTAGCCGCGCTTCTTCATGTAGTCGGCGGCCTCGCGCGGGTCCTTGTCGATGCTGATGGCCAGCACCTGCAGCGGCGTGCCGCGCGTGCGCTCGTACAGCTTCTGCAGGCGCGGGTTCTGCATCGCGCAGAACGGGCACCAGGTGGCCCAGTATTCGACCACCAGCGGCTTGCCGGCCAGCGCGGCCGCGCTCAGCGTGCGGCCGTCGAGAGTGCGGACCTCGGGCAGGCGCACGGTGTCGCCCACCTCCAGCGCGGCGGCGCCGGCCGCGGCCAGCATCAGGCTCGCGGCCAGCAGCGCGCGCAGCAGCATGGCGGGCGCGCGCATCGGCGTTACTGGTTGACCGGCGAGGCCGGGTCGAGCAGCAGCGCCATCACGTCGCGGATCTGGGCCTCGGTCAGGATGCCCTTGTGGCCGAAGCGCGGCATGTTGGAGCAGGCCGCGTAGGCACTGGAATCCCAGATCTTGCCCCAGGTGTACTTGATGACCTCCTGGGAGTTGCCACGCAGCTTGCCGTACTGGTACAGCGACGGACCGATATTGCCGAACGAGATCTCGGCCTTGGTCATCTGGTGGCAGGCGTAGCAGTTGCCGCCGTTGGTGCCGCCGACCTGGTCGGTGAACTGCATGCCGCGGCCGTTCTGGGCGACCTTCTCGCCTTCCTTCCAGTCGCCCAGCCATTTGTCGTCGGTTGGGTACTTGACCTGCTTCAGCTCGGCGGCCTCGATCTTCTTTGCCAGCTTGGCCGGCACCCGGGTGCGGTCGGGATACTGGCTGCAGGCCTGCTGCATGCCGTCCTGGTTCAGCACGCCCTCGACCGTGACCGGGCCGCGCGAAGAGAACGAGTCTTCGATCAGCTGCTTCATGTCGGCGCCGCTGACGGCGGCGGGCTTGCCCTTGACGGTGCGGGCCTTCCCGCTGTCTTGCGCATACGCGCCGGTTGCCAGCAGGGCGGACAGGGCCGCGACGGCCACTGCCTTGGTATGTCGTTGCATGGTGTCTCTCCCGTACTGGTCAGCGCTTCATCGCCGGGCCGTCGTAGGTGCCGCCGTTGGCGTTTTTCGCCAGGAACATGGTCAGCGCGGTGATCACGTCCGAGCCATAGGCGGGTTCGGGAAAGCGCTGCTGGCGCAGGCAGTCGTACAGGCGGTGCTGCATGGTGCGGACCTCGCCCTGCGACACGCGGTACGCCGGCCAGGTGGTGTAGGCCGCCTGCGCGCCCTTGTCGGTCAGCAGGTTGGGCAGGTCCTGCAGGCGGATGCGCTGGCCGTCCACCGCATGGCAGGTGGCACAGGCAAAGTCGTAGGCGCCGCCGCGGTAGAAGAACATCTTCTCGCCCAGCGCATAGGTGCGCTTCTCTTCCGGATGGCCGAGCTGCACGTTCATCTTCACGCCGCGCGACTCGCCGGTCAGGTAGGCCACCAGGCGTTCGATCTCGGACGGCTTGCCCGACGACGAGAACGGGTTCTTGGTGGCCTCTTCCTTGCTCAGCCCCTGCAGCGTCATGCGGCAGTGGGCCAGCCGCTGCTCCAGGTCCATCACCTTGTTGGTGTCCTTGAAGTAGCGCGGCAGCTCGGCGTAGGCGCCCTTGGTCACGCCCGGGCCCTTGCCCAGGTCGCATTGCTCGAGCGACGCGTTCTTCGGCCCCGCGGGCTTTTTCCACAGCTCTTCGCCAGCGGCTTCCCACAGCTCGGCGGGATTGCCTTCGGCCAGCATCTGGCGGTATTTGGCGATTTCGTCGGCGGTGCTGCCCTGCGCGTGCACGGCGGCGGCGCCCGCGGCCGCCGCGGTGGCGGCCAGCGCCAGCGCTGCGCGCCGGGCCAGGCTTGGGATCGGTTTCATGGGGCTTCCTCCTCGCGGCCGCGCCTTGCGGGACGGGCCACTCTTTTCTCGATTCTTCTCTCTTGTCTTGCCGTCAGGCCGCGCCAGCCCGGCTCAGGGCTTGATGTACGCGTAGCCTTCCTCGGCCTGCAGGCGGGCGATCTCGACCACGCCGGCCTGGACCACCTTGGCTTCCATCAACAGCTGCGATTCACTGATCTTGCGCGCGGTCAGCGTATTGCGGCAGACGCGGAACTCCACGCCTTCGGCGGCCAGCGCGCCCACCGGGCTCTCGAAGCTGTTGCCGCGCGAGTCCTTGGCGCCTTCCACCAGGAAGTCGACGCCGTAGCCGAACGCGACCACCACGATCCTGGTGCCGGGGGCGCCATTCAGGTGGTTGCGCAGGTTGCCCATCGCGCGCACCGCCTGGTCGATGCCTTCCGACAACTGGTACACCACCTTCACGCGCCCGCCCTTGCCCGCCCCGGCCGGCCCTGACTGGCCGGACTGTGCCGAGGCCTTCGCCGCCAGGCCGATGGCGGCCAGCGCCGCCGATGCTCGAATAAATGCTCGCCGCATAATGCTCCTTCGGGCCGGGTCGGTCCCGGCATTCCGCCCCGAACCTTAGCAGAGGACGGCGCGGCGTGCCGGCGGCCTGCCAGCGTGGCGCGCGGCCTCAGGCGATGGTGGCCTCGTCGGTGCGCTTGTCGCCCTTGTTGTCGGTCCAGGTCACGGCGACCTTGTCGCCCTTGGCGCCGCCCTTGAACTTGAAGTTCAGGAACGGGTCCTTGGACACCGCCGGCCCGAACTGGGCGCGGAACACTTCCTTGCCCTTGCACTGGGCGCTCACGGTCTGGATATGCCAGGCCGGGACGACCTTGCCGGACGCATCCTTGCGCTGGCCGGTCTCCATGTCGTGCTTCATCAGAATCTTGACGTCCACCACGCCGCCGTTTTCGGTGGCGCGTACGCGCATCGGGTCTGCCATGTGTTTCTCCTGTTGCAGTTTGGCGGGAATCTCGGTCCGGGGTCCGGGGCGCGGCGTCAGCCGCCGCAGCCGCCCAGCGTGACCTTGATTTCCTTCGATGCCACGTACCACTTGCCGCCGGCCTTGACCGCGGCGTGCACCACCGAAGTCTGGCCCATCTTCACGCGCGTGGAGACGAACGGCTCGGTGCCGGCCGGGATGATGAAGTCGGCGGCCAGGGTGTTGGGGTTCTTTTCCACCAGGATCGCGATCTGCTCGGTATCCGGCAGGGTGCTGGTCACGGCCACCGGCACCACGGCACCGTTCTCGGCGATATCGGGGGCGGTGAAGGTGATGGCGGTGCTTTTCTCGGTGCCGCTGCCGCCGAGGGCCTTGATCACGTCGGCAACGCTCTTGCCGTCAAAGGCGTTCTTGTTCCACTCGGCCGCCTGCGCTTCGCTGATCAGGCCGGTGGCGGCCATCAGCGACAGGACAGCGGTGACCCGCAGCACTTCTCGTCGTTTGGAATTCATTGCTTGCTCTCCGGCTACTCCGTTCCAGTCGGTCGTGGACCGTTTCAGGGGTGTTGCATGCGGCCGGTACATGGCCGGCCGCTGGTTGTCCCAGGCCGCGCGGCATTCACCGCCCGGCCCGGTGCATCGGCGGACTGCCCGCGATGGCAGTCGGTCTTACTTGGCGGGGGCGCCTGCCAGCACCCACTCGACCACGGTCTTCAGGTCGGCGTCGCTGATGGCGGCGTTGGCCGGCATCGGCACCGGACCCCAGACGCCCGAGCCACCGCTCTTGACCTTCTTGCTCAGGGTCGCCAGGGCGTTCTTGTCGCCCTTGTACTTGGCCGCCACTTCCTTGTAGGACGGGCCGACCAGCTTCTTGTCGACCTGGTGGCAACCCATGCAGGCGTTCTTGTTGGCGATCTCCTGTGCCTTGGCGGCATCGACCGCGTGGGCCGATGCGGCGGCGCCGAGCATCAGCGCTGCGATGACAAACTGCTTCATTGTTAAGCTCTCCAAGCTCTGTAAAGCCGTGGGGACGGCAAAGGCCGCGCGGCCGTGCTGCAATGGCCTGGCGGCACACACCGGCCGCCGCCTGGGGGCACTGCGGCGGCCAGTCCGCTATTTTGCCTCAAGAATCCAGCCCACCATGGCCTGCACGTCCGAATCCGGGATTTGCGGCTGCGGCGGCATCGGCACCGCGCCCCAGGCGCCCTGCCCACCCGCCTTGACCTTGCGCGCCAGTGCCGCATGCGCATCCTGTCCCTTGTACTTGCCCGCGATGTCGGCGAACGACGGCCCCACCAGCTTGCGGTCCATCGCGTGGCAGGCCACGCACTGGTACTGGCTGGCCAGGCGCGCGCCCGGCGCAGGCGCCGCCGCGGCCACGGCAGCGCCGCCTGGCCTGGCCGCGCCGGCGGCCGCGATGCCGCGCACCGGGCCGAACGCGCGCTGCTGCTGTGCCAGGTCGCCATGGGCGTCGCGGGCGTAGTCCGGCATCGACGAAGCGATCGTGACCTGCTCCGCGCAGCGCGACATGCATGCGGTGTTGCCGGTATCCGGCCGGCCGCGCCCCGGCCACAGGCCGTGGTCGGTGGTCATGCCGGCGCGGTTGGGCATGCGCCGCTGGACCTCGGCGATATTGGTGTCGGACAGCGCAAAATCGGCCGGCACGATTTCGCCCAGGTGTAGCAGGTAGGCAGTGACCGCATAGACCTCGTTCGCGCTCAGGCTCTTGGGCGCGTTCCACGGCATCGCGCGGTGGATGTAGTCCCACAGCGTGCTGACGGTGCTGACCTTCATCAGCGTGGTGCGGTACGGCTGGTTGCCGGTCATGCCGGCGACACGACCGCGCTTGATGTCCTCGGCGGTGGTGCCGCCGACCAGCGGCGTGAACACCTCGTTGGATTCGCCGAAGTCGCCGTGGCACGACGCGCACTTGCCGTCCCAAACCTTCTGCCCCTGCGGCACCGTGCCGCTGCCCTTGGGCAGGCCCTTGAAGTCCGGACGCACGTCGATGTCCCACGCGGCCAGCTCTGCCGGCGTGGCGGTGCGGCCAAGTGCCGCACGCGCTTCACTCGTGCCGGCTGCCGCCGCGGATGGCGGCACGGCGCACCCGGCCGCCAGCAGCAGCGCCGCCGCGACCCTGAGCTCAGCCCACATGGACATTGGTCACCTCGCCGCCGGCCGCGACCTGCCAGCTTTGGATCGCGTTGTTGTGATAGATCGAGCGCGTGCCGCGCACCGCGCGCAACTGCCCCAGCTTCGGCTGCACGTAGCCGGTCTCGTCGATGGCGCGGCTTTGCAGGATGGCCGGGCCGCTGTCCCCTCCATCCCAGACCCAGTCCAGGTTGAAGCGCGTCAGGCATTTGGACAGCACCGGCGCCTCCAGCCGCGCGGTGCGCCAGTTGCGCCCGCCGTCGGTCGAGACATCGACCCGCTTGATACGTCCGCGCCCCGACCACGCCAGGCCGCTGATGTTGTAGAAGCCCTTGCCCACCAGTTGCTGGCCGCCCGACGGCGTGGTGATGACCGACTTGCACTCCTGGATCGAGGTGTACTGGCGCAGCTTGCCGTCGGGCATCATGTCGACGTAGTGGATGGTCTCGTCCTTGGCGTTCCAGGGCTGGTCGCCCAGCTCCAGCCGGCGCAGCCACTTGACCCACGACACGCCCTGCACGCCAGGCACCACCAGCCGCAGCGGGTAGCCGTTCTCGGGACGCAGCATCTCGCCGTTCATGCCCCAGGCGACGATGATCTCGTCGGCCAGCTCCATCGGGATGGTGCGCGTCATCGACGAGCCGTCGCCGCCCTCGGCCAGCAGGTAGCGGCCGCGGCGCAGGTCGGCGCCGGCGTCGTCCAGCAGCACCCGCAGCGGCACCCCGGTGAATTCGCAGCACGACAGCATGCCGTGGGTGTACTGCACCGTCGGCACCGCGACGTTGCCCCACTCCATGCCGGTATTGGCGCCGCATTCGATGAAATGCATGCGCGACACCGCCGGCAGGCGCATCAGGTCGTCCATGGTGTAGACCCGCGGCGTGCGCACCAGGCCGTTGATCATCAGCCGGTGGCGGGCCGGGTCGATATCGTGCCAGCCCTGGTGGTGGCGCTCGAAGTGCAGGCCGTTGGGGGTGATGATGCCGAAGAAGCCCTGCAGCGGCGCGAACGCCACCGAGGCCGCCGACACCCGGGTCAGGCCGGGCGACTCGCGCCGGATCAGGTTTTTCTCATGGACCGAGGGCTGGCCGTAGGGGCGCGCCGCGACCGGCTGTCCCAGCGACGTGGCCCACGGCTGCGGCTGCAGGATGGCCGGATCGCCATTCGCGCCGTCCGCGGCCAGCGCGTGCCGGCCCGCCGCCGCCGTGGCAATGCCCGCGGCGGCCCCCAGGAAGCTCTTGCGCAGGAAGTCGCGCCGCGGCGCGTCCAGGCCGTGCCGGCCGATGTCCTGCTGCAGCGATGCGCTGACGAAGTGCTCGGGCGCGGGCACGATGCGCCCGGGCCGGTTCCGTTCCTGCAATGCGGTCTCCTCCGGCGCGCTCGCCCCGGTCGGTCAGACCGGTCGGCGTGCCTGTTGTACCGGGCGCCGCAACGGGTGCGGCGCCGCCGTTTGCTGCCGGAAGAGTGGTGGCGCGGCTAGCCTGCGGTGCGCCGCCGGCGCGCCGGGGCTTCCGGCGCCGGCTGTGCCATGAAGCGGTCGACCACGCCGGAGGGCAAGGCGTTGTCCTCCAGCCGGCTCGCCACCTGCACGCAGACCGTGCGGCACAGCTCGATCACGCTTTCGTCCGCAATGGCGTAGAACACCAGGTTCGCCTCCTTGCGGCGCGACAGCACGCCCGAGCGGTACATCGCGTTGAGATGCCGCGACACGTTGGTCTGCGACGAACCCACCGTCTCGACCACCGTGCTGACCGGCTTCTCGCCATCGCACAAGGCGTGCAGGATCTTCAGCCGCGTCGGCTCCGCCAGCAGGCTGAAGTAACCCGATACCTTTTCGAACACGCGATCCAGCTCTTCCATGCCGTCCAATATATTCGTATATGCGTGAATGCGCATATAGTGTTTACCCATTGATGCAGCACAACATGCTGCCTCCCTGCACCCCTTGCGCCGGCTCAGCGGCGCGCCAGCGCCCTGCCCGCCCACAGGCGCTGGCCGAACACGTTGAGCAGCAGCCCCGCCATCACCACCGCGGCGCCGATCCACTGCAGGCCGGACAGGTCTTCGCCCAGCAGCACGTGCGCCGACAACAGCCCCACCACCGGCACCAGCAGCGTCAGCGGCGCCACCTGGCTGGCCGGATAGCGCGTCAGCAGCCGGCCCCACATGGTGTAGCCGAACACCGTCGCCGCGAATGCCAGGTACACCACCGCAAACACCGCCATGCCGGACACCTGCGTCACGCTTTGCACGATGCGCGCCGGCCCCTCGAACCACAGCGACAGCAGCGCGAACGGCACGATCGGCACCAGCGCGCCCCAGATTACCAGCCCGAGCAGGTCCACGGGGCCGATCTTCTTGCTGACGATATTGCCGCTGGCCCAGCAGAACGCCGCGCACAGCGTCAGCACGAAGCCCGCCGCGCTCATGCCGCCCATGCTACCCGCGCCGGCACCGGCGCCGATCAGGGCCAGCCCGCCGGCCGCCACCGCCATGCCGGCGAAGTTGTGCCAGCGCACCGGCTCGCCCAGCCACAGCGCGGCGATCGCCAGCGTGAAGAAGGCCTGCGACTGCAGCACCAGCGACGCCAGGCCGGCCGGCATGCCGACCGCCATGGCGTAGAACAGGAAGGCAAACTGGCCCAGGCTGATGGTGGCGCCATAGGCCAGCAGCAGCCGCCACGGCACACGCGGGCGCGGCATGAAGAAGATGGCCGGGAACGCCACCAGCAGGAAGCGCAGCGCCCCCAGCAGCATCGGCGGCATGCCCGCCAGCCCGACCTTGATCACAACGAAGTTGACGCCCCAGACGCAGACGATGGCGAGGGCGAGGAGACGGTCTCTGGCTTGCATGGGGGATGCCGGGCGCGGGCGCGAGTTCGATCGGGACGCCTAGCGTAGCAGCGCAGGCGCGCGCGGCATTGCACGTTCTTGCGGTTTTGTGCGGGCAGCCGTGCCGCCGGCAGCGCAGGCAGCGCCGCCACCGTCAGGCCAGCATCTCCGCCCAGATTCCCCGCGCCCAGGCGAGCGCGTAGTCACCTTCCAGCACCGTCGGCGCCGGCGACAGCCCACCCGAGCCCGGCACCGTGACCATGGTCTTCTGCGCCGCGTCGTAGCGATGCACGCTGGACACATGCACCGCCTCGCGGTCGGAGGTGAAGCTGTAGCAGGTGTTGTTGTACAGCGGCTCCGGGTCCGGGGCGCGGTCCGACAGCAGCGCCACCAGCGCCGCCGCCGCGACCTTGCCGTGCTGGTTGGCCATATGGCCGGACTTGGGCATCAGCGGCGCGATCTGAATGGCGTCGCCGATCACATGGATATTTGCCGCGGCGCGCGACTCGAAGCTGAGGAAGTCCACCTCGCACCACTTGCCATTGGCCGTGGCCAGCCCGGCCGACACCGCGATGGCGCCGGCCCGCTGCGGCGGCAGGACGTTGAGCACGTCGGCGCGCACATCGTCCTGCACCTCGAACTTGAGCGTGCGCGTGGCGGGGTCGACATCGGCCACCTCGTGCTGCGGCCGGTATTCCACCATGCCCGGGTATTGCGTGGCCCACACCTGGCGGAACAGCGCGGCCTTGGAGGTGATGTCGGCATTGGCGTCCAGGATCAGCACCTTGCTGCGCGGCTTGTGCTGCCTGAAATAGTGCGCGACCTGGCAGGCGCGCTCGTACGGGCCGGGCGGGCAGCGGTACGGCGCCAGCGGCACGCTGATGGCATAGGTGCCGCCGTCGGGCATCGCCTCCAGCTGGCGGCGCAGCGCGACGGTCTCGGGGCCGGCCTTCCAGGCATGCAGGATCTGCTCGCCGCCGGGCCGCTTCAGCCCCGGCAGCGCGTCGCGCATCATCTCGACGCCAGGCGACAGCAGCAGGCGGTCATAGGGCAGCACGCTGCCGCCCGCGAGGCGCACGGTCCGCCGGGCCGGGTCGATGGCGACCGCGGTGTCGCGCGCAAGCCGCACGCCGTGGCGGCGCACCAGCGCGTCGTACGGCAGCGTCAGGTCGCCGAGCTGGCGGCTGCCGCCCAGCACCAGGTTCGACAGCGGGCACGAGACAAAGGCCGGATTCGGTTCGACCAGCGTCACCTCGATCGCCTGCCCGCTCCATTCGCGCAGGTAGCGCGCCGCCGTGGCGCCGCCATAGCCGCCGCCGACCACCACCACCCGAGCGCGGGCCGCGGCGCGTGCCGGCCGGATCCCGGCCGTACCCAGTACTGCGGCGCCCGCGGCGCCGAGGAAGCTTCGTCTGTGCATGGCTCGCTCCTGTCAGCGCACGGCGGCAAACCACGCCGCGATCGCGGCGATCTGGTCGTCGCTGTAACCCTTGGCAATCTGGTGCATCACGGTGGCCGGGCGCGTGCCGGCCTTGAAGGCCTGCATCTGCGCGGCCAGCTCCGCCTGCGGGCGGCCGGCCAGCGGCGGGATCGTGCTGCCAGCCGGGGCCCGGCCGGCCGGGCCGTGGCAGCTGGTGCAGGCGGCGGCCTGGCTGCGCGCGCGCAGCGCGGCATCGGTGGCCTGGGTGGGAGCACCGGCGGGTTCAGCCGACAGCGCCGGCTGGGCGCACAGCATCGCTGCGAGCAGCGCCAGTCGGCGCGGTATATGCCAGGCAGGCCGGGGGATCGTTGTTGTCATGGTCTCGCTCCGTCTGGGGGCCGGCGCAGCGCTATCGCAGTCAGCGCACTCAGCGCAATCCGCCAGCGTGGCAACCGTAGCACATCGGCCGGGCCCGGTGTGCGTTGCAAACCGCAGAACGAAAAACGGCGCCCGCATATGCGGGCGCCGTCCTGACCGGCCGAAGCCGGGCGAGCGCTGCGCGCTTCAGGGCAGGTTGCGGCCGGGCGGCAGCGCCACCGGCGAAGTGACCGGGGCCGCGACCGGCGCGGTGGTGGCGCCCGCGCTGCCGGCGGTACCCGGTGCCGCACCCGCCGGCGCATCGATCGGCCCGCCCACGCCCGGCACCGACTGCACCGGCGCCGGCGTGCCGACGCTGCCGTCGAACGACGGGTTCTCCGAGGTCGAGGCCGCGTCCAGGCGCGCGCGCTCGGTGTCGTTGACGTAGTCGAAGGCCTTGACCACCTTGGTCACGCCCGAGGCATTGCGCGCCACGTCGGTGGCGCGGTCGCCCTCGGCGCTGGTGACCACGCCAAGCAGGTAGACCACGCTCTTTTCCGTGGTGACCTTGATCGAGTTGGACGGCACGCCTTCGGCGGTCATCAGCAGCGTCTTGACCTTGCTGGTCAGGTAGGCGTCCTGGCTCTGGGTCATGAAGCCGGGCGAGTTGACCACCTCGAGCTCGTTGATCACCACGCGCGCATTCTGCAGGCCGCGCACGTACTGCTCGATCTGTTGCTTGACGCTGTCGTTCCTGGCCTCGCCGGTCAGCAGCACCTTGCGGTTGAAGACGGTCACGTTGACGCGCGCCTGGCCGCTGTAGCGCGAGTTGATGGTGCTCTCGGCCTCCAGCTGCAGGCCGCGGTCGACGGTCTGGGTGGCGGCCGGGCGGCGGTCGGTGGCCATGGCCACGCCGGTGCCCATGGCGCCGGCGATCACCGGGAAGCAGCCGGCCAGCTGCGTGGCGCACACCATCGCGGCCGCGGCCAGGCCGGCGCGGCCCAGGCCAGAGCCAGCCAGGGGGCGGGAAGGATGGCGCGCGGCCGCGCCGTTCCGGGGAGCTTGCGTAGTGGGCAGATGGGTCATGCGGTCCTTGCTGTGTCGGGATATTGGGAATGGGAGGGTCGGCGGATGCCCGGCATCACGCCTCGCCGAGCAGTGCCTCGTCGATGCCGTTGCACAGGCAGTGCAGCGTCAGCAGGTGCACTTCCTGGATGCGCGCGGTGCGCTCGCTCGGCACGCACAGGTGGATGTCGAATTCATCGAGCAGGCCGGCGGTGGCCCCGCCGCCCTTGCCGGTCAGCGCCACCACCGCCATCTCGCGCTGGCGCGCGGCGGCGACGGCGGCCATCACGTTGTCCGAGTTGCCCGACGTGGAAATCGCCAGCAGGATGTCGCCGGGCTGGCCGAGCGCCTCGACCTGCTTGGCGAACACCTTGCTGAAGTCGTAGTCGTTGCCGATCGCGGTCAGGATCGAGCCGTCGGTGCTCAGCGCGATCGCGGCCAGGCCGGGCCGTTCGCGCTCGAAGCGCCCGACCAGCTCGGCGGCGAAATGCTGCGCCTGCGCCGCCGAGCCGCCATTGCCGCACGCCAGGATCTTGTTGCCGCTGGTCAGCGCGCCGACCATGCGTTCCACCGCGGCGTCGATATAGGGGGCCATCACCGCCGCGGCCTGTCGCTTGGCTTCGGCACTGTCTAGGAACTGTTGCTGGATACTGTCGATACTCATGGCTCTGGGGCCGGTTTGTTGCGATGGCGATCCGCGAATCGCCTCTCATGTTTGCCGCTCATGTCTGCCGTGCATTATGACCCAGCCCCGGCGGCATCCAGGTCAAAGGCGTGCTGCAGCCACTCCAGCCGGCCGGGCTCCAGCGCCACCACGTCGAAGCGGCATGGCGGCACCCGGGCCAGCGTGGCCAGGTAGTGCCCGGCGGCCAGCAGCACGCGTCGCTGCTTGGCCGGCGTGACGCTGGCCGCGGCGCCGCCGAAGCCGCGCCCGCTACGCTGGCGCACCTCGACGAACACCAGCGTGCCATCGGGCGCGCGCATTACCAGGTCGATCTCGCCGCCTTTGCAGCGATAATTGCGCACCACGGGCTCCAGGCCCTGGCGCCGCAAATGGGCCAGGGCCCGGTCCTCTGCCTGCGCCCCGCGTGCCTGGCGGCTTGGCGCCTGCCTGAGCGGGGCCTGCCTGAGCGGCACCTGCGTGGTGGATTTGAATGATGGCATCAACGGAAGTTCTCAAGCATGAGTGACTGGATCTCCCTGGCGGCAAGCCAGTCGTACCCGGCCGGCACGCTCTATGTCGTGGCCACGCCCATCGGCAATGTCGCCGACCTGTCGCTGCGCGCGCTGCATGTGCTGGGACTGGCCGACGCGGTGGCCTGCGAAGACACCCGCAACACCGGCCAGCTGCTGTCGCGCGTCGGCCTGCAGCGCCCGCTGGTGGCAGTGCACGAGCACAACGAGCGCGAGGCCGCGGGTCGCATCGCCGAACGCCTGGCGGCGGGCGAGCGCATCGCCTACGTCTCGGACGCCGGCACGCCCGGTATCTCCGACCCCGGCGCGCGGCTGGTCGAGGCGGTGCGCGCCGCCGGCCATCCGGTGGTGCCCCTGCCCGGTCCCAGTGCGGCGGTGGCGGCGCTGTCGGTGGCGGGCGACCTGCTCGATGCCGGCGCGGGCCGCTTCACCTTTGCCGGCTTCCTGCCGCCCAAAACCAAGGCGCGCGCCGAGGCCATCTCTCGCCTGGCGGCACTGGACCACGCCTGGGTCTGCTACGAGGCGCCGCACCGCATCGCCGATACACTTGCGGCGCTTGCCGCGGGCCTGCCGGGCGAGCGCCGGCTGCTGGTCGGGCGTGAACTGACCAAGCTGTTCGAGGACATCGCCGTGATGCCGGTGGCGCAGGCGCCGGCCTGGCTCGCGGCCGACCCGAACCGGGCCAAGGGGGAATTCGTGCTGGTGGTGGAAGGTGCCGGCAGCGCGGCCGCCGAGGGCCTGCCGGATGCCGAAGCGCAGCGCGTGCTGGCGCTGCTGCTGGCGGAGTTGCCGGCCAAGCGCGCCGCCAAGCTGGCGGCCGCGATCACCGGCGCGGACACCGGCGCGCTGTATCAGCTGGCGCTGGCGCAGCGTGCCGGCGACGATTGATGCCATGGCCCGCGCGCGGGCCTGCAGGTCAGAATGTAAGGAGGAAGTGTCAGCGCGCGGCGGCATGCGGCGGCGCTGGCGCGCTCAGCGGCGCTTGCGCTTGACGGTCTTGCCGCTGGCCTTGGACGCCTTGCCCGCCTTGGCGGGCGCGAGCGAATTGGCCAGTTCCGGCACGGACACGTCGTCGTCGCCGCTGCCGTCGCCGGCCTCGGTGCCGCCGGCATCGACCTGCGGGCCCAGCGCGGCGACTTCGGTGCGGGTCAGGCGGCGGATCTCGACGTTGGTGGCGCCGCGCTCGACAAAGCCCAGGCGGCGCGCGGCGCCGTAGGACACATCCAGCACGCGGTTGCCGTGGTACGGGCCGCGGTCATTGATGCGCAGCACCGCGACCTTGTTGTTACGCAGGTTGCGCACCAGCACCCAGCTGTCCAGCGGCAGCGACGGATGCGCCGCGGTCATGGCGCGCATGTCGAAGCGTTCGCCGTTGGCGGTCTTGCGGCCATGGAAGCCCTTGCCGTACCACGAGGCCACGCCGCGCTGCTCGAACGTGCCGATGTCGGCGCGCAGGCCTTCGAGCGAGTTGCCGCTGCGGCCTTCGTCGGGGTCATAGCCGAACAGGTTCCAGCTGCCGGTGTCGGGCGTGCGCGTGGCGGGCCTGGTCTCGGCGCGTTCGGTCCGGGCCGGCTTGCCGTTTCTTGCCGCGCGCGTGGGCACGGCATCGCCGGCGTCGGTGCCGGCGGTATCGCTTTCGGGCGGCGTGGCACAAGCGGCCAGCACCACGGCGCATGCGGTGCATGCGCCGAGCTTGGCCAGCCGTTGCCAGCGCTTGGTGAGAGCGGAGATCCGTAACATGGGCGGCAGTCTAACATTGACTGTTTGGGACTATCTCTTTCAATTTGTTACGAAATCTGTGCGATTTCGCACGATCGGGGCCTAATTGGCTGGAATCCCGCTTGTGGCAAGGGATTCGGCCCGATGCAGCGCTGCCTGCGATTGGTACTCCATTGATCACATCGAAGCCGCCGGGCGTGTCCAACGTCCCCGGCGCTACAATGCTGGGCACCGCCGCCGATCGCGCCGCCAGGAAGCCGGTTCCGGTACCCGCCGGCCACCTAAGACCTCCATGAAAGCCCTGCTCATTCCCGTCACGCCCTTCCAGCAGAACTGTTCCTTGCTGATCGATGAAAGCACCGGCGCTGCCGCGGTCTGCGATCCCGGCGGCGACCTCGACCGCATCCGCGCGGCGGTGAAAGAGCAAGGCGTCACGCTGGAAAAGATCTTTCTGACGCACGGCCACGTCGACCATTGCGCCGGCGCCGCGGCACTGTCGCGCGAACTCGGCATCCCGATCGAAGGCCCGCAGCAGGACGAGCGCTTCTGGATCGAGCAACTGCCCGAGCAGACCCGCCGCTTCGGCTTCGGCCACGCCGAGAGCTTCGAGCCCGACCGCTGGCTCGAGAACGGCGACACCGTCCAGTTCGGCAACGAAACCCTGGAGGTCTACCACTGCCCCGGCCACACCCCGGGCCACGTGGTGTTCTTCTCGCGTCCCAACCGGCTGGCCGTGGTCGGCGACGTGCTGTTCGCCGGGTCGATCGGCCGCACCGACTTCCCGCGCGGCAACCACGCCGACCTGATCCGCTCGATCCGCACGCGGCTGTGGCCGCTGGGCGAGGACGTGACCTTTATCCCCGGGCACGGCCCGGTCTCGACCTTCGGCGAGGAGCGCCGCAACAACCCGTTCGTCGCCGATCACCTGGTCGAAGCGGGCTGAGGCCATGGCCAAGCGACAGGCGCCCGACACCCGTCCCGAGATCTACGTCAGCACCGACGTCGAGGCCGATGGCCCGATTCCGGGCCCGCACTCGATGCTGTCCTTCGCCTCGGTGGCGATGCTGGCGGACAAGACCGTGCTTGGCACCTTCTCGGCCAATCTCGAAACCCTGCCGGGCGCCGCCGGCCATCCGGTGCAGATGCAGTGGTGGCAAACCCAGCCCGAGGCCTGGAGCGCCTGCCGGCGCGACCTGCAGCGCCCCGAGGACGCCATGGTGCGCTATGTCGAATGGGTCGAGGCGCTGCCCGGCAAGCCGGTCTTCGTCGCCTTTCCGGCGGGCTTCGATTTCACCTGGATGTTCTGGTACATGATGCGCTTCGCCGGGCGCTCGCCGTTCGGCTGGGCCGCGCTCGACGTCAAGACGCTGGGCTTCGCGCTGACCGGGCGGCCCTATCGCAAGACCGTCAAGGCGGCCTTCCCGGCCGGATGGATGGATCCGCTGCCGCACACCCACGTGGCGCTCGACGATGCGATGGAACAGGGCGCGCTGTTCTGCAACATGCTGGCGACGCTGCGCGAGCGCGAAGCGGCGCTGGCGGCGCTCCCGCCAGAAGAGGGAGCCAGCGCAAGCGTGCCCTCACCTCCACCAAACCAGGCCTGATCGCCATTTTGCGCCGCGTCAAGCGCGGCGGCATGTCCCTTGCAGGCCGCCGCTCGCATCTGGCGCCAGCCCGGCTATAGTAGAAGCGGATATGGCGTTACCGGGCGAAACGAGCCATGACTAACCGGCGCACTTGCGCAGCCACGCCATATGACGTTTGAGCCATCCTGCCCGGACCGCGCGGCGCCTGCCGAGGAGGTGTCGATCATGCGTTTCCCTACCGACCTGCACTTGAGAGACTTGGCCGGCCGGATCCATTGGCCGCATGCCACGCGGGACGCCACGCCCATTACCCATCGCCACACCTCGGACGAGGACGCCGAAGTCGCCAAGGCCACGCTCTACATCAGCACCGTGACGCTGGTGGTGCTGCTGGTGGTGCTGGCGGCCATCGCTTTCGGTCAGGAGGCCATGCACTGGCTGGGTGTTCATTAGACGACCCTGCCTGAAGCAGACTGCCTCGCAGACCGGCCGGCCCCCACACATCGTGGGGGCCGGTTCTATTTCAGGCCAGCAGCGGCGCCACGTTCTCGGGCGGCCGGCCGATCGCGGCGCGGCGGTTGCGCACCACCACCGGACGCTGCAGCAGGACCGGGTTGTCGGCCACCGCCGCCAGCAACTCGGCATCGGTCAGGCCGGGGTCGGCCAGGCCGAGTTCGGCATAGGGGGCTTCGTTGTCGCGCAGCATCTCGCGCACCGGCACGCCCAGCAGGGTGTGCAACTGGCGCAGCGTCGACAGCGACGGCGGATCCTTCAGGTACTCCACGATCTCCACCGGCTCTCCCAGCCGCTCGGCGGCAGCCTGGACCAGGGCGAGGGTCTCGCGCGACTTCGAGCAACGGGGGTTGTGGTAGATCGTGATCATGGCAGTTCCTTTCTTGTCATGGCCGCGCCCCGTGGCGGGGCGTCGGCACTAATGCGGTGCAAATCCACCCGCACTATATACAAGACCGCGGCCAGCGCGCAGCATCATGCGGTGCATCGCCACCGGCACGCATCCTGCGTTGCACCGGTTCTTGCCACAGGCGCCATTTCCGATGACCTCCATTCCTGCTTCCATTACCGCACCACGCGACCCTGGCATGCGCCGGCCCTTTACGCTGCGCGACGCCACCCGCGCCGACATTGCCGCCATCCACGCGATCTACGCCCACCACGTGCTGCACGGCCGCGCCTCGTTCGAGGAAGTGCCGCCGAGCCTCGACGAGCTGCAGCTGCGCCTGGCCGAAGTGCACCGCAAGGGCCTGCCCTACCTGGTCGCGGAGCGCGACGGCGAGGTGCTGGGCTACGCCTATGCCTCGGCCTACCGTGCGCGCAGCGCCTACCGCTTCGCCATCGAGGACTCGATCTACATCGACCACCGCCGCGTCGGCGAAGGCCTCGGCCAGGCGCTGCTGGCCGCGCTGATCACCCGCTGCGAAACCGGCCCGTGGCGCCAGATGGTCGCCGTGATCGCGTGCACCGCCGCCGGCGAAGGCGCGGGCTCGCTGGCCGTGCACGAACGGCTGGGCTTCCGCACCGTCGGCCGGCTGGAGGCGGTGGGGTTCAAGCACGGGCAGTGGATCGATACGGTGCTGATGCAGCGGATGCTTGGTGCGGGGGCGGCAACGCTGCCGGTATAGGCGGAATCGGCTGCAGCAAGTTCAGACGGGTCTTATCGCCGTGCAGGTGTCCTGGTAACGACAATGCCTATACTTTGTCATTACGAGGACACCGGAAATGCTTGTGTCGGAAGAAACCAAATTCACATTCACGCTGGACGCCCGGCTGCATGACGCGTTCATTGCCGAAGCCACGGCACAGGGACTTACGCCATCGGAAGCGCTTCAGGACCTGGTGCGCGATTTCCTCGACCATAGCGCCCGAAAGCGCGACTACGAGGTTTTCCTGCGCAACAAGGTGGAAGCTTCCCGCGCCTCGCTGCGCGAAGCGGGCGGCATCCCTGCGGAACAGATCGAAGCGGAGTTTGCAGCCTGGCGCGCTGCGGCCCGGCGGCGGGCTTGAGGGCGGTCTGGACCGCACTGGCCCGGCGCGATCGCACACTGATCTTCGAGTTCATCGCCCAGGATGACGTCGAAGCCGCTGCCCGCCTGGATGAACGGTTTTTCCAGGCAGCGGAGCGATTGTGCGCGTTTCCCGTGCTGGCGCCGGCCGGCAGCGTACAAGGCACGCGCGAACTGGTGGTTCACGAACACTATCGCCTGATTTACGAGATCGAAGGCGATACGGTACTGGTGCTGGCATTGGTGCACACGTCGCGCTGTTGGCCGCCGGTCGAAGACCGGACCTGACCGCATGGGACCGGATTGCCCCTAAAAAAAACGCCACGGATGGCCCCGTGGCGTCTTTCCATCAAAGCCAAGCGCCTGCGGCGCGCAGCCTTACTTCATCAGATCCGACAGCGCCAGGGCCACCACCTTGGTGGCACGGTTCAGGTCGTTCAGGCGCAGGTTCTCGTCCGAGTTGTGGCCGCGCGCTTCCATCAGCGTGCGCGGGCCGGCGCCGTACAGCACGGTGGGGATGCCGCGCTTGGTGTAGTGGCGGGCGTCGGTGTACAGCGGCACGCCCTGCACCGGGATCTCGACGCCGAAGACGGACTCGGCACGGCTCTTCAGCGCGCCGATCAGCTTTTCCACGCCCGGCAGTTCCGACAGCGGCTCGGCCAGGATGATGCGCTCGACCTTCACTTCGATGCCCGGGCGGTCCTTGGCGGCCTTCTCGACCACGGCGCGGATCTCGCCCTCGGCGTCGAAGCCGATTTCCTCGGGGATCATGCGGCGGTCGACGCGGAAGGTCACCAGGTCGGGCACCACGTTGGTGTTGATGCCACCCTTGATCAGGCCGACGTTCAGCGTCGCGGTGTCGATGCCCGGCACCTTCGACTTGCGCGTGGCCAGTTCCGCGCGCAGTCCGTAGATGGCCTGCAGGATGTGGGTGGCGGCCTCGATCGCGTCGACGCCGGTGTGCGGCATGGCGGCGTGGCCCTGCTTGCCCTTGACCGTCACCTCGACGTGCAGGCAGCCGTTGTGCGACGAGGTGATGCCGTACGAGAAGCCCGCCGAGATCGCGTAGTCGGCCTTGCTCAGGTTGTTGTCCAGCAGGAACTTCGGGCCGATGTCGCCGCCGGTTTCCTCGTCATAGGTGAACTGCAGCTCGACCGCGCCGTTGATCTTGGCGCCCTGCTTCTCGGCTTCCATCAGCGCCAGCACCGCGTAGGTGTAAGTGGCGAAGTCCGACTTGGACACCGCCACGCCGCGGCCGTACATGACCGGGCCGTGCTCGCTGTCGGCGCTATCGACAATCTCGCCGCCGTACGGGTCCTTGGTCCAGCCCAGGCCGGGGGGCACCACGTCCCCGTGGGCGTTCATGGCGATGACCGGACCGCCCGTGCCGAACTGCTTGCGCACGATCAGGTTGGTGGCGCTGATCATGCCGGCGGCCTTGACCTGCTCGTCGGGCACCTTGTGGGCCTCCACCGTGAAGCCCAGGCCCTCCAGCAGTTCCTTGGCGCGCTTGCCGTGCGCGTCGCAATCGCCGGCCGGGTTGTCCGACGGCACCTTGACCAGCTCGGCCAGGAAGGCTTCCTGCTGCGGACGGTGCTGGTCGATGAACTGCGTCAGCGTGGTTTCGATGGGGTTCATATTGTCTCGTGCGGTCATGACTTGTTCTCGTAACAACTGAAGGAGGTTCGGGTGGGGCTTCCGGGCGCGCTGGCTTACTGCGGCAGCCGGAAGTGCTCGACGAAATCGCTGAACACGCGCGCGGACAGTGCGGCATCCTCGGCGGTCATGGTTTCGGTGGGATGGTGGCTGATGCCGCCGTTGCCGCAGCGCACGAACAGCATGGCGACATCGGCGATGGCGGCAATGGCCATGGCGTCGTGGCCAGCGCCCGACGGCAGGTGGCGCACCGGCACGCCCTGGCGGGCGATGGCGGCGGCCCATTGCTCTTGCAGCCACGGGGCGCAAGGGACGCTGCTGGCCTCGTGGGTCTTGCGGATCTGTGCGCGCACGTTGCGGCGCGCGCAGACGCGCTCGATCTCGGCCAGCACGTCGTTGACGGCGGCCTCGCGCTCGGCGTCCTCGCCGGCGCGGATGTCGATGGAGAACACGGCGCGGCCCGGCACCACGTTGGTGGCGCCGTTGGGCACGTTGAACTGGCCCACGGTGCCGACCAGGCCCGGCTTGCCGCCGCAGCGCTTCTCGATATACAGGCCGATTTCGGCGCCGGCCATGGCGGCATCGCGGCGCATGTCCATCGGCACGGTGCCGGCATGCCCGGCCAGGCCTTCGAGTTCGACCAGGAAGCGGGTCGCACCGGAAATCGCGGTCACCACGCCCACCGGCAGGCCCTCGTTCAGCAGCACCGGGCCCTGCTCGATATGCACCTCGATAAAGGCCGCGACCTTGCTGCGGTCATGCTTGGCCGCAGGCAGCGCGGCGGCGTCGAAGCCAGCCTCGCGCATCACTTCGCGCATGGTCTTGCCGCTGTCGTCGAGGTTGTCCAGCACGTTGTTGTCGAAGGTGCCGGCAATGGCGCGGCTGCCCAGCAGCGTGGCCTTGAAGCGCACCCCCTCTTCCTCGGCGAAGCCTACCACCTCGAGCGCGAACGGGAAGCGCTTGCCCTGGCGGTTCCATTCCGCCACGCAGGCGATCGGCAGGATCACGCCCAGGTTGCCGTCATAGCGGCCGGCGTCGCGCACGGTGTCGAAATGCGACCCGGTCAACAGCGCCGGCGCGTCGGGCGTGGTGCCCTCGTAGCGGCCGATCACGTTGCCGGCGGCATCGCGGCGCACCGTCATGCCGGCCTGCTGCATCCACTCGGTCAGCTGGGCGGCGGCGCCGTGGTGGGCCTCGGTCAGGTAGGTGCGGGTGAGCATGCCGGGCTGCTCGGTGTGGACGGCCAGGGCGTCGGCCCAGGCCATGATGCGCGTGCCAGTCTCTGCGGCGGACGGCGACGGATTTGCTGCCATGCGTGTCTCCTGCTGGAAGTGCGTGAAAGCCGCGGCGGCGTGGCTGGCGGGGCGCCAGTGCGGGCGGGACGCCCATGGCCGAAGCTCTATTCTGTGCGATTCATGGTAGCACAGTGAATTCAAAAATTGCATACAAAAATGATATGCACTATATTCGGTTCCACGTTCAGACAATCCGCCGCGGACAATCCGGTCCGGACAGCGGATGGCGTGGGATCCGTCCCAACAGGGGGGCTGCCCACGCGGTGCGTACTCCCGACCCGGAGTCCCGCCCGGAACGTAAGGCCGGCAGCCCAACCCAGCCGTCAGAGCAGCACGGGGCCGCCGGTGATTCCTGGATCGAAATGGGCCGGCCAGCGCACAGGGACCGGCCCCGCACGGAGACAACCATGCAGCACGCAGTTCCCTCGCAGCAGCGCCCGGGCAGCCCCCGCCTGCACACCCGCTTTACCCGCTCGCTGTTCGGCCAGGTGCTGATCGCCCTGGTGATCGGCACGGCGCTCGGCCTCGCCTTCCCCGAGTTCGCCGCCAAGCTCAAGCCGCTCGGCGATGCCTTTATCAAGCTGATCAAGATGCTGATCGGCCCGATCGTGTTCTGCGTGGTGGTGGCCGGCATCTGCGGCGCCGGCGAGCTGAAGAAGGTGGGCCGCGTCGGCATCAAGGCGGTGGTGTACTTCGAGGTCGTCACCACCATCGCGCTGGCGCTGGGCATCCTGCTGGCCTATGTGTTCCAGCCGGGCGTGGGCATGAACGTCGATCCCCGTTCGCTCGACGCCTCGGCCATCGCCGGCTTTATCGACAACGCGACCAAGGTCAAGGACCAGGGCACGGTCGACTTCCTGCTCAAGCTGATTCCCAATACCGTGTTCGGCGCCTTCGCCAACGGCGACGTGCTGCAGGTGCTGGTGGTGTCGATCCTGTTCGGCTGCGCGCTGTCGCTGGTGGGCGAGCCGGGCCGGCCGCTGGTCAGCCTGATCGATACCTTCTCGCACACGCTGTTCAAGATGATGGGCTTCATCATCAAGCTGGCGCCGCTGGGCGTGCTGGGCGCGGTGGCGTTCACGGTCGGCAAGTACGGCATCGGCTCGCTCAAGCAGCTGGGCTTCCTGGTGCTGCTGTTCTACGGTGCGGTGATCGTGTTCGTGCTGGTGGTGCTGGGCGGCATCATGCGCGCTTGCGGTTTCTCGGTGATCAAGCTGATCCGCTACCTGCGCGCCGAGCTGCTGGTGGTGCTGGGCACCGCCTCGTCCGACAGCGTGCTGCCGCAGGTGATGAAGAAGCTCGAGTTCATGGGCGTGAAGAAGTCGGTGGTGGGCCTGGTGATCCCGACCGGCTACTCGTTCAACCTCGACGCGTTCTCGATCTACCTGACGCTGGCCGCGGTGTTTATCGCGCAGGCGACCAACACGCCGCTGGCGATGGCCGACCTGCTCGGCATCCTGGCGGTGGCGCTGATCACCTCCAAGGGCGCGCACGGCATTCCCGGCTCGGCCATCGTGATCCTGGCCGCGACGCTGTCGGCACACCCGGCGATCCCGGCGATCGGCCTGGTGCTGGTGCTGTCGGTGGACTGGTTCATCGGCATCGCGCGCGCGCTCGGCAACCTGATCGGCAACTGCGTCGCCACCGTGGTGGTGGCCGCATGGGAGAAGGACATCGACCGCGCCCGGGCCCATGGCGTGCTGAACGGCACCATCGAGGCCACCGACCTGGATGCCGGCCTGGCGGCGATGGCGCAGGACGCCGCCGCCCCGGCGATCGTGCCGGGCCCGGTCGCAGGGCGCTAGAATCACGCATCTCCCCAACCGCGCAGCCTCTGCGCAAGTGCGCTGCCATGCCCGAGCATATCGATCCTGACATGACTGCCGAAGCGATCGCCGACGACATCGTCGCGGCGATCGTTTCGCACCGCCTGCCGCCCGGCACCAAGCTGCGCGAGGAGGCGCTGGCCAGCGTCTACCGCGTCAGCCGCACCAAGGTGCGCGCGGCGCTGCTGATGCTGTCCAAGGACAAGGTCATCCAGATCGTGCCGGACAAAGGGGCGTTCGTGGCCAAGCCCAGCGCCGAGGAAGCGCGCGAGGTGTTCGCCGTGCGCCGCATCCTCGAAGCCGCGCTGGCGCGCGAATTCGTCGCCAAGGCCACCGCCGCCGACTACAAGCGCATCGACCGCCACCTGGCGGCCGAGCGCAAGTCGCTGGCGGGCAACGATGCCCAGGTGCGCACCCGGCTGCTGGGCGACTTCCATATCGTGCTGGCCGAGGTGGTCGGCAACGGTGTGCTGACCGAGATGATGCGCGAGCTGTCGGCGCGCAGCGCGGTCATCACCATGCTGTACCAGTCTCGCCGCGACGCGGCCTGCTCGTCGGACGAGCACCGCGAGTTTATCGAGGCGGCGCGTGCCGGCGATGTCGAGCGCGCCGTCACGCTGATGGTGGACCACCTGGGCCACGTCGAAGGGGCGCTGCATTTCGAGGAAACCGCGCCGGTGGCGCGCGGCAAGGATCTCGTGGCCGCACTGCTGGCCTAGGCGCCGCCCCCTTTTACCGACTCTCCTTCCCGGGTGCCGGCCGCTTGACGTGAGTCAAAGCACCCCGGGCCGCCCGCGCGCAAACTTCATCTCGCCATGAAGACGCGGGGGCGCACTTCATGAGCACTTGCCTGCCGGCACCTCATCGTCGGCAGGCTGCCCGCACGCTGCAACGGTGTGCGGGCTTTCTTTTTTCTGAGGACGGGGTTCCGCCGCGCCGAATGGCGGGCTACCCCGCGGCCTTCAACCCGTGCCGTCCCGCACCGGTTTTTCCCTTTTCCGCCAGCAGGTTGCGGCGCCCCGCGCGGGCTCCGGATACCGGCGCGCTCGCGTCGATCGCGATTCCGGCGCGCTGGCGGGGGCGGCCAGCGTGAAAAGCGAATCGCGCCTTCGGGTTAGGATGCCGCAGGCCCTGCCAGAGGCTCGCGCCGTCCCGCCACGCCGCGGTGGCGGCCGCACACGATAACGATCACAGGGAGACCGCCATGCGCCATCGCGCGATACCTGCCGTGCCGGCGCTAGCCCTCGCCTGAATCCGCCCTGCTTCCCGATCGAAAAAGGACTTCCCATGCCCAGCGCCTTCCGCCCCGACGCCTTTGCCGGCAAGACCGTATTCGTCGCCGGCGCCTCCTCCGGCATCAACCTTGGCATCGCACACGGCTTTGCGCGCGCCGGCGCGCGGCTGGCGCTGATCAGCCGCACCGCCGAGCGCATCCAGGCCGCCGCCGACACCATCACCGCGGCCGGCGGCACCGCCATCGGCATGGCCGCCGACGTGCGCGACTACGCCGCGGTCGAAGCGGCCTTTGCGCGTGCGCAAGACGAACTGGGTCCGATCGACGTGGTCATCTCCGGCGCCGCCGGCAATTTCCTCGCGCCCGTGGTCGGCATGTCGGCCAACGCCTTCAAGACCGTGGTCGATATCGACCTGCTCGGCACCTTCAACGTGTTCCGCGCCAGCTTCGACCACCTCAACAAGCCGGGCGCGTCGCTGATTGCGATCACCGCGCCGCAGGCGGTCAACGCGATGATGTTCCAGGCCCATGCCTGCGCCGCCAAGGCCGGCATCAACATGCTGATCAAGTGTCTGGCGATGGAATGGGGCCCGGCCGGCGTGCGCGTGAACGGCATCTCGCCCGGCCCGATCGCCGACACCGAAGGCATGGCGCGGCTGGCCCCTACGCCCGAGATGGAAGCCCGCTACAAGGCGCGCCTGGCGCTGCGCGACTACGGCACCAAGGACGACATCGCCGATGCCGCGATGTACCTGAGCAGCGACAACGCCCGCTATGTCACCGGCACCATCCTCGACTGCGACGGCGGCAGCAAGCTCGGCGACGCCTCGGCCGACGCGCTGAAGAAGCCGCAATAGATCGACACCGATATCCGCACCGCAACGACCCAGAACACCAGGAGAACCACCATGACTTCAACCGTCCTCTACCAAGCCAGCGAAGGCGTGGCCACGCTGACCCTGAACCGCCCGGACGTGCTCAATGCACTGAACGCCGACATCCTGCGCGAACTGCGCGAGGCCGTGGACCGCGCCGCGGCCGATGCCGAGGTGCGCGCCGTGCTGCTGACCGGCGCCGGCCGCGGCTTCTGTGCCGGCGCCGACCTGGCCGCGCGCCAGGGCGGCGGCGTGTCCGATTCCGGCACGCTGCTGCGCGAGCGCTACCACCCGATCATCATGGCGCTGCGCGAGATGCCCAAGCCGGTCATCACCGCCGTCAACGGTGTCGCCGCCGGTGCCGGCATGAGCCTGGCGCTGGCGGGCGACGTGGTGCTGGCGGCGCGCTCGGCCAGCTTCCTGCAGGCGTTCTCCAAGATCGGCCTGATCCCGGATGCCGGCAGCACCTACTTCCTGCCGCGCTACGCCGGCGAGATGCGCGCCCGCGCGCTGGCCATCCTGGCCGAGAAGATCGACGCCGAAGAAGCCCACCGCATCGGCCTGGTGTGGAAGGTCCATGACGACGCCGCGCTGCAGGACGAGGCCGGCAAGCTGGCCCGCCACCTCGCGACCATGCCAACCATGGCCTACGCCATGATCAAGCAGGCCCTCAACCAGAGCCTCGGCAACGACCTCGCCGCGCAACTCGAGGTGGAAGCCACGCTGCAGTCGCGCGCCAGCCGCAGCGAAGACTGCCAGGAAGGCGTGGCCGCCTTCGTCGAGAAGCGCAAGCCGCAGTTCAAGGGCCGCTGAGCGCGGCGACCGCCACTACCGCCACTTCCAGGGAGCCCGCATGAGCGCCAGCAATGAACGTATCCTCGTGACGATCGAAGGCGGCGTCGCCGACGTCCGCCTGAACCGCCCCGACAAGATGAACGCGCTCGACCAGGCCATGTTCGATGCCTTGATCGAGACCGGCGAACAGCTTGCGCGCCTGCCGGACCTGCGCGCGGTGGTGCTGTCCGGCGCAGGCCGCGCCTTCTGCGCGGGGCTGGACATGGGCCGCATGGCGGGCATGTTGTCCGACGGTGGCGGCGAATCGCACGACGACAGCATCGGCGCCGGCCGCCTCGGCAAGCGCACCCACGGCCTCTCCAATCGCCCGCAATACGCTTGCATGGTCTGGCGCGAGCTGCCGGTGCCGGTGTTCGCCGCGGTGCATGGCGTGGCCTTCGGCGGCGGCCTGCAGGTGGCGCTGGGCGCCGATGTCCGCTACGTCGCGCCGGATGCCAGGCTGTCCGTGATGGAGCTGAAGTGGGGGCTGGTGCCCGACATGGCGGGCATGGTGCTGACGCGCGGGCTGGTGCGCCCCGATGTGCTGCGCGAGCTGATCTACAGCGCGCGCGTGCTGAGCGGCACTGAGGCCTGCGAGCTGGGCCTGGGCACCTACCTCGCCGACGACCCGCGCTCCGCGGCGCTGGCCGCCGCGCGCGAAGTCGCGCAGAAGAATCCGGAGGCGATCCGCGCGGCCAAGCGGCTGATGGCGGTGGCCGAGCGCGGCGACCACGCCGCCATCCTGCAGGCCGAGTCCGACGAGCAGGATCGCCTGGTGGGCTCGCCCAACCAGCGCGAGGCGGTGCTGGCCAACCTGGAGAAACGCGCGCCGCGCTTCACGCCGGCAAGCTGAAAACAGCTCTCAGTGGTGGCGCCGCCGGCGCCACCACAGGGCATAGATCGCGACGTTCACCACCAGCACCACCAGGCCCAGCCACAGCTGCACCGCGGGCGTCAGCCCCGCCGGATAGATCAGCGGCAACAGGTAGCGCTCGACAAAGCCGCCGCTGTAGCCGGCCTGCCCGGCGGCCTGGCGCAGCGTGTTTTCCAGCGGCGTCAGCGGGCAGATCCAGCCGGCCCATTCGATCAGCACGCCCCACACCGCGGCGGGCAGGTGCACCCATGCGGCACGCGGCCAGCGCAATACCAGCAGGCCGCCCGCCACCACGAACACGATGAACAGCGCGTGCAAGATGACGACGAGGTCGGCCAGCCAGGCGGCGATCGGCATCGGTATCGGTATCGGTATGCGCGGCGGCGGCGGCCTCAGTTGCCGCCCGCCGTGTCCATCCAGTAGCCCGGGCGCGCGAACTGCGCCTTCAGGTGCTCGATGAAGAAGCGGATCTTGGCCGGCACCGGACGCTGCTGCGGGTACACGGCGAGGATGTCGTAGGCGGGCAGCGCGTATTCGTCCAGCACCGTGATCAGCTCGCCGCTCTCCAGCTGCGGCAGGATTTCCCAGGTGGAACGCCAGCCCAGGCCCAGTCCTTCGCCGGTCCAGCGGTGCAGCAGCTCGCCGTCGTTGCAGTCCAGGTTGCCGTTGACGCGCACAGTCACCGTCTTGCCGTTCTGGCTGAAGTACCAGCCGCGTTGCTGGCCGCCCTGCAGGTTGAACGCCAGGCAGTTGTGCTGCGCCAGGTCGTCCAGCGTCTGCGGCACGCCGTACTTGGCGAAGTACGCCGGCGTGCCGCATACCACGCGCTTGTTCGACGCCAGCTTGATCGCGACGAAGTTCGGATCGATGGCGCCGCCGATGCGGATGCCGACGTCATAGCCCTCGCGCACCAGGTCGACCACGCGGTCGGTCAGGTTGAACGAGATCTGCACTTCGGGGTTGCTGGCCAGGAACGCCGGCGCGTGCGGCGCCACGTGCTTGCGCCCGAACGCCGCCGGCGCCGACACGATCAGGTGGCCGGTGGCCTTGTGCTTGCCCTCCGCGATCAGCATCTCGGCGCGGTCCAGGTCGGCCAGCGCCTTCTTGCACTGCTCCATGAATACCGCGCCCTGCTCGGTCACGGCGATGCGGCGCGTGGACCGGTGCAGCAGCTTGACGCCGATGCGGGCTTCGAGCGCGTTGATGCGGCGGCCGATCATCACCGGCGTGACGTTCTGGGTCAGCGCCGCGGCCGCCATGCTGCCGTGCTCCACCACGGCGATAAAGGCTTCGATTTGCTTGAGTTTGTCCATCGGATATTGGTCTCCCGGGCGCCATTGTGCGGCATCGCCGGGGTTGTGGCATCCCTGCGCGGCTGATGGACCGGATCGAGGCCACCGCATAAGGGCCGCTGCGGGGGCCCGCCACGGGCACGCCGCGGCACCCGGTGCGCGGCTACGTTCAGCCCGCGCCAGCCGCGCGCTTGCCAAGCTGCGCGTTCAGTTCGGCCGCCTCGCCCAGCACATGGGCCAGGCGCCGCAGCGGCCGGCTGCATTGCAGATGCAGGTACAGGTAGCAGGCGGCGCCGGTCACCACCATCACGCCGTAGAGCCACAGCAGCGTGCCGGCCACGGCCTGCTGGCGCGGCAGCGCGGCCAGCACCGCGGCGGCCGGCGCCAGCGCCAGCAACACCGCCAGCGTGCGCGCCGCGCCCTCCCACAGCCGCAGCTGCAGCGCCACGCGCCGCTGGCGCGCCTGCAGCTGCTGCGGTGGGATCCGCGCCAGCCGGCGCAGCAGCGCGTCTTCGGCAGCGCTGTCGCGGTCCAGCTCGGCGGCCTGCCAGCGCAGCGGATGGCGCAGCCGCGCCAGCACCGTGCCGGCACGGGCCAAACCGGCGCCGACATAGCACGCGGCCGCCAGCGCCAGCAGGGCCTCGAAGCCGCGCAGCGACCACAGCGGCACGGCCTGCTTCAGCCCCAGGCGCCAGACCGCCAGGCCGGCACCGCACAGGATGGTCGCGGTCAGTGCCGCGACAAAGCCTAGCCACAACGCGCGTCCGAGCCGGCTGTCCGGCGCGGGCGCGCGCACGGACGCAGCCTCGGGCGCGGCGGCGGCAAGCGCTTCCAGCAGTTCATAGGTGGATGGCAGCCTGGAATACATGGTCGGCCCGGATGGCAGGAAATGCCGCCATTTTGCCGCAGCGCGCCGCGGCGACACGCGGGCGCGCCGGCGTACCCGGCGCTGCGCTGCGTGTCCGTACCGTCACACCACATATCCAATGGCATGCATCGGCGTACCTGCGCCGGCCGTCCGACGTGGCTTTCCAGCCCATATTGCGTACTACAGGTATCGAATCAACTGATCGCTCTTCTGTTTATCCCAACCGCCCTGCGGGAATAGGATCGACTCCAACGAAATTCCCACCATTACCGGAGACAAGATCATGGCAAAGATGAGAGCAATCGACGCGGCAATCGCCGTGCTGGAGAAGGAAGGCGTGACCACCGCGTTCGGCGTGCCGGGCGCGGCCATCAACCCGTTCTACTCGGCGATGCGCAAGTCGGGCAACATCAACCACGTGCTGGCCCGCCACGTCGAGGGCGCCTCGCACATGGCCGAAGGCTACACCCGCGCCGAGCCGGGCAATATCGGCATCTGCGTCGGCACCTCGGGCCCCGCCGGCACCGACATGATCACCGGCCTGTACTCGGCCTGGGCGGACTCGATCCCCATCCTCTGCATCACCGGCCAGGCCCCGCGCGCGCGCCTGTACAAGGAAGACTTCCAGGCCGTCGACATCGAGTCGATCGCCAAGCCCGTGACCAAGTGGGCCGTGACCGTGCGCGAGCCGGCACTGGTGCCGCAGGTGTTCCAGCAGGCCTTCCACATCATGCGCTCGGGCCGCCCGGGCCCGGTGCTGATCGACCTGCCGTTCGACGTGCAGGTTGCCGAGATCGAATTCGATCCGGAGACGTACCAGTCGCTGCAGCCGTACAAGCCGGCCGCCTCGCGCGCCCAGATCGAGAAGGCCATCGCCATGCTGAACGCGGCCGAGCGCCCGCTGATCGTGTGCGGCGGCGGCGTGATCAACGCCGATGCCTCGGAACTGCTGGTCGAGTTCGCCGAGCTGGTCAACGTGCCGGTGGTGCCGACCCTGATGGGCTGGGGCGTGCTGGCCGACGACCACCCGCTGCAAGCCGGCATGGTCGGCCTGCAGACCTCGCACCGCTACGGCAACGCCACGCTGCTGGCCTCGGACTTCGTGATGGGCATCGGCAACCGCTGGGCCAACCGCCACACCGGCAGCGTCGATGTCTACACCAAGGGCCGCAAGTTCGTGCACGTCGATATCGAACCGACCCAGATCGGCCGCGTGTTCGGCCCGGACCTGGGCATCGTCTCCGACGCCAAGGCCGCGCTGGAGCTGTTCGTCGAAGTCGCCCGCGAAATGAAGATGGCCGGCCGCCTGCCGTGCCGCAAGAGCTGGGTCGCCGACGTGCAGAAGCGCCGCCGCACCATGCAGCGCAAGAGCGACTTCGACAACGTGCCGGTCAAGCCGCAGCGCGTGTACCGCGAGATGAACCAGTACTTCCCGCGCGACGTGCGCTACGTCAGCACCATCGGCCTGTCGCAAATCGCCGCGGCCCAGTTCCTGTCGGTCAACCAGCCGCGCCACTGGATCAACTGCGGCCAGGCCGGCCCGCTGGGCTGGACCATCCCGGCCGCGATCGGCGTGAAGACCGCCTCGCCGGATTCGGACGTGGTGGCGATCTCGGGCGACTACGACTTCCAGTTCATGATCGAAGAGCTGGCCGTGGCCGCACAGTTCAAGGTGCCGTACATCCACGTGGTGGTGAACAACTCCTACCTCGGCCTGATCCGCCAGGCGCAGCGCAATTTCGAGATGGACTACTGCGTGCAGCTCGCCTTCGACAACGTCAACGCGCCTGAACTGAACGGCTATGGCGTGGATCACGTCAAGGTGGTCGAGGGCCTGGGCTGCAAGGCGATCCGTGTGTTCAAGCCGGAAGACATCGCCCCGGCCTTCGCCGAAGCGCGCGACCTGATGGCCGAGTTCTCGGTGCCGGTGGTGGTCGAGGTGATCCTGGAGCGCGTGACCAATATCGCGATGGGCACCGAGATCGACAACATCAACGAGTTCGAGCCGATCGAAGACCTCGAGGACATCGAGGAAGCGATCCTGAAGGAAGAAGTGGAAACGGCGTAAGCCACGACACTCAAACATGGAAAGCGCGGGCTACGGCCCGCGCCAGTCCAGCGTCCCCGCATCACCGGTTCTGCACCGGCAGAACGACAACACAATTAAACCGGAGAGACTCATGACTAAACTTGCGGCCAACCTCACCATGCTGTTCAACGAAGCGGGCTTTCTCGACCGCTTCGAAGCCGCCGCGCGCGCGGGCTTCCGCGGCGTGGAATTCCTGTTTCCCTACGCGTTCCATGCGGACCAGATCGCTGACCGCCTGAACCGCTTCCAGCTCGACCTGGTGCTGCACAACCTGCCCGCCGGCAAGTGGGATGCGGGCGAACGCGGCATCGCCTGCCACCCGGACCGCGTCGGCGAGTTCCAGGACGGCGTGGGCGAGGCCATCAAGTACGCCAAGGTGCTGGGCGTGCGCCAGCTGAACTGCCTGGTCGGCATCCTGCCGCAGAACGTCAGGCGCGAGCAGGCGCAGGAAACGCTGGTGGAAAACCTGCGCTTCGCCGCCGGCGCGCTGGCCGCCGAGCATATCGACCTGCTGATCGAGCCGATCAACACCTTCGACATCCCGGGCTTTTTCCTGTCGCGCACGCAACAGGCGCTGGACCTGATCACCCAGGTCAACGCGCCCAACCTGTACGTGCAGTACGACATCTATCACATGCAGCGGATGGAAGGCGAGATCGCCAACACCATCAAGGCCAACCTGCCGAAGATCAGGCACGTCCAGCTGGCCGACAACCCGGGCCGCAACGAGCCGGGCACGGGCGAGCTGAACTACCAGTACCTGTTCAAGTTCCTGGACGAGATCGGCTACACCGGCTGGATCGGCTGCGAGTACAAGCCGAAGACCACCACCGAAGCCGGCCTGGGCTGGCGCGCCGCGCACGGCGTGCAGTAAGCGCTGCGCGCTGCCGTCGTATCCCGCTACTACCTACGCGAACCAAGACACATTTAATCTCAAGCAAGGAGACATCACATGGCAACCACTCGCAACGTCGGCTTCATCGGCCTGGGCATCATGGGCGCACCGATGGCGGGCCACCTGCGCGCCGCCGGCCACACGCTGTTCGTGCATGACGTCAACCCGGCCCCGCAGGCGCTGGTCGATGCAGGCGTGACCGTCTGCACCAGCGCCGAGGAAGTCGCCAAGCGTGCCGACATCATCATCATCATGGTGCCGGACACGCCGCACGTGGAAGCAGTGCTGTTCAGCGAGAAGGGCGTGGCCGCCGCGTTCAAGGCAGCCGGCAAGGAAGCCAGCTACAGCAAGATCGTGGTCGACATGAGCTCGATCTCGCCGATCGCCACCAAGGACTTCGCCGCGCGCATCAACAAGCTGGGCGCTTCGTACCTGGACGCGCCGGTGTCGGGCGGTGAAGTGGGCGCCAAGGCCGCGTCGCTGACGATCATGGTCGGCGGCCCGCAGGAGGCCTTCGACCAGGTCAAGCCGCTGTTCGAGCTGATGGGCAAGAACATCACGCTGGTGGGCGGCAACGGCGACGGCCAGACCACCAAGGTGGCCAACCAGATCATCGTCGCGCTGAACATCCAGGCCGTGTCCGAAGCGCTGCTGTTCGCCTCCAAGGCCGGTGCCGATCCGGCCAAGGTGCGCGAGGCGCTGATGGGCGGCTTCGCCGCGTCGCGCATCCTGGAAGTGCACGGCGACCGCATGGTCAAGCGCACCTTCGATCCGGGCTTCCGCATCGAGCTGCACCAGAAGGACCTAAACCTGGCGCTGCAGGGTGCCAAGGCGCTGGGCGTGGCACTGCCCAACACCGCCACCGCGCAGGAGCTGTTCAATACCTGCTCGGCCAACGGCCTGGGCAAGCAGGACCACTCGGCCCTGTGCCGCGCGATCGAGATCATGTCTAACCACCAGATCGCCAACGCCAAGTAAGCAGCAACCCCGTCGTCCCCGCCCAGCGGGGACGACACGCTTTGCAGTACCCGCTTTGTACCCAGTGCGTACCTGAAGTACCCAGCGCACCCGTCAGCACCCAGGATTCTTCATGCTCGTCACCGAACCCCAAGCCGCCCTGCTGTCGCCCCAGCGCACCGCAGCCAACGCTGAACCGCGCGCGCTGCTGCGCGACCTGTTCGATACCGCGGTCGCCTCCGTCAGCGCCAGCCACTGCCTGCCGCCGCACCTGCCCGCGCCGCCCAAGGGCCGCACCGTGGTGATCGGCGCCGGCAAGGCCGCCGCGGCGATGGCGCAGGCGGTGGAAGCGAACTGGCAAGGCGAGCTGTCGGGCCTGGTGGTGACGCGCTACGGCCATGGCGCCGACTGCCAGCGCATCGAAGTGGTCGAAGCCGCCCACCCGGTTCCCGACGAAGCCGGCGCGCGCGCCGCGCAGCGCATGGTGGAACTGGTGCAGGGCCTCACCGCCGACGACCTGGTGCTGTGCCTGATCTCCGGCGGCGGCTCCGCGCTGCTGGCCGCGCCGGCGCCGGGCCTGACGCTGGCCGACAAGCAAGCCGTGAACAAGGCGCTGCTCAGGAGCGGTGCCAGCATCGGCGAGATGAACTGCGTGCGCAAGCACCTGTCGGCGCTCAAGGGCGGCCGCCTGGCGCTGCACTGCGCGCCGGCACGCGTAGAAACGCTGCTGATTTCCGACATTCCCGGCGATGACCCGACCCTGATCGCGAGCGGCCCGACGCTGCCGGATGCGACCACCTGCGCCGATGCGCTGGCAGTGATCGCCAAGTACGGCATCGACGTTCCCGCCAACGTGCGCGCGCACCTGGAGAGCGGCGCCGGCGAAACCCCCAAGCCCGGCGACGCCCGCTTCAACGGCCATCGCAGCGTGACGCTGGCCACCGCGCAGCAGGCGCTGGAAGCCGCCGCGGCGCGGGCGCGCGAACTGGGTTTCGAGGCCCATATCCTGTCCGACTGCATCGAGGGCGAAGCGCGCGAAGTCGCCGAAGTGCATGCCGCGATCGCGCGCCAGGTGGCGCAGCGCGGCCAGCCCTTCGGCAAGCCGTGCGTGATCCTGTCCGGCGGCGAGACCACCGTGACCGTGCGCGGCAAGGGCCGCGGCGGGCGCAATGCCGAGTTCCTGCTGGCGCTGGCGGTGGCGCTCGACGGCCTGCCCGGCGTGCACGCGCTCGCCGGCGACACCGATGGCATCGACGGCTCCGAAGACAACGCCGGCGCCCTGCTGTCGCCCGACACGCTGACCCGCGCCGGCGCGCGCGGGCTGCAGGCGCGCGCGCACCTGGAGAACAACGACGGCTACGGTTTCTTCGCCGGCCTGGACGACCTGATCGTCACCGGCCCGACCCGCACCAACGTAAACGATTTCCGCGCGATCCTGATCGTCTGACGATCGCCGCCAACGTAGTACCGACTGACTCGCGGCGCCGACGCGCCGCTACCGAGAATGGAAGAGGAGACATCATGAGACGCCAGCGCAAAGCGAAGATCGTGGCCACGCTCGGCCCCGCCAGCACCGACATCGCGGTGATCCGCGCGCTGTTCGAGGCCGGCGCCGACGTGTTCCGGCTGAACTTCAGCCACGGCACGCACGACGACCACCGCGCGCGCTACGACGCGGTGCGCCAGGTCGAGGCCGAGACCGGCCGGCCCATCGCCGTGCTGGCCGACCTGCAGGGCCCCAAGCTGCGCATCGGCACCTTCGCCGCCGGCAAGGTCGCGGTGCGCACCGGCGATGTGTTCGTGCTCGACAGCGACCCGACCCCGGGCGACGGCACCCGCGTCTACCTGCCGCACCCTGAGCTGTTCCAGGCCGCGCAGCCCGGCCAGTCGCTGCTGATCGACGACGGCAAGGTGCGCCTGGCGATCGAGTCGGTCACCACCGGCACCATCACCACGCGCGTGGCCAACAACGGCTCGCTGTCCGACCGCAAGGGCGTGAACGTGCCCGACGCGGTGATCCCCATCCCGGCGCTGACCGAGAAGGACCGCAAGGACCTGGACTTCGCGCTGTCGCTGGGCGCCGACTGGATCGGCCTGTCGTTCGTGCAGCGCCCGTCCGACATCGTCGAGGCGCGCGAGATCGTCGGCACCCGTGCCGGCATCCTGTCCAAGATCGAGAAGCCGGCCGCGCTGCAGCAGCTGGAAGAGATCGTGCGGGTGTCCGATTCGGTGATGGTGGCGCGCGGCGACCTCGGCGTGGAGCTGCCGCCCGAGCGCGTGCCCGGCGTGCAGAAGCGCATCCTGCGCGTGTGCCGCCAGCTGGGCAAGCCGGTGGTGATCGCCACGCAGATGCTGGAATCGATGATCGACTCGCCGGTGCCGACCCGCGCCGAAGCCTCGGACGTGGCCAGCGCCATCTATGAAGGCGCCGATGCGGTGATGCTGTCGGCCGAGTCGGCCAACGGCCGCTACCCGGTGCAGGCGGTGTCGATGATGAACCGCATCGTTACCGAGGTCGAGCGCGACCCGCTGTACCGCAACCTGCTCGACGCCCAGCACGAGACCCCGCTGAACACGCGCCAGGATGCCATTTGCGCCGCGCTGCGCGAAGTCACGCAGATCATCGGCGCGGCGGCCACGGTGACTTACACCTCGTCCGGCTCGACCGCGCTGCGCGCCGCGCGCGAACGGCCGTGCGCACCGATCGTCAGCATCACGCCGAACCTGGAGATCGCGCGCCGGCTGGCGATCGCGTGGGGCATCCACTCCACCGTGAGCCCGGACGTGCAGAGCGTCGATGAAATGGTCGAAGCCGCCACGCGTGCCGCCGTCGCCGAAGGCTACGCCGCGCCGGGTGACCAGATCACCATCGCCGCCGGCATGCCGTTCGGCCAGGGCGGCACCACCAACCTGCTGCGCGTGGCCGAAGTCAGCGCCAGCGCGTTGACCGCCGCGCCGGCCAAACGCGAGGCCGCACTGGCCTGAGCGCACTGCGCGCGTTCCCGCGCGGAACGACCACGCCATGACGGAACCGGGTGCAAACCCGGTTTCTTCGCTTTGCCGCACACCGCCCGCATTGCCCGTCTCCAGGGCGAGTGGGCGGTGTTTTTTTTGGCGTGGCGCGGCACATCCGCCGGCACGGCGCGCTGCTGGGACGAGCGCCAGCGCGAGCGCCCAGGCGCGGATTGCTATACTGAATTCCACTTTCCCTGCCCTCTTCCCCAAGCCCCCGGAGCCCCCATGCGCCTAGATGACGAAGCCGAAAGCCAGCACGTTGAAGACCGCCGCGGGGGCTTCGGCGGCCTTGGCGGCAAGTCGATCGGCATCGGCACGGTCATCATTGCGCTGGCGGCGTCGTATTTCTTCGGCATCGACCCGATGCTGATCATGCAGGGCGCGTCGGTGCTGCAGGGCTCCGGCCCGCAGCAGCAACAGCAGCAGGTCAACCGGCCGCCGGCGACCGACCAGATGACGGTGTTCACGCGCAAGGTGCTGGGCAATACCGAGCGCACCTGGCAACACATCTTCGAAACCCAGCTCAACCGCCGCTATGCGCCGCCCACGCTGGTGCTGTTCTCCGGCGCCACGCCGACGGCGTGCGGCACCGGCCAGTCGGCGATGGGCCCGTTCTACTGCCCCGGCGACCAGAAGGTCTATATCGACCTGGCCTTCTATGACGAACTGCGCCAGCGCTTCGGCGCCGGCGGCGACTTTGCCCAGGCCTATGTGATCGCGCACGAGATCGGCCACCATGTGCAGAACCTGCTGGGCGTCTCGGACAAGGTCGACAACGCGCGCCGGCGCATGGGCGAGGCCCAGGCCAACCAGCTGTCGGTGCGCATGGAACTGCAGGCCGACTGCCTGGCCGGGGTGTGGGCCGCGACCGCGCAGCGCGCCAACCAGCAGCTGCTGGAACCCGGCGATATCGAGGAAGGCCTGAAGGCCGCCGCCGCCATCGGCGATGACCGGCTGCAGCGCCAGTCGCAGGGCTATGTCGTGCCGGAAGCCTTTACCCACGGCTCCAGCGAGCAGCGCGTGCGCTGGCTGCGCCGCGGCATCGAGTCCGGCGACATCCGCAAGTGCGACGCCTTCGCCGCGCGCGACCTGTAGTTCCCGGCCCCGCCCCCAACCTCAGTGGGGGCCGACAATGTGACGTTTGCGTTGTCCGGGCCGCGCTTCCCTGTCTATAATCGCCGCCAAGGCCGCAGTATGACGGCCGGTCGCCGGCGTCGATCCTCACCGATCTTTCCCGCCGCAGCGCCGGGTCCTTCCCCGCCGGACCCCCGTACCCCGTGTACGCGCCAACTTGCCGCAGTCGTTGCGGCGTCTCCGCACCCAAGCCGTTCCGTTCCAACCGCACCGGAGCCACGGCCGATCTTCACTTGCCGTGCGCCCGTGCCAGCCCTGACCTGACATGGCGTCGTTTTTCCTGAAGCGCCCGGCGTTCGCCTGGGTGCTGGCCATCCTGACCGTGGTGGCGGGCCTGCTGGCCCTGAACCGCATCCCCATCGCCCAGTATCCGGCGGTGGCGCCGCCGACGGTGATCATCTATGCCGATTACCCCGGCGCGTCCGCGCGCACGGTGGAGGACCGCGTCACCGCGGTGCTGGAGCAGCAGATGCACGGCATTCCCGGCCTGCTCTACCTCGATTCCAGCAGCGAGGGCGGCACCGCCACGGTGACGCTCGGCTTCCGCCAGGGCACCGACCCGCAGCTGGCGCAGGTCAATGTGCGCAACCGCGTGGCCCAGGCCGAGCCGCTGCTGCCCGAGGCGGTGCGCCGCGGCGGGGTCTATGTCGACCAGGCCAGCAGCAGCGCCTTCATGTATGTGTCGCTGGTGTCGGACAGCGGCCAGCTCGACGAAACCGCGCTGGGCGACTTCGCCGCCGGCTCGGTGCTGCCGCTGCTGCGCCGCCTGCCGGGCATCGGCAAGGCCGAGCCCTACGGCGCCGAATACGCGCTGCGGATATGGTTCGACCCGGACAAGCTGAACGCCTTCAACCTGACCACGGCCGAGGTCGAGGCCGCCATCCGCGCGCGCAACGGCAACGTCACGCCGGGCCAGCTGGGCGGCGCGCCGGCGGTGCCGGGCCAGTCGTTCCAGGCGATCGTGCGCCCGCCCGCGCCGATGAGCGACGCGCAGGCGTTCGGGCGCATCGTGGTACGCGCCGCCACCGATGGCTCGGCGGTGCTGCTGCGCGACGTGGCGCGGGTGGAACTGGCCGCCAGCGACTACCGCTACGGCTCCACGCTGAACACGCGCAACGCCGCGTCGATCGGCCTGAAGCTGGCCGACGGCGCCAACGTGCTGCAGACCTCGCGCACCGTGCGTGCCGCGCTCGATGCCGCCAGCAAGGGCTTCCCGGGCGACGTGCGCTATGAGATCTCGTATGACGGCGCCACCTTCGTGCAGGCGTCGATCTCGCGCGTGGTGCTGACGCTGATCGAGGCCACGGTGCTGGTGTTCCTGATCCTGTACCTGTTCCTCGGCAACCTGCGCGCCACGCTGATCCCGTGCATCGTGGTGCCGGTGTCGCTGCTGGGCACGGTCGCGTGCCTGTACGCGCTGGGCCTGTCGCTGAACGTGATCACGCTGTTCGGCGTGGTGCTGGCGATCGGCATCCTGGTCGACGACGCCATCGTGGTGGTGGAAAACGTCGAGCGCATCATGCGCACCGATGGCGTCGGTGCGATGGAGGCCGCGGCCCGCTCGATGCGCGAAGTCTCCGGCGCGCTGGTCGCGGTAACGCTGGTGCTGTGCGCGGTGTTCGTGCCGATGGCGTTCTTCGGCAGCGCGGTGGGCGTGATCTACCGGCATTTCGCCGTGACCCTGGCGGTGTCGATCGCGTTCTCGCTGTTCTTTGCGCTGACGCTGGCGCCGGCAATGTGCGCCAGCCTGCTGCGTCACAGCGCCGCGCCGGCGCGCGGGCCGCTGGCGTGGTTCGATGCGCGCTTCGCCGCCTTCACCGGACGCTACGCCGGCTGGGTCCAGGCGCTGCAGCGCCGCCGGCTGCGCTGGCTGGCGGTGTACCTGGCGCTGACGCTGGCGTGCGGCTATGCGCTGTGGAAAATGCCGAGCGGCTTCCTGCCGGAAGAGGACACCGGCGAAATCGTGGTCGACGTGGAACTGCCCGCCGGCAGCACGCAGGCCGACACGCGGCGTTTGGTTGCCAGCCTCGAGCAATGGATGCGCGACCAGCGCTACCCGGTGCGCTCCAGCTTTGCCGTGCTGGGCTGGTCCAGCGGCGGCAGCGGCGAGCAGCGCGCCAGCCTGTTCATCGGGCTGACCGACTGGAAGACGCGCGGGCGCGGGCACAGCGCGCAGGCGGTGCTGGAGCGACTTTCGGCCGGCCTGGAAAGCTGGCCAGGCCGCGGCGCGGCGCAATTGTTCGCCTACAACAGCTCGGCGCTGCCGGAACTGGGCAGCATCGGCGGCCTGGACATGCGCCTGGTGGCGCGCCAGCCGGTCGGCCGCGAGGCGCTGTTCGCCGCGCGCGACAAGCTGATCGAGCGCGCCAGGCAGGACCCGGTGCTGGGCGAGGTGCGCGCCACCACCGGCCAGCCCGTGCCGGCGCTGGACCTGAAGATCGACTACCGCAAGGCCGAGGCCTTCGGCGTCGATGCCGAAGCCGTGCACCACACGCTGTCGGCAACGCTGGGCTCGCGCTATATCGACGAAGTCGCGCGCGAAGGCCGGGTGCGGCGCGTGATCCTGCAGGCCGATGCCCCGTTCCGCATGCAGCCGGACCAGCTGGCGCGCGTGCATGTGCGCAACGTCCACGGCGCGATGGTGTCGCTGGCCGCCTTCGCGTCGCTGGAATGGGGGCAAGGCGAGGTCACGCTGGAGCGCTTCGACGGCTTCAGCTCGGTGCGCATCAATGCCGAAGTGGCGCCGGGCTACACCACCGGCGCGGCGATGACGCGGCTGGCGGAACTGGTGCGCGGGCTGGGTCCCGAATTCGACGTGCGCTGGACCGGCCGCGCCTACGAGCAGGAGCAGACCGGCACGCAGGCGCCGTGGCTGTTCGCGCTGTCGCTGCTGTTTATCTTCCTGTGCCTGGTGGCGCTGTATGAAAGCTGGACCCTGCCGCTGGCGGTGATTGCGATCGTGCCGACCGGCCTGATGGGCGCGGCCGCCGCGATCTGGCTGCGCGGCATGCCCAACGACGTCTACTTCAAGGTGGGCGTGGTGGTGATCATGGGCCTGGCGGCAAAGAACGCCATCCTGATCGTCGAATACGCCGAGCAGTTGCGGCGCGGCGCCGCCGGCGCCATGGATGTGGTCGAAGCCGCCACGCGCGCGGCGCGCCAGCGGCTGCGCCCGGTGGTGATGACCTCGCTGGCGTTCGTGCTGGGGGTGGTGCCGCTGGCCATGAGCACCGGCCCGGGCGCGGGCGCGCAGCAGGCGGTCGGCACCGGCGTGCTGGGCGGCATGCTGGGCGCGACCGTGCTGGGCACGCTGGCGGTGCCGCTGCTGTACGCGGCCATCGCGCGACGCTTGCCGCGCGCGCAGCCAGCGCCGGAACAGGCGGCAGCGGCAGCTACGGAATAGAAAAACGCCTGCCAGGCGAAGAGAGAAGGAGGAGGAGGTCGGCCGGGCAGGCGGGAGAGAAAACTTGCGGCCACCGCAGTGGCCGCGCGGGGTCTTGGGGCAGACCCGGGGGATCAGACGCGATAGCCGTACAGCGAACCGTCGCCGGAGCGCGAGTTGTCGAGCGCGCGTTCGGCCACGTCACCGGTGAAGGTGTGCGTGCCTTCGCTGAAGGTATCGAACTTGCCGCGCTTCGAGATCTCGCCGCTGAAGCTGTGCGTCCCTTCGCTGAAGGTGTCGAACTTGCCGTCGCGGCGCGAGCCTTCCGAGTACGGGTCGAAGCGGCCGGTGCGGGCGCCGTCGGTGTAGGTGTCGAACTTGCCTTGCTTGGCGCCGTCCGTATACACATCGTACTTGCCGACCCGCAGCGCGTCGGCATACACATCGAACTTGCCAACCTTGCTGGCAGCGGGGGCAGCCATCGCCGTAGCGGACGCGGCCACTGCCGCGAACACGAGCGCGCCGCCAAGGATACGTCTGGCGATCATTTGGGACTCCTTCAACTGATTTCGTCGTTCTTTCTTGTCGGTCCGGGATGAGACTCCGGCAGCTCTGCAATCTATGTTGCGATGCGAGCACGGACTGAAGATTAGTCACAGCCCGCGCAAGCAGAAATACTGCTGCGACGAATGGTGCGTTGCGAGTCGTGAAACGACTCGCTTGCCGATGAATGGTGTCCGCGGATCGCCGGCGACACGCCCCCACGGGCCATTGCGCGTGGCGGCGGCCGCACCCGCGAGGGCGGGCTCAGAGCGTATATTGGCCGGCGGCTTCAGGCTGGAATGCGATCTCGGCGATGCTTACCTGCTGCTCCCGGCCATCGGGCAGGCGGTAGCTGACGGTCTCGCCGGCGCGCGCGCCCAGCAGTGCCTGGCCCACCGGCGACAGCACCGACAGCCGCCCGGCGTCGAAGTCGGCCGCGTCGGGATACACCAGGGTCCAGTTGCGCGGCGACTGCTCGCCCGGCAGCGTGCACACCACGCGCGTGTTCATGGTGACCACGTCGGTCGGGATCTCTTCGGGCGCGACGATGGTGGCGCGCGCCAGCAGGCTGTCGAGCATGTCCTCGAGCTGGGCCGAGCCGGCGCGGCTGGCGATGCGCTCGAGGCGGGTGACGTCGAGTTCGGTCAGGTACAGGGTGGCGGTCTGGGTCTTGGTGGCCGTCATGGCGGGTCCTCCGGCAGTCTTGGGTGGGCGCGGCCGGCCTGCATGGCGGGCGGCGGCGGTCAGGTCTTGCGGGTTGGCGTGCGCGCAGCGGCGCGCGCATCAACGAATCGGCGAAAGCGTTGCGGCGCTCGCCGGCAACAACGGAAACGCTGGCTCGGGCCCGGTTCGGCCCGGGCCCCGCTATGGGAGACGAATCAGGCTGGGAACCGGGCGGAATCAGGCGGTGCGCTGATCCGGCGGGGAGACATCGCGCGCTTGGCGCGCTGGGGCAGGCTGGGGGACAGGGCGACCGCGGACGCGTGCGCGCCGCCGGTCCGCAGCGGGCGGACAGGCGCATCGGGCATCGGCGTCAGGCGATCGGTCATGGGCATTGCGAAAAGGATAAGCGGCAGCGGATGGCTTGTTGCATTGGCGAGCCCGGAAGTGGTGGCTCACCTGCCTTGCTGCGCCGGCTCATGCACCGTGCTGGTGCGAAACCGGAGCAACCATCGTAGCACAGCGTTGCAGCCAGGGTCGTCACCCGTTGGTGGCATGGCACTCACAGCCCGCCCCCGCCGCCGCCTGCTGCAGGTTCTGCAGGATGCCGCAAGCGCTGGCGGGCTGGTGATGGCGGCAGGTCTCGCGCAGCGCGCGCAGCTGACCCTCGAGCGCCTCCAGCGCCACGCGCTGGGCGTGGATCTGGGCGATCTGGCGATCCAGCAGCGTGTTGATGTCGTCGCAGTCCTGCGACGGGTTGCGTTCGAACTCGCGCAGCCGCCTGACGTCCGACAGGCTCATGCCGAGCGAACGGCAATGGCGCACGAAATTCAGCTGCACCACATGGCCCTCGTCATAGCGGCGGTAGCCATTGGCCTCGCGCCGGGGCGCGTCGAGCAGCCCTTCGCGCTCGTAATAACGGATGGTCTCGACATCGCAGCCGCTGGACCGGGACAGTTCGCCGATACGCATGTGCCTCTTCCTTGCCATACCCTGTAACGACTACAGGGTTGACGATAGTGTAGGCCAGCCTGCTGCATCCTGCAGAGGGTGGCGAAGCGTCCGCAACCATCCGTGTCGTCCGTGTGATAGCGCCGCCACGGCGGCGCCAGCGCCTTGCGGCATCCTGTAGAATTCCTTCCACTTCCACCGATAAGCCGTTCCCTGTTCGTGCGCGCCCTGCGGCTGCTCCTGCTGGTCATGATGCTGGCGTTCCTGCCCCTGCCCCTGCCGGGCTGGGCGGCCGCATTCGCGCACGCGGTGGTGTCCACCGCCGAAGCCGCGGCCGTACCTGCCGCTGCGCCCGGCGCTGAGAATGCCGCCGAAGCGGAGCCAGCCGCCGTCACAGGCGACCCGGCCGGCGATCCCCTGCCGCTTCCCGAAGCCGCCGAGCCGCAATGGCAGCCCGGCGCCGACCTGGCCGAGCAACTGCTGCCCGCCACCCCGTTGCGGCTGGCCCCATGGGCCGGCCGTGCCGGGCCGCCGCGCTATGCCGGCGCCCTGCTGCCCGAACCCGACCTGCCGCGGCTGCCACGACCGCCGCGCGCCTGATCTAACTGGCGCGGCTTGGCCGTGCCCGCTCGAACCCGCGTGCCGCACACGAATGCGGCGCGCGCCTGCGGTCCCACCGCACCCTTGCGCCGCATGGCGCGACCTACCACTGCTCCACACACACATGAAACGCGTACTGCTTTTCCTGGCGACCAACCTCGCCGTCATGCTTGTCCTCAGCATCACCGCCAGCGTGCTCGGGGTGAACCGCTTCCTGACCGCCAACGGGCTCAACCTGGGCACGCTGCTGGCATTTGCCGCGCTGATGGGCTTCGGCGGCGCCTTTATCTCGCTGCTGATGTCCAAGACCATCGCCAAGTGGTCGACCGGCGCGCAGGTCATCACCCACCCCAGCACCAGCACCGAGCTGTGGCTGGTGCAGACCGTCGAAAAGCTGGCGCAGCGCGCCGGCCTGCCGATGCCGGAAGTCGCCATCTACGAGGGCGAGCCCAATGCCTTCGCCACCGGCGCCACCAAGAACAGCTCGCTGGTGGCGGTGTCCACCGGCCTGCTGCAATCGATGTCGCATGAGGAGGTCGAGGCCGTGCTCGCGCACGAGGTGGCACACGTCGCCAACGGCGACATGGTCACGCTGACGCTGATCCAGGGCGTGGTCAACACCTTCGTGATCTTCCTGGCGCGCGTGGTCGGCTACTTCGTCGATTCGATGCTGCGCAAGAACGACGAGGAATCGAGCGGACCCGGCATCGGCTACATGGTCACGGTGATCGTGTGCGAGATCGTGTTCGGCATCCTGGCCAGCATCATCGTCGCCTGGTTCTCGCGCCGGCGCGAGTTCCGCGCCGATGCCGGCGCCGCCGGCCTGATGGGCACGCCCACGCCGATGGTCGCGGCCCTGCGCCGCCTGGGCGGGCTGGATCCGGACGGTCTGCCGCAGAACATGCAGGCGATGGGGATCGCCGGCGGCAAGTCGTGGATGGCGCTGTTCTCAAGCCACCCGCCGATCGAGCAGCGCATCGCCGCGCTGCAGGCGGCGCGCTGACGCAACGGCTCAGTCGAACACCCGGCCGCGCAGCGCCTTGACCTGGCTGCGCTGGCTCTTGCCCTCCAGCCGGCGCTGGCGCGATGCCAGCGTCGGCCGCGTCGCCCGGCGCACGCGCGGCGGCGTGGCCACGCTGCGCACCAGCTCGTGCAGGCGCCGCACCGCCTCGTCGCGGTTCTGGTCCAGGCTACGGAACTGCTGCGCCTTGATCACCACCACGCCGTCGCGCGTGATGCGGTGGTCATGCAATGCCAGAAGGCGTTCCTTATGGTCGGGCGGCAGCGAAGATGCCCGTACGTCGTAACGCAGGTGCACGGCGTTGGATACCTTGTTGATGTTCTGCCCGCCCGCGCCTTGCGCGCGGATCGCGGTAATCAGGTATTCGTGGTGGGGAATGACCAGCTCGTCGACCATGGCTGCATCATAGCAAGCCGGCCCCGCGCCGGACCGCGCTAGCGCCACGAATAAGCCAGGCCGATGCCATAGGTAATCTGGTTGCGCGTGCCGCGCTGCGTGACGATGGGGCTGTCGGCCGCGTCACCGGCCAGGCGCTGCGCGTAGACCATTGCGCCGCCATACCAGTGCTTGTCGAACTGGTAAATCATCGCCAGCCAGCCCGTAAACTGCTCCAGGCCGCCGCCGGGGCTGTAAGCGGGCAGGCCGCTCGCTGCCGAGTCCTCCGGAGTCACGCCGAAGTAGGTACGGTTGAAGCTGCCGCTGACCCAGGTCGCGCCCAGGCCCATGCCCGCGTAGATGCGCGGGTGCAGCGGCATCCAGAAGGTGCCGGTGGCGGTGACGCGGCTGCCGCCGTAGACGATGCCGGCATTGGTCATCACGTTGATGCCGCCGCGCAGCCGCCATGGGACACGTCCGGGGTTCAGGTATTCATAGCCGATGTACCCGCCGGCCTCCACCGTGGTGTCGATCTCGTGCACCTGCGCCACGACCGGATCATCGACGTTGTTGCGGCCGAGGCGCAGCCCGACCGCGGGCCCCCACTGGAAACCCGTCAGTGCGCCGAAATTGAACTGCGCATACGGCCCGTACCATTCCAGCAGCCGCCCGCCCGGCGTGACATAGCGCAGGCCGGGCACCGCGCCGACCATGCGGTCCTTGCCGCCGGCAAACTCGGTGGTGGAGCCGATGCCCAGCCCGGCCATGTTGGGCAAGGCACCAGGCAAGCTCATCGGCGTGGCAACGGCTGTGGCACTTGCACCGGCCACTGCCAGCGTAGCCAGCCAGCGAATGCGGTTGGTCGGAATAGCCATGGCTGTCTGAAGATCGGCGCCATCGGCGCGCCCCGGTTCGGTGGAGTGTGTGAATCTAGCAGCACGGGCGCGCGCCACTGCCCGATCGCGTGCTGAAAGTTTTCGTTGCGCGAGTTAAAGCATGCCCCGACGGGAGGCGGACACTGCATGGCACAGCTGAGGAAAATTGGCGCGCCCGGCTGGGATCGAACCAGCAACCCCTGCCTTCGGAGGGCAGTACTCTATCCATTGAGCTACGGGCGCACAGGACGGTTTTGCAACCGGTTTTGCGGGTACAGCGGTTGCGGCGGGCGAATGCCGCCGCAGGAAAGTCGCATAGGATACCGCTTTTGCCCGGCGCCGTCCATGCGCGGCCGATACGGGCATCCGGGAACGTCTCGCAACCGCCGCTTTTTGGCACTGGCAGGGGGGCTTTGGCGCTATAATCGCCAGCTATTTGCGTCAAATCGTGCCCGTCGCGCCATCGGCGCAACGAGTCGACCGGGGTCAAATCCGGGCGGCTGGTTGTCGGCGACAATCGGGCCCCGGTCCGGGAGACAGTCCGAGGTACGCAAATGGCAACAGACCCAAGTCAGGCAAGGGCCGCAGGGCAGCGCGGGCGGTCCGGATGGGGCCGGATAGTGGTCAGCGAAGGGCCACACCAGGGCCAGAAAAAGCAAGCCGAGCGTAAGCGGCCAGAAGGTTTCCTGCAAAACTGAGAGTTCTGTATGAGCGACGTCCACAACGAACACCCCGAGCACGAGTCTCCCATCAAAACCCCGAAGCAGTTGATCGCAGTCGTGATCGCGGCGTTCCTGGTGCCGATCATCGTGATCATCCTGCTGGTCAACTTCGTCGGACACGGCTCGACCGAAAGCGCCGGCGCGAGTACCGCCGCCGAAGCCGTCAACGATCGCATCAAGCCGGTCGCCTCGCTCGAAATCAAGGATCCCAACGCGCCGCGCGTGTTCAAGACCGGCGAACAGGTCTACAAGGAAATCTGCGCCGCCTGCCACGCCACCGGCGCGGCGGGTGCGCCCAAGCACGGTGCTGCCGGCGACTGGACCGCGCGTATCGGCCAGGGCTTCGACGGCCTGATGAAGTCGGTACTCAACGGCAAGGGCGCGATGCCGCCGCGTGCCGGCAGCACGCCTGACGACTACACCGATTACGAACTGGCCCGCGCCGTGGTCTACCTGGCCGACGCCGGCGGCGCCAAGTTCCCCGAGCCGCCGGCCCCGGCCGCTGCGGCACCTGCAACGGCCGCAGCCCCTGAAGCCGCCGCCCCGGCTGCCGCGGCAGCGCCGGCTCCCGCCGCCCCGGCAGCTGCGGCAGCCGCTGCCGCACCCGCTCCGGCGGCCGCTGCTGCCGCGCCGGCCGCTGCCTCGGCCGAAGTGGGCAAGAAGGTCTACGAGCAGGTCTGCGCCGCCTGCCACGCCGCCGGTGTTGCCGGTGCGCCGAAGTTCGGCGACAAGGCCGCCTGGGCCCCGCGCCTGAAGGAAGGCATGGATGCGGTCCACAACTTCGCGCTCAAGGGCAAGGGCGTGATGCCGCCCAAGGGCGGCTATGCCGGCCCGGACGCCGACGTGATCGCCGCGTCGGACTACATGGCCAACGCCGCCAAGTAAGCCGGTCTGACACCCACAAAAAACCCGCGCATTTCGCGCGGGTTTTTTTTCGCCCAGCGGCCAGGATCGATATTTCGGGTTACACCACACGCGAGTAGCGCGGCACGATGCGGACCGGCTGGGCGCCGTCGTTGGCGGCGCGTGTGCCGCTGTCGAAGGGCCGGGCTGCGTCGTCGCGCAGGTAGCGGTCGAACACCATCGCCACGCGGCGCACCAGCAGCCGGCCCAGCGGCGTCACCGTGATGCGGCCGGGCTCGCGGCACACCAGTCCGTCGGTGGCCAGGCGCTCCAGTTCGGCCAGTTCCGCGGCAAATGCCTCGTCGAAATCGATGCCATGGCGCGCCTCGATGGCAGGGAGATCGAGCACGCCATTGCACATCAGGTCGCCAATGAGCTCGCGCCGCAGGTGGTCGTCCGCCGTCATCGCCACGCCCCGCGTCAGCGGCAGACGGCCCTGGTCGAGCGCGCCGTAGTAGTCGTCGAGCGTGCGCGCGTTCTGCACGTAGCGCCCCGCGATCGCGCCGATCGCCGAGATGCCGAGGCCGACCTGATCATGGCCGGCGTGCGTCGAATAGCCCTGGAAGTTGCGCTGCAGCCGGCCCTCGCGCTGGGCCACGGCGAGGTCGTCGTCGGGCAGCGCGAAATGGTCCATGCCGATATAGACATAGCCCTCGGCGGTCAGCCGCTCGATGGTCGAGACCAGGATGTCGAGCTTCTCGCCGGCCGGCGGCAAGGCGTTTTCGTCGATGCGGCGCTGCGGCTTGAACACGTGCGGCAGGTGGGCATAGCTGTAGACCGAGAGCCGGTCCGGACGCAGCGCCAGCACCTGGTCGATGGTGCGGCCGAAGCGCGCCGCGGTCTGGTGCGGCAGGCCGTAGATCAGGTCCAGGCTGACCGAGCGGAAGCCCAGCGCGCGCGCGGCATCGACCACGGCGCGGGTCTCCGCGAACGGCTGGATGCGGTGGATGGCCTGCTGCACCTCGGGGTCGAAATCCTGCACGCCCAGGCTGACGCGGTTGAAGCCCAGCTCGGCCAGCAGCGCCATGCGGTCCTGGTCGACGCGGCGCGGATCGATCTCGATCGAGTGCTCGCCGTCGGCCGCCAGCGCGAAATGCGTGTTCAGCAGCGCCATCACGCGACGCATTTCCTCCGGGTTGAGGAAGGTCGGCGTGCCGCCGCCCCAATGCGACTGGATCACCTGCCGGCGCTCGCCCAGCCGCCCGGCGACCAGCGCCATCTCGCGCCCCAGGTAGCTGACGTAGCGCGCACTGCGGCCGTGGTCGCGGGTGATGATTTTGTTGCAGCCGCAGTAGTAGCAGATGTTCTCGCAGAACGGGATATGCAGGTATAGCGACAGCGGTGCCGGCGCGGCGGCGCGGCAAGCGTCGAGCGCATCGTGGTACAGCGACAGGTCGGGGCCGTTGTGGAAGCGGTCGGCGGTCGGATACGAGGTATAGCGCGGGCCGTTGCCGTCGATACGCCCGGCCAGCGCGCGGAAATCAGAGAGTGCGCGACGGTCGAGCGCGTGGGAAGTCATGGCAGACGGGTTCATGGGGGCGCGGGGGAATGGGTGTGCGACACGTCATCGTAGGACCGGGCCGGCGCCCGCAGCTTGACCGCCGTCAAGCGCGGGCGTGAGCCCAGCGACACCGCTGCCGCCAGGCTGCCCGCGCACGTCACATTGGCGTCATGGGTGCCGGGTACGCTGCGCGCCACCGCGCCCGCGTGCGATCCGTCACCGTGCCAGCCATGCCCAGTTCCCGCCGACCGTACCCGCCCACGCCGTACCCACCGCTGCGCTGTCACCCGCCGGCACATGCCGGCCGGCGCCGGATGCTTGCCGCGACCGGCATGGCGCTGGCGCTGCCTGCGTTGGCTCAACTGGCCCAGGCGCCGCGTACGGTGGTGGTCGGGCATCTGGTCGACCGCAACGGCGCGCAGTCCGACCTGGCGCGCGACTACCTGGCCGGCGCCAAGGTCCTGTTCGACGCCGTCAACGCCGCCGGCGGGCCGGTGCGGATCCAGCATGTGGTGCGCGATGCGGACCCGGATCCGCGCCGCGCGCTGGCGCAGGCAGTGTCGCTGGCCGATACCGAACATGCGGGGCTGCTGTTCGGCCCCGGCGACCGGCTGCTGCCCGTGCTGGCGTCATCGACCGAACTGGCGCGGCGCGGCATGCAGATCGTCGCACCGCTGTCGGGGCTGGCGCTGGCCGCCGACAATGTCTGGTACACGCGGGCCGACTACCAGGCCGAACTCGACGCCGCCGCGCAACAGTTGCGCGGCTACGGTCTGACGCAGATCGCGCTGGCGGTGGCGCCGGATTTCGCGCTGTCGTCGCTGGCCCGGCTGGAGGCGCAGGCCGGCACCCGCGCGGTGCTGCTGGAAGGCAGCGGCGAAGCCGCGGCGCGGCGCATCGCGGCAACGCGTCCGGGCGCGGTGATCGTCGCCGGCGACACCCTGGCCTATGCCGAGCTGGGCCGCGCGCTGGCGGTGCAGGGGTGGTACGGCTTCCTGGTCGGGCTGTCCGCGGTCAGTGCCAATGCCGCGCGCGAGATCCTGGGTCGCGGCTACGCCGGCGGGATGGTGCTGACCCAGGTCGCGCCGGGCCCGCAGCAGGCAACGTTGCGGGTGGTGAAGGAGCATGTGGCGCGCATGAAGCAGTACCTGGACGAGCCGCCGTCGCCGGCGACACTGGCCGGTTATATCGGCGCCGCCTGGCTGGCGCGCGCGTTGCAAGGGATGCGCGCGGGCGGCGCGGCGGAACTGCGGCGCGCGCTGCAGTGCCGCGTCGACGTGGGCGACTTCACGCTCGACTTCACGCGCGGACAGCGCGGCTCGCAGTACGTCACGCTGGCGGTGTCGGGCGCGCGCTAGGGCTTCGATCGCGCGCGTGCGGCTCAGCCGGCGGCCGCCTTGCCGCCGCTGCTCCCGCTGCCCCCGTTCCCGAGCAGCGCCTTGAGCGCGCCCAGTCGGTCCTTGGGGCTCATCGCCGGGGTCGCGTCGACCGGCGCGGGCGCCTCTTCCAGCTTCATCTCGCCGATAAAGCGCGACGGCTGGCACGAGTAGGTCTCGCGCGCGCGCTTGCGCTTCTTGCACCAGCTGACATGCAGGCTGCGCTGCGCGCGCGTGATGCCCACGTACATCAGGCGCCGTTCTTCCTCGATCTTCTCGTCGCTCATGTCCTCGTCCTCGCGGCAATGGGGCAGGATGCCCTCCTCCACGCCGACCAGGAACACATGCGGATATTCCAGCCCCTTGGACGCATGCAGCGTGGACAGCCGCACCGCGTCGGGGTCTTCCTCGCGGCCCTCGAGCATGCTCATCAGCGCCACGGTCTGGGTCAGTTCCAGCAGGTTCTTGCCATCGCTGCCGAAGCCGTCGGCGGTGTCGAAGCCGGTCGCTTCGTCGCCGTCCGCGCCCTCGGGCTTGGTCCCCTTGCGCTTCAGCCAGTCGAGGAATTCCAGCGTATTGGTCCAGCGCGACTGCGCCTGCCGTTCGTCGAAGCTGTCGTACAGGTAGGCCTCGTAGTGGATGCCTGCCATCAGGTCGTCGAGCACCTCGGTGGCCGGGTCCTTCGCCGCGCGCTCGGCCAGCCGCACCATCGATTCGCAGAACACCCGCAGCGGCTCCAGCTGGCGCGGCTGCAGCTTGCCCTCGATGCCGCCCATCATCGCCGCCTCGAACAGCGACACCTTGGCCTGGCCGGCGAAGGTGCCCAGCACCTCGAGCGTGGTGTTGCCGACGCCGCGCCGCGGTGTGGTGATGGCGCGGATAAAGGCGGGATCGTCGTCGGGATTGGCGATCAGGCGCAGGTAGGCGCAGATGTCCTTGATCTCGGCCTTGTCGAAGAAGCTCTGGCCGCCCGACAGCACGTAGGGGATGCGCTCGCGCCGCAGGATCTGCTCGAACAGCCGCGCCTGGTGGTTGCCGCGGTACAGGATGGCGTAGTCGCGGAATTGCGCGCGGCGCTCGAACTTGTGCGCCGACAGGCGGAACACCACCGACTCGGCCTCGTGCTCCTCGTCGTTCATCGGGTGGATGGCGATGGGGTCGCCCATGCCGTGCTCGCTCCACAGCTTCTTGTCGAACAGCTTGGGATTGTTGGCGATGACGGCGTTGGCGGCTTCCAGGATGCGCACGGTGGAGCGGTAGTTCTGCTCCAGCTTGATCACCTTCAGGTCCGGGAAGTCGGTCTGCAGCCCGCGCAGGTTGTCCAGCGTGGCGCCGCGCCAGCCATAGATGGCCTGGTCGTCGTCGCCCACCGCGGTGAAGGCCGGCGCGCGCAAGTGGGAGCCGCCCGCCAGCAGCTTGAGCAGCTGGTACTGGCAGGCGTTGGTGTCCTGGTATTCGTCGACCAGGAAGTAGCGCAGGCGGTTCTGCCACTTGAGCCGGACCGCTTCGTCGCGCGCGAACAGTTCCGCCGGCAGGCGGATCAGGTCGTCGAAATCCACCGCCTGGTAAGCGTTCAGCGTGGCGACGTAGTTGCGGTAGACCAGCGCGGCCTGGTGCTCGTCGGCATTGGCGGCCTGCGCGATCGCGGCCTCGGGATCGACCATGCCGTTCTTCCACAGCGAGATCGTGCTCTGCACGCCGCGGATCAGCTTCTTGTCGGTGGTGCCGAGCTGCTCCTGGATCAGGCCGAAGCAGTCGTCCGAATCCATGATCGAGAACTGCGGCTTCAGGCCGACGTGCTCGGCTTCCATGCGCAGGATCTGCACGCCCAGCGAGTGGAAGGTGCAGACCGTCAGCTGCTTCAGCGGAATGCGTTTGCCCTCGCGCGTGGTCTTGCCCTCCATCAGCTTGCCGATGCGCTCCTGCATTTCCTTGGCCGCCTTGTTCGTAAACGTGACGGCGGCGATATGGCGCGGCTCGAAGCCCTTGTCCTCGATCAGATGCGCAATCTTCTGCGTGATCACCCGGGTCTTGCCGGAGCCCGCGCCGGCCAGCACCAGGCAAGGCCCGTCCAGGTAGCGGACGGCTTCGGATTGGGCGGGGTTCAGGCCATGGGTCATGCGGGGCAGGCGTTTGGGGGCAGCGGCGGAATCGACGGAGAACGGCGGCAAGCGGCGTAATTTGCCGGCATCCCGGCAAGGGCGTGCGGCAAAGCTGCCGATGTTAACACGCTCGCCGCGACGGGTCAGTCAGCGCAAGCCGCGCGCGCGGGCCCGGCTGTGTCACGGGCGTAACACTTCGTAAAGCGCGGAGCGAATGGCATAGCGCGACACTCTAATCAGTGTGTCCCCCGGTCCGCCGGATCGCTTGGGCATGCACAAATCATCACATCGGAGCCAACAATGAAAACCCTGCAAACTTTGACCAAGGTGACCCTGATCGGCATGACGGTCGCGGCCTTTGCCGGTTGCGCGGACATGACCCCGAAACAACGTAACACTGCCATCGGCGCCGGTGCCGGCGCGGTGGGCGGCGCCGTCCTGACCGACGGCAGCGCGCTGGGTACGCTGGGTGGCGCGGCCGTGGGCGGCGTGATCGGTAACGTCGTCACCGACGACAAGAAGAAGTAAAGCCGTGGCGCGCAGTGGCGGGTACGGGCCCCTTGCCGTGGTTTGACAAAGGCCGGGCCCTCCCGTACATTGCGCGCATCCGACCGGGAGAGCGCGCATCGCCTGCGCCGCCGAAGGGGTATCACCCGAAAACTCTCAGGCACCACGGACCGGTCGGATCGGCATGCAACATGCACACGATGCATGCCGCACTCTGGAGAGCGGCACCCGCCATTCGTGGCGAGCGTGCCCACCGAAGGGGCGCGCGAGGATGGGATCCACCGGATCCGCCTCGTAATCTCTCAGGTATCGAGGACAGAGGGGTCATCCGCCGCAGCGGATCGCTTGTCATATTGGCGTAGCGAAGGTTGCGGCGGATGGCCCTTTTTTGTTTTCGCCAACCGAGACTGCCCCCGAGGATTCCATGACGCTCCAGGCCACGCCCCTCAACGCTATCCACCGCGCCCTGGGCGCCCGCATGGTTGACTTCGGCGGCTGGGACATGCCGGTCAACTATGGCTCCCAGATCGAAGAGCACCATGCGGTGCGCAACGATGCCGGCATGTTCGACGTCTCGCACATGTGCGTGGTCGATCTCGCCGGCGCCAATACCCGCAGCTTCCTGCGCGGCCTGCTGGCCAACAACGTCGACAAGCTGCAGACGCCCGGCAAGGCGCTCTATTCCTGCATGCTCGACGAGAACGGCGGCGTCATCGACGACCTGATCGTCTATTTCTTCGCCGAGGACCGTTTCCGCCTGGTGGTCAACGCCGGCACCGCGGTGGGCGATATCGACTGGATCCGCGCCCGCAACGACGCCACCGGCAGCGGCGTGACCATCACGCCGCGCCGCGAGGACGTTGCGCCCGCCGGCGTGGAGCCGCTGGCGATCGTCGCGGTGCAGGGGCCCAACGCCCGCGCCAAGGTGTGGAGCACCTTCCCGTCGACCCAGCCTTCCGATGCGCTCAAGCCGTTCAACGCCGTGGTGGTGCAGGACCCCGCCCTCGGCGAAGTGATGGTGGCGCGCACCGGCTACACCGGCGAAGACGGCTTCGAGCTGGTGGTGCCGGCCGCCAGTGTCGCCGGCCTGTGGGAAAAACTGAATGCCGCGGGCGTGCGCCCGGCCGGCCTGGGTGCGCGCGACACGCTGCGCCTGGAAGCCGGCATGAACCTGTACGGCCAGGACATGGATATCAAGGTCTCGCCGCTGGATGCAGGCCTGGCGTGGACGGTCGACCTGCAGAGCGAGCGCGACTTCACCGGCAAGGCTGCGCTGGCCGCGGCCGGTTCGCGCCAGCAGTTCCTCGGCCTGATCCTGCGCGACAAAGGTGGTGTGCTGCGTGCTCACCAGAAAGTCATCACCCCCGCCGGTGATGGCGAAATCACCAGCGGCACCTTCAGCCCCTCGCTGTCGCAATCGATCGCCTTCGCGCGCCTGCCCCAGGGCGTGAACGTGGGCGACACCGTGCAGGTGGAGATCCGCGACCGCAAACTCAGCGCGACTGTGGTTAAACTGCCGTTTGTGCGTCATGGCAAGGCACTCGTGAGCTAAGGGAAAGCCCCGCTCACCCAACGGTCGCCCTCGCCTGCCGGCAGCGTTGCCGGGCAGGCATCACCCAAACAAGAAACAGATCTGAATCCGGAGAACCTTCATGAATTTCCCCGCTGACCTCAAGTACACCGAGTCGCATGAGTGGGTGCGCGTCGAAGCCGACGGCACGCTCACCATCGGCATCACCGACCACGCACAGGATGCGCTCGGCGACATCGTCTTCCTGGAGTTGCCCGAAGTGGGCAAGTCGGTCGGTGCCGGCGACGCGCTGGCGGTGGTGGAGTCGGTGAAGGCCGCTTCCGACATCTACGCACCCGTGGCCGGTGAAGTGATCGCCGTCAACGAGGCCGCCACCGCGGCGCCCGAAAGCGTCAACGCCAACGCCTTCGATGCGTGGCTGTTCAAGCTCAAGCCGGCCAATGGCGACGACGTCAACGGCCTGATGTCGGCCGACGCCTACAAGGCCAGCGTCGGCGCCTGATCGCCCGCCGGTCCCGCGCCAGGGACCGGCACACCGCATTCGCGGCGCCGCGGCACGGCTGACCACCTGCCGCCGCGCCCCCCACGAGGTTCTTGCCCATGAACGCCCCGCTGCCCATGAACGCCGCCCACGCAACCCGGCCCACGCTGGCCGAACTGGAGGCGCGCGACGCCTTCGCCGCCCGCCATATCGGCCCCGATACCCCCGAGCAGCAGCACATGCTGAAGACGCTCGGCTATGACAGCCGCGCCGCGCTGATCGACGCCGTCATCCCCGCCGCCATCCGCCGCCGCGACGGCATGCCGATGGGCGAGTTCACCGAGCCGCTGAGCGAAGAAGCCGCGCTGGCAAAGCTGCGCGCGCTGGCCGGCAAGAACAAGGTGCTGAAGAGCTTTATCGGCCAGGGCTACTTCAATACCATCACGCCCGGCGTCATCCTGCGCAATATCTTCGAGAACCCGGCCTGGTACACCGCCTACACGCCCTACCAGCCCGAGATCTCGCAGGGCCGGCTGGAAGCGATGCTGAATTTCCAGCAGATGGTCACCGACCTGACCGGGCTCGACATCGCCAATGCGTCGATGCTCGACGAAGGCACCGCCGCGGCCGAGGCGATGACGCTGCTGCAGCGCGTGAACAAGCACGATTCCAATATCTTCTTCGTCGCCGACGACGTGCTGCCGCAGACGCTGGAAGTGGTGCGCACGCGCGCGCTGCCGCTGGGCATCGAGGTCAAGGTCGGCCCCGCCGCCGACGCTGCCGCGGCGGGCGCGTTCGGCGTGTTGCTGCAGTACCCGGGTGTCAACGGCGACATCAATGACTACCGCGCCATCGCCGACGCGGTGCACGCCGCCGGCGGCCTGGTGGTCGCCGCCGCCGACCTGCTGGCGCTGACGCTGATCGCCGCGCCGGGCGAATGGGGCGCCGACGTGGCGGTGGGCAACTCGCAGCGCTTCGGCGTGCCGCTGGGCTTTGGCGGCCCGCACGCCGGCTACATGGCGGTGAAGGATGCGTTCAAGCGCTCGATGCCTGGCCGCCTGGTCGGCGTGACCATCGACGCGCAGGGCAACCAGGCCTACCGCCTGGCACTGCAGACGCGCGAGCAGCATATCCGCCGCGAGAAGGCCACCTCCAACATCTGTACCGCGCAGGTGCTGCTGGCGGTGATGGCGTCGATGTACGCGGTCTACCATGGCCCGCAGGGCCTGAAGCGCATCGCGCAGCGCGTGCATCGCCTGACCGCGACGCTGGCCGCCGGCCTGCAGGCACTGGGCTTCGCACGTACCAACGCCAGCTTCTTCGACACGCTGACGCTGGAGACCGGCTTCAACACCGATGCGATCCACGCCGCCGCCACCGCGCGCGGCATCAACCTGCGCCATGCCGGCGCCACGCGCGTCGGCATCTCGCTGGACGAGACCGCCACCCGCGCCGACGTGATCGCGCTGTGGGAGATCTTTACCCAAGGCAAGCCGCTGCCCGCCGAGGTCGACTTCGACCAGCTCGAGGCCGCCGCGCAGGATGCCTTCCCGCCCGCGCTGGCGCGCACCAGCGCCTACCTGACGCACCCGGTGTTCAACACCCACCACGCCGAGCACGAGATGCTGCGCTACCTGCGCATGCTGGCCGACAAGGACCTGGCGCTCGACCGCACCATGATCCCCCTGGGCTCGTGCACGATGAAGCTGAATGCCACCAGCGAGATGATCCCGGTGACCTGGCCCGAGTTCAGCCAGATCCACCCGTTCGCGCCGCTGGACCAGACCGTCGGCTACCGCGAGATGATCGACCAGCTCGAGGCCATGCTGTGCGCCGCCACCGGCTACGCCGCGGTCAGCCTGCAGCCCAACGCCGGCTCGCAGGGCGAGTACGCCGGCCTGCTGATCATCCACGCCTACCACGCCAGCCGCGGCGAGAGCCATCGCGACATCTGCCTGATCCCGTCGTCGGCGCACGGCACCAACCCGGCGTCGGCGCAGATGGCCGGCATGAAGGTGGTGGTGGTGGCCTGCGACGAGAACGGCAACGTCGACCTGGAAGACCTGGCGAAGAAGGCCGAGCAGCACAGCAACAACCTGGCTGCGATCATGATCACCTACCCGTCCACGCACGGCGTGTTCGAGCAAGGTGTGCAGCAGATCTGCGAGATCGTGCACAAGCACGGCGGCCAGGTCTATGTCGACGGCGCCAACATGAACGCGATGGTCGGCACCGCCGCGCCGGGCCAGTTCGGCGGCGACGTGTCGCACCTGAACCTGCACAAGACCTTCTGCATCCCGCACGGCGGCGGCGGCCCGGGCGTGGGCCCCGTTGCGGTCGGCGCGCACCTGGCGGACTTCCTGCCCAACCAGGACAGCGTCGGCTATCGCCGCGACGAGCGCGGCATCGGTGGCGTGTCGGCGGCACCGTTCGGCTCGGCCAGCATCCTGCCGATCTCGTGGATGTATATCGCGATGATGGGCTCGGCCGGCCTGACCGCGGCGACCGAGAACGCGATCCTGGCCGCCAACTATGTCGCCAAGCGCCTGGCGCCGTACTACCCGGTGCTCTACACCGGGCAGCACGACCTGGTCGCGCACGAGTGCATCCTGGACCTGCGCCCGCTGCAGAAGGAAACCGGCATCAGCAATGAGGACGTGGCGAAGCGCCTGATGGACTACGGCTTCCACGCGCCGACCATGAGCTTCCCGGTGCCGGGCACGCTGATGATCGAGCCGACCGAGTCTGAAGCGCTGCATGAGCTGGACCGCTTCGTCGACGCCATGATCGCGATCCGCCAGGAAATCGGCCGCGTTGCCGACGGCACTTTCGACCGCGACGACAACCCGCTCAAGCACGCCCCGCACACCGCCGCGGTGGTGACCGCCAACGAGTGGACCCACCAGTACACGCGCGAGGAAGCCGCGTATCCGGTCGCCTCGCTGCGCACGCAGAAGTACTGGCCGCCGGTCGGCCGCGCTGACAACGTGTACGGTGACCGCAACCTGTTCTGCGCCTGCGTGCCGGTCAGCGACTACGTGGTGGACTGAGCCGGCACCCCGGCCAGAAGCTAAGCTGTACTCAGGGCGCCGCGCAACGCGGCGCCCGCCGGCCTGGTCCGGCGTCAATCTGGAGGCCGTCCGTGGCAGTCAGCGTATTCGATCTGTTCAAGGTGGGCATCGGCCCGTCGAGCTCGCACACCGTAGGCCCGATGCGCGCAGCGCTGATGTTCGCGCAGGGGCTGGAGCGCGACGGGCTGCTGCCGCAAGTCGCCAGCGTGCGGGTGGAGCTGTACGGCTCGCTCGGCGCCACCGGCAAGGGCCACGGCACCGACAAGGGCGTGATCCTGGGCCTGATGGGCGAGGCCCCCGACACCATCGATCCGGATTCCATCGACACGCGTTTGGCTGCCTTGCGCAAGACGCGCGAGCTGTCGCTGCTCGGCCGCCACCTGGTGCCCTTCGTCGAGAAGGAGCACATCGTCTTCTACCGGCGCGAAGCCATGGCCGAGCATCCCAACGGCATGAAGTTCCACGCCTTCGATGGCGCCGGCGCCACGCTGCGCGAGGCGCGCTACCTGTCGGTCGGCGGCGGCTTCGTGGTCACCGCGGGCGCGCCCAATACGCAGGTGCTCAACGCCGCGCAGCAGTTGCCGCATCCGTTCCGCAGCGGCAAGGAGCTGCTCGAAATGGCCAGCGCCAGCGGCAAGAGCATTGCCCGGCTGATGCTGGAAAACGAGCTGACCTGGCGCAGCGAGGCCGACGTGGTCAACGGCCTGCTGCATATCTGGGACGTGATGCAGGCCTGCGTGGCGCGCGGCTGCCGCACCGACGGCGAACTGCCGGGCCCGTTCAAGGTGAAGCGGCGCGCGCCCGAGCTGTACCGCAGCCTGACCGAGCGCGCCGAGCGCACGCTGTCCGATCCGCTCTCGGTGATGGACTGGGTCAACCTGTACGCCATCGCCGTCAATGAGGAGAACGCCGCCGGCGGGCGCGTGGTCACGGCGCCGACCAACGGTGCGGCCGGCATCATCCCGGCGGTGCTGCACTACTACGATCGCTTCGTGCCTGGCGCCAACCGCGAGGGCGTGGTCGATTTCCTGTTGACCGCGGGTGCGATCGGGCTGCTGTACAAGCTCAACGCGTCGATCTCCGGCGCCGAGGTCGGCTGCCAGGGCGAAGTCGGCGTGGCCTGCTCGATGGCGGCCGGCGCACTCGCCGCGGTCACCGGCGGCAGCCCGGCGCAGGTGGAGAACGCCGCCGAGATCGGCATGGAGCACAACCTCGGCCTGACCTGCGACCCGGTCGGCGGGCTGGTGCAGATCCCGTGCATCGAGCGCAACGCGATGGCGTCGGTCAAGGCAGTCAACGCGGCGCGCATGGCGCTGCGCGGCGACGGCACGCACTACGTGTCGCTCGATTCGGTGATCAAGACCATGCGCGAAACCGGCGCCGACATGAAGACCAAGTACAAGGAAACGGCGCGCGGCGGCCTGGCGGTGAATATCGTGGAGTGCTAGCGCCGGCGCGGCGTATCATGGCGGCGTTCCCCGGCCAAACAACAAGAGGACGGCCATGCAGACCTTCCACCAGCTGTTCGACGAGACCTCGTCCACCTTCACCTACCTGCTGATCGACGCCGCCACCGGGGACGCGCTGCTGATCGATCCGGTCGACCACCAGCTCGAGCGCGACCTGAGGCTGCTGCACGAAACCGGCGCGCGCCTGGCCTGGGTGATCGAGACCCATGCCCATGCCGACCACATCACCTCGGCCGGCCACCTCGCCATGCAGACCGGCGCGCATACCGCGGCGCCGTCCGGCTGCGACATCAAGCCCGCACAGAAACAACTGATCGATGGCGATACCGTCGCCTTCGGCAAGCAACTGCTGCGTGCCATCCATACCCCCGGGCACACCGCCGGCAGCATGAGCTACCTGTGGGAAGAAGCCACCGCCGACGGCATCGTGCGCCGCGTCTTCACCGGCGATGCGCTGCTGATCGACGGCTGCGGCCGCACCGATTTCCAGTCCGGCGACGCCGGCACGCTGTACGACAGCCTGACTCGCAAGCTGTTCGCGCTGCCCGACGACACGCTGGTCTATCCGGCCCATGACTACAAGGGCCGCACCGTGTCCACCATCGGCCATGAGCGCGCGCACAACAGCCGCGTCGCCGGCCGCACGCGCGAGCAGTTCGTCGAGATGATGCGCAACCTGAATCTGCCGCGCCCCAGGCTGATCGATGTCGCCGTGCCGGCCAACCAGCGCCTGGGCCTGCGCGATGGCGAGAGCGTGCCGCACGGCGCCTGAATTCCTTACCAACCCCTGGAGTCCCTGCATGTCCACCTACACCGCTGAAGTCCTGTGGCAACGCGACGGACAGGATTTTGCCGGCAATCGCTACAGCCGCCGGCATCTGCTGCGCTTCGACGGCGGCGCCGAAGTGCCGGGCTCGTCATCACCCCATGTGGTGCCGCTGCCGATGTCCGACGCCAGCGCGGTCGATCCGGAAGAGATGTTCATCGCCTCGCTGTCGAGCTGCCACATGCTGTGGTTCCTGTCGCTCGCGGCCAAGCAGCGCCTGGTGGTCGACCGCTACCTGGACGCGGCCACCGGTGTGATGGAGAAGAACGCCGACGGGCACATGGCGATGACCGTGGTGACGCTGCGCCCGCAGGTCACGTTCGGCGGCGAGCACGAACCAACGCGCGACCAGCTCGACGCCCTGCACCACGCCGCGCACGAGGCCTGCTTTATCGCCAACTCGGTCCGGACCGAGGTGCGCTGCGAGCCGGTGTACGCCGGCGCCTGACCTCACCAGCCACACGGCCATGCCTGCCAGCGTGCTGCCCGCCGCAACGGCACCCGCGGCGCCGCCACGGACGGCGCGGCCACGCTTGTGGCGCTGGCTGGCCGCGGCGCTGGCGGGGCTTGCCGCGATCGCCATGCTGCAGGACCACTTTCTCTATTTCCCCGAACGCGCTTCGGTCGACGACATGGTCTCGCCCGGGCTGCGCGCGTGGCCGGGTCCGGACGACTTCCGCGGACTGGTGGCCGAGCCGCGCGGGCCGGTGCGCGCCACCGCCATGGTGTTCCACGGCAACGCCGGACATGCCGGGCATCGCGACTACTACGCCAGCGCGCTGGCGCCGCTGGGCGTGCGCGTGATCCTGGCGGAGTACCCGGGATACGGGCCGCGCCCAGGCACGCTGGGCGAGCGCAGCTTCGTCGCCGACGCGGAACAGTCGATCGCGCTGGCGCGGCGCCAGTTCGACGGGCCGCTGCTGCTGATCGGCGAATCGCTGGGAGCTGGCGTAGTGGCGGCCGCGGCGGCGCGCCAGCGCGACAGCATTGCCGGCGTACTGCTGATCACGCCGTGGGACAAGCTGGCGCACCTGGCCTCGCATCACTATCCCTGGCTGCCGGCCGGCTGGGTGCTGCGCGACCGCTACGACAGCGTGGCCAACCTCGCGGGCTTTGGCCGGCCGGTGATGGTGGCGGTGGCGCAACGCGACACCATCGTGCCGGCGCGCTTCGGCGAGGCGCTCTATGCGTCGCTGGGCGAACCGCGACGGATGGCGGTGATCGACGGCGCCGGTCACAACGACTGGACCGGGCATGTCGACCTGGCCTGGTGGCAGGCGGCCATCGCGTTCCTGCTGGCGCCGCCAGCCACCACAAACAAATAACATCACGCCGCCAAAACACTGATTTGACTTAGCCCTGCGGGCTGCAAATACTGGCCTTCACAGAACACGGAACGGCTTGCCGCTCGCGCACACGGCGGCGCGTCCAGTATTGCGTAGCCAACAACTGCGGGGGAACACGATCATGAAGCAACGCCAGCATCGCAAGCCGTATCTCGCCCTCGGCGCGCTGGCCGCGGCCCTCGCGCTGGTGCCGCTCCAGGCCACTGCGCAGAACAAGCCCATCGCCTATCCTGCCAAGGGCCAGAGCCAGCAGCAGCAGGCCAGCGACGACGGCGCGTGCTACAGCTGGGCCAAGCAGCAGACCGGCGTTGATCCGGCCCAGGCCGCCAACGCGCCGCCGCCGGCCCAGGCGCAAAGCGGCCAGCGCGTACGGGGTGCGGCAGGCGGCGCTGCCGCCGGGGCCGTGGCGGGCGCGATTGCGGGCGACGCCGGCAAGGGCGCGGCAATCGGCGCTGCAACGGGTACGGTCGCCGGCGGCATGGCGCACCGCCAGTCACGCCGCCAGGCGAATGCGGCCAACCAGCAGGCGGCGGCCAATACCAGCCAGGCGATGGGCTCGTACTACCAGGCCTGGGGCGCCTGCATGCAGGGGCGCGGCTACAGCGTCCAGTAAGGCAACGGCGCGTTCAACGCGCGCTCAGATTGCCCGATCAGGCCTGCTCAGGCAGCCACGCAGCCCTCTCAGGCAGCCCACTGGTCACACGCCTTGCGCACCGTCTCGCGCTGGCTGCGCGCCTCCGCGTCGACCTGGCGCAGCCAATGCGCGTCGCCGTCGCGGCGCTCGGCCAGGGCGCGGATATTGGCCAGCGCCTGGAGCGAGCCGAGCGCCTCGGCATGCGGCACCAGCGCGTCGCACATCGACAGAATATGGTCCGCGATCGGCATGCGGGTCAGTTCGTTGGGGTGCACGTATTCGCCCTCCAGCCCGAAGCGGCAGGCCTGGAAGCGGTTGAAGGTGTACACCAGGTAGTCGTCTTCCTGCGGCATGAACGGGCGCGACAGCAGCAGGTAGCGCGCCAGCATCTGGATATACGCGGCGATATCGCAGGCGCGCTGCACCGTCAGCGGCGTGTCCATCACGCGGACCTCGATGGTGCCGAACTCCGGCTTGGGGCGGATATCCCAGTAGAAGTCCTTCATGCTTTCGATCACGCCGGTGTTGCGCATCTTCTCGAAGTACGCGGTGAAGGCATCCCACGTCAGCAGGAACGGCGCGCGCCCGCTCATCGGGAAGGCCGCGACCGAGTTCAGCCGCGCCGAGGCAAAGCCGGTATCGACGCCCTGCACATAGGGCGAGGACGCCGCCAGCGCGACGAAGTGCGGCACATAGCGGCCGATGGCGTGCAGCAGGAACAGCGATTCGTCGGCGCTGGGGCAACCGATATGCACGTGCTGGCCGAACACGGTGAACTGCTTGGCCAGGTAGCCGTACAGCTCGGAGATGTACTGGTAGCGCGGCGAATCGGAGATGGTACGGTCGGACCATTGCTGGAACGGATGCGTGCCGCCGCCGGCAATGCCGAGGTTCAGCGAACGCGAGGCCGCCACCATCAGGTCGCGCATGACCGTCAGCTCCTGCAGCGCCTGCTGGTAGCTGTGGCAGATGCCGGTGCTGATCTCGATCATCGACGGGCTGATCTCGGGCTTGATGTCGCCCGCATGCTCGGCGCCCTTGAGCGCGCGCAGCAGGTCGGGTGCGAACGGCGCCAGGTCATAGTCATGCCGGTTGACCAGCTGCAGCTCCAGCTCGACGCCGAAGGTCAGCGCCTCGGATTGCTTGAACGGTTCGAGCGACATCAGCGCCCTCCTCCATTGGCCCGGATATCGACGCGGACTTCGCCCGCGTAGCGCAGCGCCCAGGCCGCAATCACCGGACCGAAAAGTTGTTCGATGGCCAGCGCGCACAGGATGATGGCCGCCAGCGGTTGCCCGGTGCCCGGATACAGGCGCGCGACGTCATGCATCAGCAGGTAGGCCAGCCCCGACATCGGCGCCAGCGCCAGCCCGAGCGCCATGCACTGGCGCAGGCTCAGGCCCGAGAACGAACCCAGCGACACCACCCCGGCCAGCTTGGCAACGTGGCGCAGCACCACCAGCGCGATGGCGTAAACGCCGCCCACGGCCCAGTCCTGCGCCGTCAGCGGCAGGCCCAGCGACACCACCATGACGATGATCAGCAGGCTGCCGGCGCTGCCGAAATGCGGCGGCCAGACGTGCGGCTGGTCGTCCTGGTGCTTGAACACCACCCCGGCCAGCATCAGCGTCAGCGGCATCGACAATTTTAGTACCCGGGTCAGCGCCAGCGTGAACAGCACCAGGCCCACCAGCACCAGGAAGCTGTAGTGATCGTCGGCCGACATGCGGCCGTAAATGGCATGGCCGAGCTTGCCCACCACCCAGGCCAGCAGACACGAGCCCAGCAGCAGGTACAGCGGATGCAGCAGCGCCGCGCCCAGGTTGCCGTATTCCGAATGCAGCCAGCCGGTGGCGACCTGCACGATGGCGGCGGCATAGATGCTGTTGAGCGCGGCCATGGCCAGCAGCCGCTCGGTGACCTGGCCGTCGGCGCGCAGCTCGTTCTTGAGCTGCAGCACGATGGTGGGCGAGGTGCTGACCGCGATGCCGCCGGCGAGGATGGCCACGCCGGGCGAGGCGCCGATCCACTGCAGCACCGCCGCCACCAGGCCCCAGGTCAGCAGGCTTTCGAAGGCGCTGGTCAGCAGCAGCCAGCGGTTGGCGCGCAGCCAGGTCAGAGAGAGGCGGTGCCCGAGTTCGAACAGGGCCAGCGCCAGCGCCATATCGATCAGGATACGGGTCTGGTTGATCATGTTCTCGTCGACGATGCCGCGGCCCAGCATGCCGGCGCACAGCCCCGCCGCGGCGTAGCCGACGATGCGCGGGCAGCGCAGCCAGCGCCGGCTCAGCTCGCCCGCCAGGCCGGCGCCGACCAGGGCCAGTCCGACCCAGAACAGGCCGCCGGGCGCGAGCGGGAGGCTAGGAAAAAGTTGGCTCAGTCCATTCATGGCGACATGGTAATGTAAGCACTTCACAATCCATGTCAGTGATTGTCCGACACCGCACCAAACGCGCGCCTTATTTCGGTCATCTTCACGTAAAAAACGCCATCTGCGGACGGCGTTTTTTACATACCTTACATTTTCAGCCGCTTCGCTGGCCGCGAGAGACGTTTCAGACGCCCCACATCTTCCACACCGGGCGGGTGGCCTTCAACGCCGCCTCGACCTGGCCGTACAGCGTGCGCGTGGCGCCCTGCGCGGCCCCGCGGGTACGGGCCCGGTCGAAGTAGCCGAGCGCGGCTTCGCGCTGGCCCTGCCCGAGTGCGGACTGGACCGCGCGCAGGTACACCTCGGCGTCCCAGTCGTCACGCGCGGCGAAAGCCGCGACGAAGTCGGCCAGCGCGGCATCGTGGCGGCGGGCGGCATTGTGCACCAGGCCGCGCTGCACGCGCGCGCCGGCCTGGTCCTGCGGATCGCCCTCGGTCAGCGCCACCGCCTGCTCGAACAACGGCAGCGCGCGCTCGGGTTCGCCCAGGTCGCGCCAGACCTGGCCGAAACGGTTGTACAGCCACGCATCTTCCACCAGCAGCGCGCGCCGCTGCTGGGACTCGATCTCGGCCAGCGCATCGGTGCGGTCATGCTCGTCCATGCCGGCCATGCGCGCCTGCAGCAGCGCGGCATAGTAGGCACGCGCATGCGCCATCGGGTGCGCGGCCTCGCTGCGGGCTTCCACCGGCAGCGCGTCCAGGCGCGCATCCATGTGCGCCATCGCGGCGCGCGCGGCTTCGGTCGGCTCGGTGCCGCCCAGCGCCTTCCAGGCGGCGATCATGCGGCTGAAGGCCCAGGTCACGTCGGCCGGATTGTGCTCGAGCGGGTAGCGGTTGAGCACCTCGCCCGCCAGTTCCGCCACCTTCTGGTGCTGGCCCGCGTCGGTGTGGCAATCGAGCAGGTCGATCCAGTGCTCGATGAACTCGCTCGCGGCCATGCCCTGGCGGTGCAGGGCGATGCGCTCGTCGGCATGCGCGGCGTCGGCCGGCAGGCTGCGCGCCAGCAGCCGGCACAGCAACGAATAGATATGGGGGTCGGCATTGCCGCCATGGCCGGCGGCATCGCCCTGACCGGTGGCAAAGTACTGGTCGAAGCGCGCTACGCCGGCGCGCCCGGCCTGCACCAGCAGCGGACGCAGCGCGGCCTCGGCAGCCGGCACGTCGTCGATGAACTCGCCCAGCGCCATCGCGGCGCGGTAGTAGCCGGCGCCGTCGTCGGACTGGTCGGTCAGCGTAAAGCGCAGCCACGGCTCGCGCTCGGCCGGCGCGGTGCCGCCGGTGCCACCGGTACTGATCTCGCGCTGCGCCAGCTGGTAGCGCCAGGCCAGCTCGCGTACCTGGCTCTGCGGGTCGGGCACCTGGCGCAGGTAGACACCGAGGTCGTCGAGCGCGCCTTGCAGGTCGCCGACGCCATGGCGCAGCGGCGCCCGCAACCGGCGCGCCTCGGGGTGGTCGGGGTGCTCGGCCAGCACGCGCGCGGCCTGGTCGGCGGCGACGGCATCGCCGGCCGCGGCATCGAGCTCCAGCAGATGCGGGTTGTCCAGCGCGACCCGGCCCAGGCAGACGCGCATCAGCGGCTCCGCCGGCACGCCGGCAGCCTCGGTGCGGGCAATGTAGTCCGACACCAGCGGCGCGATGTCGTCGGCCCCCAGGTCGGGGTTGCGCACCATCAGGTCGTACCAGTAGCGCGCGGCGCCGGCCATGTCGCCCAGCCGCAGCGCCGCCAGGCCGGCGTGGAAATGCGCGGCCCATTCGCCGGTCAGCAGGCCGCTGCGCTGCGCCGCCTCATGCAGCCACGGACGGGCCTCGGCATCGCGGCCCAGGCTCATCAGCATGGCGCCGTAGCGGTGCGCGATCACCCCGCGCGAGACCCAGCGGTGCGGCGGCTGCAGCGGCAGCGTGTCGAGCCGCGCCAGCGCCTCGTCCAGCACCGCCAGCGCGGCGCCGGCATCGCCGTTGTCAAAGTGCAGCCGCGCCCGCAGCGTGACGAAATCCACCACCTCGGGGCGCGCCAGCGACAGCTGGTCGGCAATCTGCAGCGCTTCGGCGAAGCGCCCCTGGTTGGCAAGCCCGATGGCGTGGTCGTAGCTGGCTTCCTGCTCGGACACGTACTGCTCCTATGGATGAAAAAAGTGCGAGTGCGGGATTATGCGCCAATGGCGGGGATAGGGATGTTGTCTCGCCCGGCACCGGCCCCCTGAAAAGAAAAACGCCGCCCGCAGGCAGCGTTCTTCCGTGCGCCAAGCGCGGCCTGCGGCTTACTTCCCGCCCACCGTCTCCAGCACCGTCCACTTGCCGCCAACGACTTTGTAGACGGTGATGCCGCCGTCCTTCAGGTCGCCGCGCGCGTCGTACGCCAGGGTCTTGGTGGTCACGCCCTGCATGTTGGTCGCGGCCAGCACCGGCAGGTAGCGCGCCGGGTCGGTCGAGCCGGCCTTGACCATGGCCGTCATCATCGCGGTGGCGCCGTCATAGGCGTACGGCGAGTAGGTCTGGACCTTCGAGCCGAAGCGCTTCTCGTACTTCTTCTCGTACGCGGCGCCGCCGGGCATCTGGTCCAGCGGCAGGCCGGCCAGCGACACCACGGTGCCTTCGGCGGCCGGGCCGGCGAGCTTGAGGAAGTTGTCGGTCTTGGACATTTCGCCCGACACCAGCGGGGCCTTGATGCCCAGTTCCTTGACCTGCTTGGCCATCGGCGCGGACTGGGTCTCGGCGCCGCCGTAGAAGATGATGTCCGGGTTGCTGCGCTTGATGTTGGTCAGCACGGCCTTGAAGTCCACCGCCTTGTCGTTGGTGAACTCGCGGCGCACGATCTTGCCGCCGGCGGCCTTGGCGGCCTTTTCGAACTCGTCGGCCAGGCCCTGGCCGTAGGCGGTGCGGTCATCGACGATGGCGATGTTCTTCGCGCCCAGCTTCTTCACCACGAAGGCGCCGATCACCGAACCCTGCTGGGTGTCGGAGGTCATCATGCGGAAGGTGGTCTTGAAGCCCTGCTTGGTGTATTCCGGCGCGGTCGCCATGGCGATCTGCGGAATGCCGGCGCGGTTGTAGACCATCGACGCCGGGATGGTGGTGCCCGAGTTGAAGTGGCCCAGCATGCCCTGGATGCCGTTATCGACCAGCTTCTGCGCGACCACCGAGCCGGTCTTGGGATCGGCCTGGTCGTCTTCGGAAACCAGCACGAACTTGACTTCCTTGCCGCCGATCTTGGGCTTGGTGGCGTTCATGTCCTCGATCGCGAGGACGATGCCGTTCTGCATGTCCTTGCCGTACTGGGCCTGGCCGCCGGTCATCGGGCCGGCGTAGCCCAGCTTGATTTCCTGCGCCTGCGCGAACGCGGCGGAGGCGGCGGTCAGGCCGGCCAGGGTCAGGGCAACGGTCATTGCCGTCTTGTGGAAGGTCGAGCTCATCAGATCTCCTTGGGTCCCAAATGGTGCCGATGTGGTGCCGATGTGGTGTCGTTACCGGCAGTTGTATTGCGGCGCGGCCTGGCAGTGCCGCGCCGTGCTTTCTCCGCGCGGCGGGGCGGGATCGCCGCCATCGCCGCGCGCTTCGACATGACGCCGTCCGAGGGTTGCCTCAGCCGATCGTCATCAAACTGGCATTGCCGCCCGCGGCCGCGGTGTTGACCGAGAGCGAGCGCTCGATCAGCAGGCGGTCGAGCGCAATGTTCCGTTCACCCTGCGCCAGGCCCTGCACGCCGATGATCGGACCAGGACGCGCCGCGACCTGCTCGCACACCGTGCGCAGCTGGTCCGAATCGCCGTGGTGCAGCACCGCATCGATTGCCGTGTCCGCCGCGGTCCAGTCGGCCACCATGCGGACGCGCGATTGTACGCCCTTAGGCAGACGCGCAAACAGCCCCCGGCCGACAGGGTTGTCCAGCCATACCGCCTCGGCGCCGACGGTCAGCACTGCGGCCAGCTGCAGCGCCAGGTCGGCCTCCTGCGCGGCCAGGCACAGCACCCGCTCGCGCGCCAGCAGGGTGTAGGTGTTGCGCTCGCCAGTGGGCCCGGCGAGTGTCACTGCGAGCCCCGAGGCCGAGGCCTCGGCGAAGCGCTCGCACGCGGCCGCCACCTCGGGCAGTTCGCGGCGCGCCCACTCGCGGAAGGCCTCGGTGGCGCGCACGGCTTCGTCGTCCGGCCCCACGGTCTGGGCGCCGCCGGCGCCGGCATTGACGTCGGCCGCGCGCACGCTGCGTGCCACCGCGTCCTGCGGGCAGACCGACAGCAGCCGGTGCAGGTAGAGCGGGCCGCCGGCCTTGGGACCGGTGCCCGACAGCGCCTCGCCGCCGAACGGCTGCACCCCCACCACCGCGCCGACGATATTGCGGTTCACATACAGGTTGCCTACCTGCGCCCGGCTGACGATGAACGAGATGGTCTCGTCGATGCGGGTATGGATGCCCAGCGTCAGGCCATAGCCGGTGCCGTTGATCTGGCTGACCATGGTATCCAGCGCCGCGCGCGGGAACCGCACCACGTGCAGCACCGGGCCGAAGACCTCGCGCTTGAGTTCCTCGATGCTGTCCAGCTCGATCAGCGTCGGCGGCACGAAGGTGCCATGGCGGCAGCTGGCGCCCTGCGCCGCGTTGGGATCGGCCTGGTGGACGCGGCGGCCCTTGGCGCGCATCGCATCGATATGACGCACGATGCCGGCGCGCGCTTCTTCGTCGATCACCGGGCCGACGTCGGTCGACAGGCGGTCCGGGTTGCCCATGTTCAGTTCCTGCATCGCGCCCTTGAGCATTTCCAGCACGCGCTCGGCCACGTCCTCCTGCAGGCACAGCACGCGCAGCGCCGAGCAGCGCTGGCCGGCCGAGTCGAAGGCGGAGTTGACCACGTCGCCGACCACCTGCTCGGCCAGCGCCGACGAGTCGACGATCATCGCGTTCTGGCCGCCGGTTTCGGCAATCAGCGGAATCGGGCGGCCGGCGGCGTCCAGGCGCCCGGCGACATTGCGTTGCAGGATGCGCGCGACCTCGGTCGAGCCGGTGAACATCACCCCCTTGACGCGGGCGTCGCCCACCAGCGCGGCGCCGACGGTCTCGCCGCGGCCCGGCAGCAGCTGCACCGCGCCGGCCGGCACGCCGGCCTCGCGCAGCAGCTTCACCGCGGCGGCGGCGATCAGCGGAGTCTGCTCGGCGGGCTTGGCCAGCACCGGGTTGCCCGCCGCCAGCGCGGCGGCCACCTGGCCGGTGAAGATCGCCAGCGGGAAGTTCCACGGGCTGATGCAGACCACCGGACCGAGCGGGCGATGGGTCTCGTTGTCGAAGCCGCGGCGCACCTCGGCGGCGTAATAGCGCAGGAAGTCCACCGCCTCGCGCACTTCGGCGATGGCATTGGAGAAGGTCTTGCCGGCCTCGCGCATGATGATGCCCATCAGCGACTGCATCTGGGCTTCCATCAGGTCGGCGGCGCGTTCCAGCGCGGCCGCGCGCACGTCCGGCGGCGTCGCCTGCCAGATCGGCGCGGCATTGATCGCGGCCTGCAGCGCGGCGTCGACGTCGGCCTTGCCGGCTTCGGTGACATGGCCGACCACGTCGCGGTGATCGGCCGGATTCAGTACCGGCGTGGTGATGGCATCGGCGGCGCGCGCCACCTCGGCGCCCAGCATCGGCTCGGCCACCAGGCGCTCGCCGGTGCCGGCCAGCAGCGCCGACGACAGCGACGCCAGCCGATGCTCGTTGGCCAGGTCGATGCCGGCCGAGTTGGGCCGGCTCTTGCCATACAGCGTGCGCGGCGACGGAATGCGCGGGTGCGGCAGGCCGAGCACGCCTTCGTCGCGATGCATGGCCTCGACCACGGCCACCGGATCGGCAACCAGTTCATCCAGCGAGATGGTGTCGTCGGCAATGCGGTTGACGAACGAGGTGTTGGCGCCGTTCTCCAGCAGCCGGCGCACCAGGTAGGCCAGCAGCGTTTCATGGGTGCCGACCGGCGCGTAGATGCGGCACGGCCGGTTGTATTTGCCGTCGGCAGTGGGGCCTACCACCTGGTCGTACAGCGGCTCGCCCATGCCGTGCAGGCACTGGAACTCATACTGGCCCGGGTAGTAGCTGTGGCCGGCAATCTGGTAGATGGCCGACAGCGTGTGCGCGTTGTGCGTGGCGAACTGCGGGTAGATCGCGTCCGGCACCGACAGCAGCTTGCGCGCGCAGGCGATGTACGACACATCGGTGTAGACCTTGCGCGTATAGACCGGATAGCCTTCCAGCCCTTCCACCTGGGCGCGCTTGATCTCGCTGTCCCAGTAGGCGCCCTTGACCAGGCGGATCATCAGGCGGTGGCGGCTGCGGCGGGCCAGGTCGATCAGGTAGTCGATCACGAACGGGCAGCGCTTCTGGTAACCCTGCACCACAAAGCCGATGCCGTTCCAGCCGGCCAGCTCGGGTTCGAAGCACAGGCGCTCGAGCAGGTCCAGCGAGATCTCGAGGCGGTCGGCCTCTTCGGCGTCGATATTGATGCCGATGTCGTACTGGCGCGCCAGCAGCGTCAGCGACTTCAGGCGCTCGTACAGTTCGCCCACCACGCGCTCGTGCTGCGCCCGGCTGTAGCGCGGGTGCAGCGCCGACAGCTTGATCGAAATGCCCGGGCCTTCATAGATGCCGCGGCCGCGCGAGGCCTGACCGATGGCGTGGATGGCCTGCTCGTACGAGGCCAGGTAGCGCGCGGCATCGGCCTCGGTCATGGCCGCTTCGCCCAGCATGTCGTAGGAGTAGCGGAAGCCCTCGGCCTCGTAGCGGCGCGCGTTGGCCAGCGCCTCGGAAATGGTCTCGCCGGTCACGAACTGCTCGCCCATCAGGCGCATCGCCATGTCCACGCCCTTGCGGATCAGCGGCTCGCCGCCCTTGCCGATGATGCGCGTGAGCGCCTTGGTCAGGCCCGATTCGGTATGGGTGGCGACCAGCTTGCCGGTCAGCAGCAGGCCCCAGGTGGCGGCGTTGACGAACAGCGACGGGCTCTGGCCCAGGTGCGACTGCCAGTTGGCGCCGCTGATCTTGTCGCGGATCAGCGCGTCGCGCGTGGCCTTGTCGGGAATGCGCAGCAGCGCCTCGGCCAGGCACATCAGCGCCACGCCCTCCTGCGACGACAGCGAGAATTCCTGGATCAGCCCCTGCACCAGGCCTTCGCGCCCGGTGCCGACCTTCTGCTCGCGCAAGCGCGTCGCCAGGGCCTTGGCCATCTTGATGGCGGCCTCGGCCTGCTGCTGCGGCAGGCGCGCCTGCTCCAGCAGCACCGGCACGCAATCGGTCTCCGGGCGGCGATAGGCCGAGGTGATGGCGGCGCGCAGCACCGACTGCGGCTGGATGCTTTGTGCAAATTCCAGGAACGGCTGCGGCGCGCCGTCGCCATGGAGCGCATCCGCGCCGTCGCTGGCCTCGCCCTCGGCACCGGCCGCGCCGGCTTCGTACGGCAGGTGGCCGCGCTCGATCTGCTCGAGGTAGCAGAAGATGGCCTGCTTGATCAGCCAGTGCGGGGTGCGGTCGATGGATTGGGCAACGCGCTTGAGGCGGTCGCGCGAGGCGTCATCGAGCTTGACGCCAAGGGTGGTAGTGGCCATTGCGGGCAATTCTCCGAAAGACTGGAGCCGCCGCCGGTGCTACCTCGTCCGAGCCGACAGGCAAGGGCGCGCGACCGGCCGCAGCCTGTGAGCTGGCGCGATCTTACTCCCGAAAATCACCAAGGTGCAACCTGATGCAACCCTATCGAAAACCCTACCTCACAGGTTGCACTTTTGCTCCACATCGCCGGCCCGCTAGATCCGCAACGGGTCGATTTCCAGCTGCCAGCGCACCCCCTTCACCTCCGTGCCAACCTCTGCGAAAGTCTGTACCCACTCGGCCACAAACCGTTGCAGGACAGGGCGCGCGCTGGCTTCGACCAGCATCTGGGCACGCTCACGGTTGAACACCCGCACCATCGACATCGGCACCGGATCATGCAGTTGCACCTCTGGCGCCAGGGTGCAGCGTTCGGCATGCCGGCGCGCGGCTTCCAGGAACTGCAGCGCTCGCTCGAGTTGCCCGTGTTCCGCCGTGACCAGCACCTGGAAGCAGAACGGGGGCAACCCGGCCTGGCGCCGCTCGCGCAACTGGCTGGCCGCGAATCCATCATAGTCATGGCGCGTCAGGGCCTGCAATGCCGGGGTATCGGGATAGCGAGTCTGGATCAGCACCTCGCCCGGCAACCCAGCGCGCCCCGCCCTCCCCGCCACCTGCATCAGCGACGCAAACAGATGCTCGGCGGCGCGGAAGTCGTGGCTGAACATGGCCGCGTCCGGATGGACGATGCCGACCAGGGTCACGCGCTGGAAGTCATGGCCCTTGGCCACCATCTGGGTGCCCACCAGGATGTCGACGTCGCCGGCGTGGACTTCGTCGAACATGGCCTGGGCACTGCCCTTGCGACGCGTGGAATCGGCGTCGATGCGGGCGATGCGGGCCTGTGGGAAGCGCGCCGCCAGCGCTTCCTCGATGCGCTGGGTGCCGCGCCCCAGCGGCGCGATATCGACATTGCCGCAGTCCGGGCAGTGGTGGGGCACCGGCGCCTCGAGGCCGCAGTGGTGGCAACGCAGGCGCCGCTCGGGCCGGTGCAGCACCAGGTACGCCGAGCAGCGCGGGCAGCCCGACAGCCAGCCGCAGCTGTCGCAGGCGATCACCGGCGCATAGCCGCGCCGGTTCAGGAACAGCAGGCTCTGCTCGCCGCGCGCCAGGCGCGCGTCGATGGCCTCCAGCAGCGGCACCGACAGGCCCTCGAACAGGGCGCGCTGACGCTGGCGCTCATGGTTCAGGTCGACCAGCCGCACCGCCGGCAGCGTCGCATCGGCCTGGGCGCGCTCGCGCAGCACCAGCTTGCGATAGGTGCCCTGCCCGGCCCGCCACCAGGTTTCCATCGACGGCGTGGCCGAACCCAGCACCACCGCGATGCCGCGCTGCTTGGCGCGCCACACGGCCAGGTCGCGCGCGGAGTAGCGCAGCCCTTCCTGCTGCTTGTAGGAGGTGTCGTGCTCCTCGTCGACCACGATCAGCGACAGCGTCGGCAGCGACGCCATCACCGCCATGCGCGTGCCCAGCACGATGCGGGCCTCGCCCCGGTGCGCCGCCAGCCATTGCAGGCTGCGCTCCTGGTCGGCCAGGCCGCTGTGCAGCACCGCCAGCGGCAACTGCGGGAAACGCGCGGCAATGCGGCTTTGCAGCTGCGGGGTCAGGTTGATTTCCGGCACCAGCATCAGCACCTGGGCCCGCGGGTCGCGCGCCAGCACCGCCTGCATCGCATGCAGGTAGACCTCGGTCTTGCCGCTGCCGGTCACGCCGTGCAGCAGGAACGGGGCAAAGCCTTCGGCGTCGGCAATGGCCTGCACCGCCGCGCGCTGCTCGTCATGCAGCGGCGGCGCGGCCGACGGCGGCTGGGTGGGTTCGGTCGGCAACAAGGTGCGCGCGGTGCGGCTGGCCTCGACCCAGCCGGCGGCCTGCCATTCGGCCAGCCGCGACGGTGCCGCGGCACAGAGGGCACGCGCATCCGCCAGGGACAGCGGCTCGCCCGTGGCGGCGCGCTCGGCCAGCGCCTGGGCCAGGGCCCGCACGCTGCGGGCGCGGGGCGGCACGGCCGCCAGCAAGGCATCGGCTTGGTCGGGCAGCACGCGGTATTGATCGGTGCGGGCACGCTGCGCCAGGCTGGACCAGCTTTCGGCCTCGCGCAGGGCGGGCGGCAAGGCCGGCAGCATCACTTCGCCGAGCCGACGCTGGTAATAGCGCGCCGCAAAGGCTGCCAACTCGATCCAATCCGGCTGCAGCGGCGGCAGCCAGTCCAGCCGCTGCGCCACGGGGCGCAACTTGTCCACAGGCACGTCCGAGGCTTGCGCGAATTCAACCGCGACGCCGACCATGCTGCGGCGGCCGAACGGCACCACCACCAGGTCCCCGGGCGCGATATCGGCGATGGCGAGGTAGTCGAAGCAGTCGTCGGCGGGCGTGTCGAGGGCAACCCGGATCACCGGCGGCGACGACAACGCCACCCCTGCGGTGGCCGGGGCGGTGGACTCGGGCAGGAGCGTGCCGCTATCGGGCAGCATGCACGCCTTGAAGGTGCATCGCCATGGGGCAAGGCCGGATCCACTGACAGTCGGCCTGGCCATGGCGGAGGGTTGGTGTGCGGCGCAGCATCAACTTAAAGTAAAACTTCAAATGTGGCCCTAAGTCGATGATAGATGACTGGTTTTCCACTAATTCCACCGCCCCTGTGGATAACTTTGTTGAAAAGTCGCTTTGCCTGGCCCGGAAGCCCCGAGAAACAAGGGATCCACTGGCATCGACCCCCTCTTTGCAAATCTTCCAAAGCCTTAAAAATCAAGGGCTTGCAAACATCCCCCAGATAGGTTAGGGAATAACCCTGTCCTGCACTGCGGCAAACCTATCGGTGTGCATAAGTCAAGTGCCGCCAGTCAACCCAGCGCACCTTTTTGGTGGCTCGTGGCGAAAAAGTTAACTTGACACGGTACGCCCGCGCGGCTCGCGCAGCACTGGGTACGGCCCCGGGCGGGACGTTGCAGCGCGGGGCCGCGCCACATCGCCCTGCCGGCCTGCATACCGCGACCGTCACTTCCCTGCTGTGCGCAGCTGGCGGCTGTGCCGGTGCACCTCGTCGACCAGCACGGAAACACTCTCCGGGGGCGTGAACTGCGAAATTCCGTGGCCGAGGTTGAAGACATGGCCGTCGCTGCCACCGCCTGCGGCATAGCTGTCCAGCACGCCACGCACCTGTTCGCGGATCGCAGCCTCGGGCGCAAACAGCACGGTCGGGTCGATATTGCCCTGCAGTGCCACGCGGCCGGCGGTGCGCCGGCGCGCTTCGGCAAGGTTGACGGTCCAGTCCAGCCCGATGGCATCGGCGCCGGTGTCGGCCAGCGCTTCCAGCCACAGGCCGCCGCCCTTGGTGAAGACGATCGCCGGCACTTGCTGTCCGGCGTGCTCGCGCTTCAGGCCGGCCAGCACGCGGCGCATGTACGCCAGCGAGAACGCCTGGTACATGCCGTCGGCGAGCGCCCCGCCCCAGGTGTCGAAAATCATCACCGCCTGCGCGCCCGCCTCGATCTGCGCGTTCAGGTACTGCGTGACCGCCTGCGCATTGATGTCCAGGATGCGGTGCATCAGGTCGGGCCGGCCGTACATCATCGCCTTGACCGTGCGGAAATCATCCGAGCCGCCGCCCTCGACCATGTAGCAGGCCAGGGTCCAGGGGCTGCCCGAGAACCCGATCAGCGGCACGCGCTGGCGGCCGTCCTGCACCAGCGCGCGGCGGATCTCGCGCACGGCGTCAAACACGTATTGCAGCGATGCCATGTCGGGCACGGCCAGCTTCTGCACGTCGGCCTCGGTGCGCAGCGGATGCGCGAAGCGCGGGCCCTCGCCCTGCGCGAACGACAGGCCCAGGCCCATCGCATCCGGCACCGTCAGGATGTCGGAGAACAGGATGGCCGCGTCGAGCGGATAGCGGTCCAGCGGCTGCAGTGTCACTTCGGTGGCGTAGGCCGGGTTCTTGGCCAGCCCGAGGAAGCTGCCGGCGCGCGCGCGCGTGGCGTTGTACTCGGGCAGGTAGCGGCCCGCCTGGCGCATCAGCCACAGCGGCGTATATTCAGTCGGCTGGCGGCGCAGCGCGCGCAGGAAGGTATCGTTCTGCAGTGCGGTCATGGTCATCCTCGTAAGACCGCCATTCTAAGGGATGGCCGCACGCGGATGCCGCTCAGACGTCGTCGATCATCCCCGCGAACGCCGACGCGGCGCGACGCATCCATTCCCGCGCGCGCTCGGCCTCGGGCTGCAGCCGGGCGAAGCCGTGGGTCATGCCGCTGGCCTCGATGGTGATGACGGGGGCGTCGTGACGCACCAGGAAGTCGGCATAGGCCAGGCCGTCGTCGCGCAGCACATCATGCGCCGCCACCATCAGCACGGTCGCCGGCGGCCGCACCGGCGCCGCGGCCATCAGGTGCACGCGCGGATCGCCGTGGGCGGCGCCCTGCGCCAGCGCCTCGGCACCGATGAACTGGGTCCAGAACCACGCCATCTCGTCACGCGTCAGGCCCGGGCCATCGGCGAAGGCGCGATAGCTTTCGGTGCCGAGCACCGGCGCAGCGACCGGATAGATCAGCAGCTGGGCATCGACCCGCACCGCGTCGCCGGCATTGAGCCGCTGCGCGGCCTGCGCCGCGAGATGGCCGCCGGCGCTATCGCCGGCCACTGCCAGGAAAGCGGGCGCCAGACCCAGCGACTGGCGCTGGCCGGCCAGCCACGCCACAGCTTCGGCAGCATCGTCGCAAGGCGCCGGGAAGGCGTGCTCGGGGGCCAGCCGGTAGTCGACGCTGGCCACGGCGCACCCGGTATCCGCCGCGAGCAAGGCCGCGACGGTGTGGTGCGTCTGCGCCGAACCAACCACCCAGCCGCCGCCGTGGAAGTACACCAGCAGCCGCGGCGTGGCCACGCCGGCCGGACGGAACAATCGTGCACCCAGGGTGCGGCCGGCCAGCGCCATTTCGAGTTGCTGCACCACCACGCCCTCCGGATCCGGCCGCAACGAAGCGGCGGCAATCTCGGCGAAACGGGCGCGCTGCGCCGGGACGTCGGCCGGTACCGGCTCGGTGGCATAGCGTTCGGCGAGGCGGCGGTAATAGGCGAGCAGTTGCGGATCGATGGCCATGGTCGGCGGCGGAGGGGTTAAGCGGAAGGGATAGACGAAACGGCGGAAATCAGGCCCCGCCGAGCTGGCGCGTGAGCTCGATCTTGCTGCAACAGTCCTGCACCGCCAGCAGCCCGGCATCGGTGGCGCGACGCACCGCCTCGTCGTTGATGATGCCAAGCTGGAGCCAGACCCCACGCGCGCCGATGGCGACGGCCTCGTCGACCACACCGGGTGTGTCCTCGGCGCGGCGGAAAATATCGACCCATTCGATCGGGGCGCCGGCCGCCGTGGCGGCGTCGGCGGCCTCGCGCAGCGTCGCGTGGCAGGTCTGGCCCAGAATGCGTTCGCCGGCATGGCGCGGATTGACCGGCACGATGTGGAAGCCGTGGCCTTGCAGGAATTCGGCGACCTCTTGGCTGGGCCGCTCCGCACGGTCGGACAGGCCGACCACGGCTACGGTCTTCATCGCCAGCATGGCTTGTATGGCTTGCTGCTTCTCAGGCGGCATTGCGTCTCCGGGCTGTAAGTGACCGTGGGGCTGCATGGAAGCGGCAGGCAACTCCACCGGCCAGGCCAATCGTAACCGCAATTGTCACGCAAGATTTGGTGCGGAAACGAACACTGCAAGCGCGGATATAAAGATAATCCCGCAACACGTGGCGCCTCAAAACGTGACGCCCAGGCGCGAAAATATGCCGATCACGCCGGATTTTGAGCGCTCCGGCTTTCAACTTCTTTCAAACCGATACATTTTGTTACTGCCATGCCCGGGAGTTTCCCCCACAATGCATTGACACACCCGCTGGGCGGGCGTGGCGCCCCGGTGAAAATGGCAGTGCAGACTAAAGGGGCGTGCTGAAGAAAGCCTTTTTGTAGCGTTTCCGGCAGTAACCCGATTTTCCGATCCAGCGTAAAGCTGGCTGGACCGGAGCACCAGGAAGACCGTTGCAGCGCGTGGCCTTTGCGGCCTGTGAGCGGATATTTGGAATATCCGATGCGCCTTGCTTGTCGACCTGGACCGAACCCGTTCCTTCGAATTGACCCCTCGAAGGGATTTTCCCGTCCGCGCGGAGCCTCCCCGGCCCGCGCGCTTTTTTTTGTCCAGGCGCGGCAAAAGCATATCGCCGCGCCCACAAAAAAGGCAGCCTCGCGGCTGCCTTTTTTTAAATGTCGCATCGAAAAAACAACAATGCGACAGTCCTGCCCAATGCTTACTTCTTCCGACGCAGACGGGCAATCGCTGCCAGTTGCGCGGCGGCCACGGCCAGTTCGCTCTGGGCGCGGGCCAGGTCGAGGTCGCTGCTCTGGTTCTGCATCAGCTCCTCGGCGGCGCGCTTGGCTTCCTGGGCCTTGGCTTCGTCCAGGTCGCCACCGCGGATCGCGGTGTCGGCCAGCACGGTGACGTGCTTGGGCTGCACTTCGAGAATGCCGCCGGCAACGAACACGAACTCTTCGCTGCCGTCTTCCTTCTCGATGCGCACCGCACCCGGCTGGATGCGCGTGATCAGCGGCGTGTGGCCCGGCAAAATGCCCAGCTCACCCGACTCGCCCGGCAGCGCCACGAACTTCGCCTGGCCGGAGAAGATCGACGCTTCCGCGCTGACGACGTCTACAAGAATGGTTGCCATATCTGATCCTTTCTCCAATCGCTTCGCTCAAGCGGCAGGCCCGGTCCGAACCGGGCCTGCCTTCGCTCCCGCTCGCACGGGAACGACAAGCAAGGCTTACTGGAGCTTCTTGGCCTTCTCGAAGGCCTCGTCGATCGAGCCGACCATGTAGAACGCCTGCTCGGGCAGGTGATCGCACTCGCCGTCGACCAGCATCTTGAAGCCGCGGATGGTTTCCTTCAGCGGCACGTACTTGCCCGGCGAACCCGTGAACACTTCGGCCACGTGGAACGGCTGCGACAGGAAACGCTGGATCTTACGGGCGCGCGAGACGGCCAGCTTGTCTTCCGGCGACAGTTCGTCCATGCCCAGAATCGCGATGATGTCGCGCAGTTCCTTGTAGCGCTGCAGGGTCTGCTGCACGCGGCGGGCGACTTCGTAGTGCTCGGTGCCGACCACTTGCGGGTCCAGCTGGCGCGAGGTCGAGTCGAGCGGATCGACGGCGGGGTAGATACCCAGCGCGGCGATGTCACGCGACAGCACCACGGTCGAGTCCAGGTGCAGGAAGGTCGTGGCAGGCGACGGGTCGGTCAAGTCATCGGCAGGCACGTACACGGCCTGGATCGACGTGATCGAGCCGGTCTTGGTCGACGTGATGCGCTCCTGCAGCTTGCCCATTTCTTCAGCCAGCGTCGGCTGGTAGCCCACGGCGGAAGGCATACGGCCCAGCAGTGCCGACACTTCGGTACCGGCCAGGGTGTAGCGGTAGATGTTGTCGACGAAGAACAGGATGTCACGGCCTTCGTCGCGGAAGCGCTCGGCCATGGTCAGGCCGGTCAGCGCCACGCGCAGACGGTTGCCCGGCGGCTCGTTCATCTGGCCGAACACCATGGCCACCTTGTCGAGCACGTTCGAGTCCTTCATTTCGTGGTAGAAGTCGTTCCCTTCACGGGTACGCTCGCCCACGCCGGCAAACACCGACAGACCGCTGTGCTGCTTGGCGATGTTGTTGATGAGCTCCATCATGTTGACGGTCTTGCCCACGCCGGCGCCACCGAACAGGCCCACCTTGCCGCCCTTGGCGAACGGGCAGACCAGGTCGATCACCTTGATGCCGGTTTCGAGCAGGTCAACGGAAGGCGACAGTTCATCGAACTTCGGTGCCTTCTGGTGGATCGCACGCAGTTCGTCCGAGGCGATCGGGCCGGCTTCGTCGATCGGGCGACCCAGCACGTCCATGATGCGGCCCAGGGTGCCGTGGCCAACCGGCACCGAAATCGGGGCGCCGGTGCTCTTCACTGCCATGCCGCGGCGCAGGCCGTCCGACGAGCCCAGGGCAATGGTACGCACCACGCCGTCGCCCAGCTGTTGCTGGACTTCGAAGGTCAGGCCCTTCTCGGCGAACGAGGCGTCGCCGGATTCTTCCAGCACGAGCGCGTCGTACACCTTCGGCATTGCGTCGCGGGGGAACTCGATGTCCACCACGGCGCCAATACACTGCACAATATTTCCGATACTCATTTCGTATCTCCGATAGCTTGAATTCGTGACGCCTTAGACCGCAGCTGCACCGCTGACGATTTCCGACAGTTCCTTGGTAATCGCGGCCTGACGGGTCTTGTTGTAGACCAGTTGCAGTTCGCCGATCACGTTCTTGGCGTTGTCGGACGCAGCCTTCATGGCCACCATGCGCGCCGATTGCTCGGACGCCATGTTCTCGGCCACGGCCTGGTACACCAGCGCCTCGACGTAGCGGACCAGCAGCTCTTCCACGACGGTCTGGGCGTCAGGCTCGTAGATGTAGTCCCACGAGTAGGCGCGCTTCTCTTCTTCGGTCTGCGACAGCTTGTCGGCGGCGAGCGGCAGCAGCTGCTCAACCATCGGTTCCTGCTTCATCGTGTTGATGAACTTGGTGTACGCCACGTACACCGCGTCGACTTCACCATTGGTGAAGGCGTCGAGCTGGACCTTGATCGCGCCGATCAGCTTTTCCAGATGCGGGGTGTCACCGAGGTGCACCACGTGCGAAACCACCTTGGCGCCGATACGGCCCAGGAACTGCATGCCCTTGGTGCCGATGGCGGTGGCTTGCACATCCACGCCACGGCCTTGCAGGGCCTTCAGCTCATTGGTCACCGAGCGCAACACGTTCGTGTTCAGGCCGCCGCACAGCCCCTTGTCGGTCGTGACCACGATCATGCCGACGCGCTTGACGTCGCGCTCCTGCATGAACGGGTGCTTGAACTCGGGGTTGGCCGTAGCCAGGTGCGCCGCAATGTTGCGCACCTTCTCGGCGTAAGGACGGGCGTTGCGCATCCGCTCCTGCGCCTTGCGCATCTTGGACGCGGCGACCATCTCCATCGCCTTGGTGATCTTGCGCGTGTTCTGCACGCTCTTGATCTTGGTTCGAATCTCTTTCGTTCCGGCCATATCTTCCTCTCCATCCGAACCATCGCCGCGCCGGCGTGAGCCAGGCGCGGCGACGATGTCGTGGAATTACGCGGTTAGAACGCGGCGGACTTCTTGAAATCCTCGACAGCGGCACGCAGGGCGGCTTCATCTTCCTTCGAGAGCTGCTTGGTCTCTTCGATGCGGTTGATGAGGTCGGCGTACTTGGTCTTCAGGTGGTCGTGCAGGCCCTTCTCGAACGGCAGGATGTCCTTCACTTCCACGTTGTCGAGGAAGCCGTTGTTGGCGGCGAACAGCGAAGCCGACAGCTGCCACACCTGCAGCGGCTGGTATTGCGGCTGCTTCAGCAGTTCGGTCACGCGGCGGCCGCGCTCCAGCTGCTTGCGGGTGGCATCGTCCAGGTCCGAGGCGAACTGCGCGAACGCAGCCAGTTCACGGTACTGGGCCAGGTCGGTACGGATACCGCCGGACAGGTTCTTCACCACCTTGGTCTGCGCAGCACCACCGACGCGCGACACCGAGATACCGGCGTTGATGGCGGGGCGGATACCGGCGTTGAACAGGTCGGTTTCCAGGAAGATCTGGCCGTCCGTGATCGAGATCACGTTGGTCGGCACGAACGCGGACACGTCGCCGGCCTGCGTTTCGATCACCGGCAGCGCGGTCAGCGAACCGGTCTTGCCCTTGACGGCACCGTTGGTGAACTTCTCGACGTAGTCGGCGTTCACGCGGGCGGCACGCTCGAGCAGGCGCGAGTGCAGGTAGAACACGTCGCCGGGGTAGGCTTCGCGGCCCGGCGGGCGGCGCAGCAGCAGCGACACCTGGCGGTAGGCCCAGGCTTGCTTGGTCAGGTCGTCATAGACGATCAGCGCGTCTTCGCCGCGGTCGCGGAAGTACTCGCCCATGGTGCAGCCGGCGTAGGCGGCCAGGTACTGCATGGCCGCCGAGTCCGAAGCGGCGGCGGCGACGACGACGGTGTATTCCATCGCGCCGTGCTCTTCCAGCTTGCGCACCACGTTGGCGATGGTCGAAGCCTTCTGGCCGATTGCCACGTACACGCAGAAGACGCCCTTGCCCTTCTGGTTGATGATGGCGTCGACCGCGACGGCGGTCTTGCCGGTCTGGCGGTCGCCAATGATCAGCTCACGCTGGCCACGGCCGATCGGCACCATCGCGTCGATCGACTTCAGACCGGTCTGCACCGGCTGGCTCACCGACTGACGCGCGATCACGCCCGGGGCCACCTTCTCGATCACGTCCGATTCCTTGGCGTTGATCGGGCCCTTGCCGTCGATCGGCTGGCCCAGCGTGTTGACCACGCGGCCCAGCAGTTCCTTGCCCACCGGCACTTCCAGAATGCGGCCGGTGCACTTGACCGTGTCGCCTTCGGAAATGTGTTCGTACTCACCCAGCACCACGGCGCCGACCGAGTCGCGCTCGAGGTTCAGCGCGAGGCCGAAGGTGTTGCCGGGGAATTCCAGCATCTCGCCCTGCATCACGCCAGACAGGCCATGCACGCGGCAGATACCATCGGTCACGGAGATCACCGTGCCGGTGTTGCGCACTTCAGCTTCGGCGCCAAGGCCCGAGATGCGGGTCTTGATCAGCTCGCTGATTTCTGAGGGGTTCAGTTGCATCACAATGCTCCTAATTCTTCAATCCGCCGGACGGCCGCTCAGGCGGCGGTCAGCGCGGTTTGCATGGCTGCCAGGCGCGCACGCACGGAGGTGTCGAGCACTTCGTCGCCAACCTTGACGCTGACGCCGCCGATCAGGGACGGGTCCACCGCCACCTGCGCGTACAGCTTGCGGCCGAACTTGCGTTCGAGGGCGGCGACGAGGTCGTTCAGCTGACCATCTTCCAGCGGGAAGGCGCTGGTGATTTCAACGTCGGACGACCCTTCGCGGGCGTTCTTGAGCGCATGGAACTGTTCGGCGATGTCGGGCATCACCGTCAGGCGGTTGTTGTCCACCAGCAGTTGCACGAAGCGGCGCGCTTCGTCGCTGACCGGGGACTTCAGCACCGACAGGAACAGTTCGGCCAGCTTGGCGCCAGGAACGTTCGGATCGTCGGCGACCGCCTTCATGTCGGGATTGGCGGCAACCTGCCCCATTTCCGACACCAGCTCGGACCATGCACCCAGGTTGCCTGCGCTCGATTCGCTGGCGACGCGGAACAGCGCCTCAGCGTAGGGACGGGCAATGGTTGCGGTTTCAGCCATGATTAGAGCTCAGCCTTGAGTTGATTGAGCAGGTCGTTGTGGACCTGCGCGTTCACTTCACGCTTGAGGATCTGCTCGGCACCCTTGACGGCCAGCACGGCGACCTGGTCGCGCAGTTCTTCGCGCGCGCGGGTAACCTGCTGTTCGGCTTCGGCCTTGGCCTGGGCGATGATGCGTGCGGCTTCTGCCTGGGCGTTCTGCTTGATCTCGTCAGCCGTCAGCTGGGCGCGCTTCTCGGCGTCAGCGACACGTTGAGCGCCTTCGGTGCGGGCTTCGGCCATGGCCTGGTCCACACGCTTGTTGGCGAGTTCGAGCTCGGCCTTGCCCTTCTCGGCAGCGGCGAGGCCATCGGCGATCTTCTTTGCGCGTTCGTCGAGCGCCTTCACCAGCGGCGGCCAAATGAATTTGGCAACAACCCACCACAGGATGAAGAACACGACCATCTGCGCAAAAAACGTTGCGTTCAGATTCATGGTGTGTTCCTTTCGGTAATCAAACTACAGATAAATGCACAAAAGGCGGCCAGGCTGGTGGCCCGCGCCGCCCGTCAGCATCATGCAGACCGAAAAGAATTACTGGATGACAGCCAGCAGCGGGTTGGCAAACGCGAACAGCATTGCAACACCCACGCCGATCAGGAATGCCGCGTCGATCAGGCCGGCCAGCAGGAACATCTTGGTTTGCAGCGGGTTCATCAGCTCGGGCTGACGTGCGCAGGCTTCGATGTACTTGCCACCCATCAGGGCGATGCCCAGGCAGGCGCCGATGGCGCCCAGGCCGATGATGATGCCGATACCGATGGCGGTCAGACCCTGGATGTTGGCGAGAAATGCTTGCATGATGACTCCTTTAATTTAGAGAGACTTAGAACCAAAAAACCAAAAAACCAAAAACCTGAAACTTGCAGTGATCAGTGGTGATCGTGAGCCTGGCCGATGTACACCAGCGTCAGCATCATGAAAATGAAGGCCTGGAGCAGGACGATCAGGATGTGGAAGATCGCCCAGACCGCGCCGGCCACGACATGGCCGACAAAGCCCAGAGCCGACAGGTCCGCGCCGAACGTCCAGATCGAACCCAGCAGCGCGATCAGCAGGAACACCAGTTCGCCGGCGTACATGTTGCCGAACAACCGCATGCCCAGCGACACGGCCTTGGCCAGGAATTCGATGATGTTCAGGACCAGGTTGAACGGGGCCAGGTACCACTTGGCGCCGAACGGGGCCGAGAACAGCTCGTGCATGAAGCCGCCCGCGCCCTTGATCTTGAAGCTGTAGTAGATCATCAGCACCAGCACGGCGCACGACATGCCCAGCGTGCCGTTCAGGTCAGCCGTGGCCACTGCGCGGTGGTGGGGGATATGGATGTGGAAGATCTCGAGGACCTTGTTCAGGCCGGTGACCCAGTCGACCGGGATCAGGTCGATCGCGTTCATCATGGTGATCCAGCAGAACACCATCAGTGCCAGCGGGGCGATCCACGAACGGTCGCCATGAATGATGCCCTTGGCCTGGTCGTCGACCATCTCGACGATCATCTCGACGAAGGCCTGGAAGCGGCCCGGCACGCCCGCGGTGACGCGGCGCGCGGCGGCATACAGGAACAGCACGGCGATGGCGCCGCACAGCACCGACCAGAACACCGTGTCATAGTTGATCACGGAGAAATCGACCACCGACGCCTGCTTGCCGCCGACCGAGTTCAAGTTCTGCAAGTGTTCGGCGATATAGCCGGAGGGTGTCAGCACGTGTTCCGCGCTTTGGGTAGCTTCTGCCATTGTCGAATCGAACGGTATATTGCGAAATCTTCGGGCCGCGCGCCGCTGTTCTGTGCAGCGCCCGGTACGCGTCTTGCATTGCCTTCGGCGGATTCGCCGGTCACCGCGATGCAAGCGGGTTTCCAACCTTGGCCGTGCCCGGTGTCAGCGCCATGAAACCCGCCGCAGCCGTCACGGAAACTCTTGATATTCCGTCTTGGTGCCACCACTTGCAAAGGAAGCACCGTTTTCAAGCAGCGGTCCTAGCGCAAGGCCAGGGCCACCACCCAGTATGTCTTCAGCGCCAGCAGGAACGTGACCAGCATCGGCACCCAGCGCAGATCGCGGTACAGCACCACGACCAGCACCAGCAGCGCCACCGTGGCAAAGACCTTGATCGCCTCGCCCAACACCAGTCCGCCTACCGAAGCGCGATCGCGCGCCAGCCACAGGCGGAAGGCGAAGAACCCGCTCGGCACGAAGCACACCATGCCGCCGAACAGCGCCGACCATCCATATGGCCCCGGCTCCTTCGCAAACAGCGCCCAGCACAGTGCCGACAGCAGGGAAACCGCCACCTGCGCCAGGACAACCTTGCCCGGGGTCATGCGCGAAGGACGCAGCGCGCGCTCGCCAAACAGCGTCACCGCCTCGGCATGCGACAGCGGATCGACAGCCTCTTCCTCACGGTCCGCGCCTTCTTTCCAGTCGTCCCAGTCATCTTCCTGACGGGACCCGGCGCCTCGTTGCTGACGGTCTCGCACCACCACCTGCCTGCCTTATCCGGGCCGGAACTTTTCGGCCCGACCAGAATTCAAACCGCACGATTTTAAGGGGAACTACTGATTCGCGTCAATCTGCTTACATTTACCTTGCAGTGCGTTGCGCACAACGGTTGCCATCACGATTGCATGATGGCTGCGCGAAAATTGCGCGGCAATGACGTTTGACGTAATTGGATTGCGCAGTGAACCCTGCGCATGATGGGGGATTACCGGTCGGGCACAAGGTATACCGCGGATCGTCCCGACCAGTGCTGCGTGCGCGCAACAGTCGCCGCAGCAATGGCCGTTAATCGCGCAGTAAATCAGGCAGCCTGCTGCCCTTCGCGCGATTCGCGCAGGCGCGTCAGCACCCCTTCGAGCGCATCGTTGTTGCTGAAGTGGATCGTCAGCTGGCCCTTGCCGCGCGGCGACAGCTTGATCTGCACCGCCAGCCCGAGCGCATCCGACAACTCCTCTTCCAGCCGCGCCACGTCGCGCACGTTATTGGTGCCCTTCTGCTTGAGCGACTTCAGGTCGAACGGCTTGAGCGTCGAGGCCACCAGCTTCTCGGTCTCGCGCACCGACAGCCGCTTGTTGACGATCTGGTTGGCCAGCGTGATCTGGTTGGCACCGTCCACTGCCAGCAGCGCGCGCGCGTGGCCCATGTCGAGGTCACCGGCCATCAGCATGGTCTGCACCGGCGCGGCCAGGTTCAGCAGGCGCAGCAGGTTCGACACCGCGCTGCGCGAGCGGCCCACCGACTCGGCCGCCTGCTCGTGCGTGAAACTGAACTCGCGGATCAGCCGCATGATGCCCTGCGCTTCTTCCAGCGGATTCAGGTCTTCGCGCTGGATGTTCTCGATCAGCGCCATCGCGGCCGCGGCTTCGTCGGCCACGTCCTTGACCAGCACCGGCACCTTGTCCAGCCCGGCCAGTTTAGAGGCGCGGAAGCGCCGCTCGCCGGCAATGATCTCGTAGCGGTCGGGCTCGGCCACGCGCCGCACTAGGATCGGCTGCATCAACCCCTGGGCCCGGATGCTCGCGGCCAGCTCCTGCAGCGCACCCTCGTCCATGCGCGTGCGCGGCTGGTACTTGCCCGGCTGCAACTGGTTCAGGTTCAGCACGGTGGGCGCACCCTCCTGCTTGACCGACTCGACGATTTCGGCGGGCCCGCCCAACAGCGCTTCGAGGCCGCGGCCCAGGCCCTTCTTCTTTGCAGTGCTCATGCTCTTGCCCTCTCCTTCAGCCCAGCTGCCTGACCCGCGCGATCATCTCGGCGCCGAAATCCAGGTACGCCTTGGCGCCCTTCGATGACGGATCGAACGCCACGCCCGGCATGCCATAGGACGGTGCCTCGGCAAGCCGCACATTGCGCGGAATCAGGGTCTTGAAGACCTTCTCACCGAAGTGCGATTCCAGTTGCGCCGACACCTGCTGCTGCAGCGTCACGCGCGGATCGAACATCACGCGCAGCAAGCCGATCACCTGCAGGTCGCGGTTCAGGTTGGCGTGCACCTGCTTGATGGTGTTGACCAGGTCCGACAGCCCTTCCAGCGCAAAGTACTCGCACTGCATCGGCACGATCACCCCGTGCGCCGCGCACAGGCCGTTCAGCGTCAGCAGCGACAGCGACGGCGGGCAATCGATCAGCACGAAGTCATAGTCGCCGTCGACCTCCGCGATCGCCTGGCGCAGCCGGCGCTCGCGCTGGTCCAGCTCGACCAGTTCCACTTCTGCACCGGCCAGTTCGCGGTTGGCCGGCAGCACGTCGTACTTGCCGGTTTCGGAGCGCTGGCGCGCCTGGGCGATGCCGGCCAGGCCGACCAGCACCTGGTACACGCTGGTTTCCAGCGCCTGCTTGTCGATGCCGGAGCCCATCGAGGCATTGCCCTGCGGGTCCAGGTCGACCAGCAGCACGCGCTGGCCCTGCGCCGCCAGGCCAGCGGCAAGGTTCACCGTGGTGGTGGTCTTGCCTACCCCGCCCTTCTGGTTTGCGATCACGAATACCTTGGCCATAAGCTCCTGCGGCTCCTGCTTCAAATCATCCGGCCAGCACGCGGCTGGCAGTTCGCGGCGCGCCTGCGCGGCGCCGCGGCGTAGGTCATGCGGGGGCGCCCGCGCGGCGCGACAGGACCACCAGGTGGCGCTCCGCGTCCAGCCCGGGAACGGTCAGCCGCGGCACGGCGTCGACCTGCCATTGCGCCATCAGCCCGGCGGCTTCCATGCGGTCCAGCTCGGCCTGCGGATACACCCCCTTCATCGCGATCAGCTTGCCGCGCGGCGCCAGCAGCTGGCCCGACAGGCTGACGAAATCCGTCAGCTCGGCAAACGCGCGCGAGGTGATCACGGCAAAGCCGTCGGCATCATCCAGCTTCTCCACCGGGCCCCAATGCGCGGCGGCGTTGGACAAGCCCAGCTGGGCGCGGCACTGGGTCAGGAAAGCGGTCTTCTTCTGCACGATGTCGACCATCAGCACCGATACCTCCGGACAGGCGATGGCCAGCGGCAGGCCCGGCATGCCGCCACCCGAGCCCACATCGAGCACCCTGCCCCGCGCCGGTGCATCCACTTCGACGGCGCGGGCGGCTTCGGCCAGCGCCGGGACGGCGGCGAGCGAATCCAGCAGGTGATGCGTAAGCATCTCGTCGGGATGACGGATGGCGGTCAGGTTGTAGACGCCATTCCATTTGCGCAGCAGCGCCAAGTAGGCGAACAGCGTGTCGATCCGGTCCGGCGCCAGGGCCAGCCCGATCTCGGCCAGCCCCGCTTCAAGGCGACGACGCTGCGTGGCGTCGTCGGTCATGGTGGGTCGCAGTGCAGGCACTCTCAGGCAGCCTCTTCACCGTTGCCGGACGAGGTGCCGGCGTCTGCCCGGCCGCGGCCCAGTCCTTTCTTCTTCAGGTGTACCAGCAGCAGCGAGACCGCCGCCGGCGTCACACCCGAGATGCGCGATGCCTGGCCCAGGGTTTCCGGGCGATGCTGGTTCAGCTTCTGGCTGACCTCAAAACCCAGCCCGCGCACTTCGGTGTAATCCAGCCCTTCCGGCAGGCGCGTCGATTCATTGGCTTCCAGCTTGTCGACTTCGGCCGCCTGGCGGGCGATATAGCCGTGGTACTTGATGCCGATTTCGATCTGCTCGCGAATCTGCTCCGCCAGCATCGGCTCCGCATCCAGCGGCGCCTCGGGCGCGTGGCGACCGTCCTGCAGCGCCATCAGGGCGTCGTAGCTGACTTCCGGGCGACGCAGCAGGTCGGCCAGGCTGTACTCGCGCTCGATCGGCTTGCCCAGCAGCGGCATCGCCTCTTCTGCCGGCAGCATCGCCGGGTTCACCCAGGTGCTCTTCAGGCGCTCTGTTTCACGTGAAACAGCGTCGCGCTTGCGGTTGAACGCGTCCCAGCGCGCATCGTCGACCACGCCCAGTTCACGGCCAACCTCGGTCAGCCGCATGTCGGCGTTGTCTTCCCGCAGGCTCAGGCGGAACTCCGCCCGGCTGGTGAACATGCGATACGGCTCGGTCACGCCACGCGTGATCAGGTCATCGACCAGTACGCCGAGGTAGGCCTGGTCACGGCGCGGCGTCCATGGATCCCGCTCGCGTACGTAGCAACCGGCATTGATACCGGCCAGCAGGCCCTGCGCCGCGGCTTCTTCATAACCGGTCGTGCCATTGATCTGGCCGGCGAAGAACAGGCCCCGGATCGCCTTGCTCTCCAGCGATGCCTTCAGCCCGCGGGGATCGAAGTAGTCATATTCGATCGCATAGCCAGGACGCAGGATATGGGCGTTCTCCAGGCCGCGGATCGAGTGCACCAGCTCCAGCTGCACGTCGAACGGCAGGCTGGTCGAGATCCCGTTGGGATAGAACTCGTTGGTGGTCAGGCCTTCCGGCTCCAGGAAGATCTGATGGCTTTCCTTGCTGGCAAAGCGATGGATCTTGTCCTCGATGCTGGGGCAGTAACGCGGCCCTACCCCCTCGATCACGCCGGTGTACATCGGCGAGCGGTCCAGCCCGCCGCGGATGATGTCGTGGGTACGGCTGTTGGTATGGGTGATCCAGCACGGCAGTTGCTGCGGGTGCTGTTCGGGCCGGCCCAGGAACGAGAACACCGGCACGGGATCGAGGTCACCGGGCTGTTCTTCCATCACCGAAAAATCGATGGTGCGCCCGTCGATGCGCGGCGGCGTGCCGGTCTTCAGGCGGCCTTGCGGCAGCTTCAGGTCCTTCAGGCGCGCCGACAGCGACACCGCGGCCGGGTCGCCGGCGCGGCCGCCGGTGTAGTTGTCCAGCCCCACATGGATCTTGCCGTCCAGGAAAGTGCCGGCGGTCAGCACGACCGCGCGCGCGCGGAAGGCGATGCCGACCTGCGTCATGGCGCCGACGACACGGTCGCCCTCCACCATCAGGTCATCGACGGCTTGCTGGAACAGCATCAGGTTCGGCTGGTTCTCCAGCCGGGTGCGGATCGCCTTCCGATACAACACGCGATCGGCCTGGGCGCGCGTGGCACGCACGGCCGGTCCCTTGCTGGAGTTCAGGATGCGGAACTGGATGCCGGCCTCGTCCGTGGCCGCCGCCATGGCGCCGCCCATGGCATCCACTTCCTTGACCAGGTGCCCCTTGCCGATGCCCCCGATCGACGGGTTGCAGCTCATCTGCCCAAGCGTCTCGATGTTATGGGTCAACAGCAGCGTCTGGCAGCCCATGCGGGCCGCGGCAAGGGCGGCTTCAGTGCCGGCATGGCCACCGCCGACGACGATGACATCGAATTCTTTCGGGTAAAGCATGGGACACCTCCTCCGGGAGGCTGGCGGGAAAATACGGGAATGCGAAATTATAGCGGCATTCGAGTTATCGCTTTCCGACGGACACCATGTTTCACGTGAAACATGGCGCTTTCGGTACGTCGTCAGTCGCCTGAAAGCGACGTTGTGTTTCACGTGAAACAAAAAGGCCGGGCGCAAGGCCCGGCCATATGTTTCACGTGGAACAAGCGTCTCAGAGCTGGCAACGGATATAGGCCGCCACTTGCTTGGTCAGCTTGCCCAGGTCGCGCTGCAGCGACGCAAAGCCCGCATTGCGCTCGCGAGTCGCCTCATCCATGTACAGGGGGCGCCGGATCTCGATCTGCAGGCTGTTGCGCCGCTCCGCCGGACGCCCGATCTGCGCGATCAATTGCACGCCCTTGTAGGGGTCGTTGCGCGCCACCGTGTAGCCCATGCCGCGCAACTCCCGCTCGACCAGATCCACCAGCCCCGGCTCGCAGGTCGTGCCATCGCGATCGCCCAGCACAAAGTCCGCCAGCGGATACGGGCTGACGATCTTCAGGCGCTCGTAGGCGTTGTTGGGCATGGAGTGCAGGTTCAGGTGCCAGAGCGCGCCAAAGCGCGTGTAAGCGCCCTCCACGGCCTCGGCCAGCGCCGCATGGTACGGACGATAGTAGCGCTCGATGCGGGCCTGCACCTCCGCGACCGTCAGCCGCCGGTCATAGATTGGCGTGGCCGCGTCGATTCGGCTCCAGATCAGGCCGTAGCCCAGCTGCGTCTTCGGCCCCGGAGCCAGCGGCACCGGCCAGGCACCATCCAGCTGGGCCGGGTCGATGTCATCGGCCATCCGGTTCGGATCGATATAGACACGCGGGAAGGTCGCTGCCAGCAGCGTGCCGCCCACCGCCGGCACGGCCTGCCACAGCGCATCCACATGCGTATCCTCGCCGCCGCGCAGCCGTGCTGCCGGCACCGCGGCGCCAAAGTCCGCCGGGTAGGCCGTCCCGCTATGCGGCGAGTCGCACACCAGCGGCAGGGCCTCCCCTTCCGGCAGGCGCACGATCACCGGCGGCAGCGCGGCCGCCTGCTTGCTTGCTTCCGCCATGCCTTAGTCCAGCTTGATCTCGGCAGCCTTGGCGACGCGGGCGTAGCGCGCCATGGCCTGCTGGATCTGTGCCTTGAACTGCTCCGGCGTGGTCGGCACCAGGGTGCCGCCGGACTCCTCGACCTTGCGCTTGAACTCGGGGTTCTGCATGGCCTTGTGGATCGCCTGGTTCAGCCTGGCGACGATGGCGGGCGGCGTATTGGCGGGCGCGACAATGCCGAACCAGCCGCCCTCGCCCATGTCCTTGAAGCCCAGTTCGGCGTAGGTCGGCACGTTGGGCAGCTGCGCGGAGCGCGCCGCACCCAGCACCGCCAGCGCGCGCAGACGGCCGGCCTTCACGTGCGGCAGCGTCGACGACAGGTTGTCGGTGATCGCGTTCACCTGCCCTGCCACGGCGTCGTTCAGCGCCAGTCCGGCGCCCTTGTAGGGCACGTGCAGCAGGTCGATCTTGGCCAGCATCATGAAGTTCTCGATGTTGACGTGTCCGAGCGAGCCGGCACCCGGCGAGGCGAAGCTGTACTTGCCAGGGTTGGCCCTGGCGAGCGCGATGAACTCTTGCATGGTCTTGGCCGGCACGCTCGGGTGCACCGCGAACACGCTGGGGATCGCCACCACGTTGGTGACCGGGGCAAAGTCCTTGATCGGGTCGTACTTGAGCTTGGGGTAAACGGCCGGATTGGAGCCGTGCGTGCTGACCGTGGCCATGCCGATGGTGTAGCCATCCGGCGTGGCATTGGCGACCTGCTCCATGCCCAGCGAACCACCGGCGCCGCCCTTGTTTTCCACGACGATCGACTGCCCCAGCTCGCGGCCGGCAAACTCCGCCACCAGGCGCGCCGACAGGTCGGTCGAGCCGCCTGCGGCAAACGGCACGATCAGGCGGATCGGGCGGGTCGGGTAGTTGGCCTGCGCCAGCGCGCTGCCGGCAAAGACCAGCGTGGCGGTGGCGGCGGTGCCGGTCAGCAGCAGCTGGCGGCGGGACATCCGGGCTCGGATCATGGGGTTTCTCCTGTTGGTGTTTTGTGCATGAACCGGGCGAGTGTCAGCCGTTTACCGGCCGGGCGCAAACGACTATATTGCACCTTTGCATTACCAAAGATCATCCTGGCGCTGGGCGCGGCACACCGCCAGGCCCGCTCTCCTCCGCTCTCCGCCCCTCTCCTCCGCCATGCGGTTGCATTCCCCTTCGATGTCCGAGCTGCACGCCTTTGCCACCGCGGCGCGGCTGGGCAGCTTTACGCGCGCGGCGGAGGAACTGTGCGTGACGCAGGGAGCGATCAGCCGCGCCATCGCCCGGCTGGAAGCGCATTTTGGCCAGCCGCTGCTGCAACGCAACGCCCACCGGCTGGGACTGACCGACGCCGGCCGGCAACTGCTCGATGCCGTGGCCGAACCGCTCGCGGCGATCGAACACGCCAGCGCCGCGTTGCGTGCCGGCGACCGCCGGCACCACCTGACCTTGTCCGTGGTGCCCACGCTGGCCAGCGTCTGGCTGGTGCCGCGGCTGCCCGATTTCCACCGCCGCCATCCGGAAATCCGACTGGACTTCGTCCCCTACCAGCGCGATGAAGACTTGTCCGGCCCTTCCTCCCCCGACGCCGCGATTCTGGCCGGTGAGGCCGGCAAGTGGCCCAGCCTGCAGGCCGACTACGTGGTAGGTCGGGAAATGGTGCCGGTCTGCCACCCGGACCGCGCACGCGCCCGCCGCGAGGCCGGCCGTTGGCAGTCTCCCGCCGAGCTGCTGGACGAGCCCCTGCTTTACCACACCACCGCGCCGGCGAACTGGCAAAACTGGCTGCTGGCGGCCGGCGTACCCAACGCTGCGCCCCGGTTATCCACAGCGTTCGACCAGGTCTCGATCCTGATCCAGGCGGTGCGCGCCGACATGGGCGTGGCCGTGCTGCAGCGCTGCCTGGTGCGCGAGGAAATTGCGGCGGGACGCGTGATAGCCCCGTTTGACCTGCCGATTACGCTGCAACGCGGCTATTTTCTGTGTGCGCCGAAAGAACGGCGCGATCATCCGGCGCTGCATTGTTTCCGCACATGGCTGCTGGACACGGCCGCTGAGGACACTGCCCGGGAAAAGGCCGAACTATTCGGCAGATAACTTTCGATGGCCTTAAGTGCCATTGAGACATTCATCAAACAAATTCCACCCGCTGCCTCCATCAAACTTATGGATGTGTGGAGCGCACTTAATATCCCAAACATCTATTCGGCGAATAGCCATCTGAGTTCTCGCAGAAGCGCAACCGGCTGAAGCGTTAAACGACTGGAAAATCAGGTTATCCCCAAAGTTATTCACACCACCAATAACAAAGGGCCCGCTTGTGCGGGCCCTCATTCCTCAGGCGAAAGCAACGCCAGCTACGCCGCCTTTTTCGCCAGTCCAAGATAGGTTTCAATCACCTTCGGGTTCGCCGCCAGTTCGCCGGCCGGCCCTTCCATCGCCATGTCGCCGGTCTCGATCACATAGCCGTAGTCGGCCACCTGCAGCGCCGCGCGGGCGTTCTGCTCGATCAGCAGCGTGGCCACGCCGGTCTGGCGCAGGTTGCTGATGATGTGGAAGATCTCCTTGACGATCAGCGGGGCCAGGCCAAGGCTGGGTTCGTCCAGCATCAGCAGCTGCGGCTTGGCCATCAGCGCGCGACCCACCGCCAGCATCTGCCGTTCGCCGCCGGAGAGCGTGCCGGCATCCTGGCGCGCGCGCTCGCGCAGCCGCGGGAACAGGTCGTAGACCACGTCCATCTGATCCAGGTATTGCTTGTCGCCGGCGCGCTTGCGGCGGAAGGCGCCGAGCTGCAGGTTGTCCTCCACCGTCATCGACGCGAACAGCTCGCGCTTTTCCGGCACCAGGCACATGCCGCGCGCAACCCGCCCTTCCACCGGGATGCCGGCCATGTCGTGCCCCAGGTAGCTGACCGTGCCGCTGGACGACCCCGTCACCGGCAGCGCGCCCATGATCGCATTGAGCATGGTCGACTTGCCGGCGCCATTCGGGCCGATCACGGTGACGATGCGGCCGGCCTCGACCTTCAGGTTGGCGCCATGCACCGCCTCGACCTTGCCGTAGCGCACGTGCAGGTCCTTCACTTCCAGAATCAGGCTCATATCGGGTCCGTGCTCCAGATTTATTCCACGCCGCCCAGATAGGCTTCCAGTACCGCCGGATTCTTCTGCACCTCCTCGGGCACGCCCTCGGCGATGCGCGAACCAAACTCCATCACCACCAGCCGGTCGGTCAGGTTCATCACGAAGTCCATGTCGTGCTCGACCAGCAGCACGCTCATGCCTTCGCCGCGCAGCTTGCGCAGCAGTTCGGCCAGCGCCTGCTTTTCCTTGTAGCGCAGGCCCGCGGCAGGCTCGTCTAGCAGCAGCAGCGCCGGATCACAGCACAGCGCGCGCGCGATCTCCAGGATGCGCTGCTGCCCCAGCGCCAGGCTGCCGGCTTCCATGTACATGCAGTCGGCCAGGCCGACGCGCTCCAGCTGGCGCTTGGCCTCGAACAGCAGCTTGTCTTCCTCGACCTTGTTCATGCGCAGGATCGCGGCGCAGACGCCGCCCTGCGCGCGGAAGTCGCCGCGCAGGTGGGCGCCGATGGCGACGTTCTCGAGCACCGTCATGGTCGGCAGCAGGTGCACGTGCTGGAAGGTGCGGCCGATGCCGCGCTTGACGATCTCGCGCGACGGCAGGCCCGAGATCACCTCGCCGCGGTAGCGCACCTCGCCGCCCGAGACCGGCAGCACGCCGGTGACCAGGTTGAAGGTGGTGGACTTGCCCGCGCCATTGGGGCCGATCAGGCCGATGATCTCGCCGGCGCGCACCTGGAAGCTGACATCGTTGACCGCGACCAGCCCGCCGAACTGCTTGCGCGCGGCGCGCACGTCCAGGATCAGCTCGCCCGCCTCGGGCTTCTGGCGCACCGCCAGCCCGGCGGCTTGCCCCGGTGCCAGCACCGGCGGGCCGGAAGGCACCAGGCGCCGCAGGAACGGCCAGATGCCATCGCGGGCGTACTGCAGCAGCAGCACCAGCAGCACGCCGAAGACGATGATCTCGAAGTTGCCATCGGCACCGAGCAGCTTGGGCAGCAAGCCTTGCAGCACGTCCTTCAGGATGGTCAGGATGCCCGCACCCAATACCGCGCCCCACACGTGGCCCACGCCGCCGACCACGGCCATGAACAGGTATTCGATGCCGTAGTTCAAACCGAACGGCGTCGGGTTCACCGCGCGCTGCAGGTGTGCGTACAGGAAGCCCGACACGCACGCCAGGATCGCCGCGACCACGAAGACCACCACCTTCATCCACGCGGTATTCACGCCCATGGCCTCGGCCATCACGCCGCCGCCCTTGAGCGCGCGGATCGCTCGTCCCGGGCGCGAGTTCAGCAGGTTCTGCATCGCCAGCACTGCCAGCAGCACCACTGCCCAGATCAGATAGAACATCGCGCGGCCAGACTGCAGTTCGATGCCGAACAGCGACAGCACCGGGATGCCGCTGATGCCGTCGTACTTGCCCAGGAACTCCAGGTTGCCGAACACGAAAAACAGCGACAGGCCCCAGGCGATGGTCGCCAGCGGCAGGTAATGCCCGGACATGCGCATCGTGATCAGCCCGATCACATACGCCGACGCCATCGTGATCACCAGCCCCACCAGCAGCCCGAACCACGGCGACAGCCCGAACTGCGTGGTCAGGTAAGCGGTGCTGTACGCGCCCAGGCCCACGAACGCCGCCTGCCCGAACGAGGTCATGCCGCCCACGCCGGTCAGCAGCACCAGCCCGATCGCGACGATGCTGTAGAGCCCGATGTAGTTGCCCAGCGTGATCCAGAACTCCGGTGTCGGCAGCACCGGCAGCAGCGCCAGCACCACGATCAGCGCCAGCACCAGCACCCGGTTGCGGTTCAGCCGCGCGCGGCTGCCGGCCTCGGCGCCGGCCACGCCGGCCTGCTTGTCGGTCAGCATGGTCATGGCTTATTCCTCCTCCTCGACATGCTTGCTCGTCAGCGAGCGCCACAGCAGCACCGGAATGATCAGTGTGAAGACGATGACCTCCTTGAACGCGCTGGCCCAGAAGGACGAATACGATTCCAGCAGGCCCACCAGCAGCGCGCCGAGCGCCGCCACCGGATAGCTCACCAGCCCACCGACGATGGCGCCGACAAAGCCCTTCAGCCCCACCAGGAAGCCCGACTCGTAGTACACCGTGGTCAGCGGCGCGATCAGGATGCCGCACAGCGCGCCCATCGCCGCCGCCAGCGTGAACGACAGGCGTCCCGCCTGCGTGGTGCCGATGCCGACCAGGCGCGCGCCCAGCCGGTTCACCGCGGTCGCGCGCAGCGCCTTGCCCTGCAGCGTGCGTTCGAAATAAAAGTACAGGGCGCCGATCAGCAGGGCCGACACCGCCACCACCCACAGGCTCTGCCCGGAGATGCTGAGCGCGCCCACCTCGAAGCGGGCATCCGAAAACGGATTGGTGCGCGAGCCCTCGGCGCCGAACATCACCAGCCCCAGCCCCACCAGCGCGAAGTGCACCCCCACCGAGACGATCAGCAGCACCAGCGTGCTGGCCTCGGCCAGCGGCTGGTAGGCCAGCCGGTACAGCATCGGCCCCAGCGGGATGATGATCAGCAGCGTCAGCGCGACCTGCGCCAGCATCGGCAGCGGCTGCGCGCCATACTGCTGCACCACCCAGTGCACCGCCAGCGGGAACACCAGGTACTTGCCGGCCAGCACCGCCAGCCGCTGGCCCAGCGTGCGCCGCAGCTCGGCGCTGCGCAGCACGGTGACGGTCTCGTAGAGGAAGGTCAGCACGCCCATCGCCAGCAGCAGCCAGCTGGTCTGTGGCGCGTGCCCGGCCTGCATCGCCGCCAGCGTCAGCGCGCCATAGGCAACGAATTCGCCTTGCGGAATGAAGATGACGCGGGTCACCGAGAACACCAGCACCAGCGCCAGTGCCAGCAACGCGTAGATCGCGCCCGAGGTGATGCCGTCCTGCGCCAGGATGGCGGCGATAGATAGGTCCATTGTCTCCCCGTCTTGTTGGAAAACCTGCCTGCATCGAACGGGGTCGGCGGGGCGCCGACGGGCCGACAGGGTGGTGCGCTTCGGGTTACGAAATAGTAAACGGGTTGCGCATTGCGGAAATACAGAGCAACCCTAGGTTGGCGCGCAGTTGCCCGGGCAGCACCAGAAAAAAGGGCGCATGGTCAGCCATGCGCCCTGCTTCACTGCGACTTCGGCACGCCCTGGCCAGCCGGCGCCAGACGCCGGGCTCAGCCGCTTATTTCAGCAGCTTCCACTTGCCGTCGACGATCTGCACCATCACGCGCGCGCGCTGGTCGAAGCCGAGGTGGTCGGTGGCGCTCATGTTCATGATGCCGTGCGAGACCGGCAGGTTCCTGGTCTGCTCCATGGCATCGCGCAGTGCCTTGCGGAACTCCTTGGTGCCCGGCTGGCCCTTCTTCAGCGCTTCCGGGATGGCGTGCTGCAGGATCAGGCCCGCATCCCAGGCGTGCCCGCCGAAGGTCGAGACCTGTCCGCCGAAGGCCTTCTCGTAGGCGGTCTTGTAGGTCAGCGCCGGCTTCTTCACCGGGTTGCTGTCGGGCAGCTGCTCGGCCACCAGCAGCGGGCCGGCGGGCAGGAAGGTGCCTTCGCAGTCCTTGCCGCACACGCGCAGGAAGTCGGCATTGGCAACGCCGTGGGTCTGGTAGACCTTGCCCTTGTAGCCGCGCTCCTTGAGCGTCTTGGCCGGCAGCGCCGCGGGCGTGCCGGAGCCGGCGATCAGCACCGCGTCGGCGTTGGCGCCCATCATCTTCAGCACCTGCCCGGTGACCGAGGTATCGGTGCGGGCAAAGCGCTCGTTGGCGACCACCTTGATCTTGCGCAGCTCGGCGACCTTGACGAATTCCTGCGCCCAGCTGTCGCCATAGGCATCCGCGAAGCCGATGAACGCCACCGTCTTCACGTTGTTGTTGCTCATGTGCTCGGCAATGGCGGTGGCCATGTGCGAGTCGTTCTGCGGGGTCTTGAAGACCCAGGCGCGCTTGGCATCCATCGGCTCGATGATGCGGGCCGAGGCGGCCATGGTGATCATCGGGGTCTCGTTCTCGGCGACCACGTCGACCATCGCCAGCGAGTTGGGCGTGACGGTCGAGCCGACCATCACGTCGACCTTGTCCTCGCTGATCAGCTTGCGCGTGTTCTTGACCGCCGTGGTCGTGTCCGAGGCATCGTCCAGCACGATGTACTCGATCTTCTTGCCCGCGATCTCCTTGGGCATCAGCGTGAAGGTGTTCTTTTCCGGAATGCCCAGCGATGCCGCCGGACCCGTGGCCGACACCGTCACCCCGACCTTGACCTGCGCCTGGGCGGCCCCGGCAGCCAGGCTGGCCGCAGCGATTGCCAGCAGGCTGGCGCGCTTGAAATCCATCTTGTCTCCTTCGGTTCCTGAAACGGAAAGGCATCCGTCCGGCGTCCGCCGGCGGATGCCCATTTTTTTGGACGACCCCTCGGGTCAACGCAGGCACAGCGCCGGCACCTGCGCTACAACCAGGAACGACACCAGGCCGCTCCCCATTTCCCGTCCACGCCACTCCCCCGGAAAGGCGCTTCGGTGATTCACCGACCGTGCGGTCGGGAATGCGGATCGAGTCTATCACAGGGCCCTGGCGCGAACAGCGAGGATTAACCCGCATCGCCTGTCACGCCTGTCACGCCTGGCTTTGCCGTCAGCGCACGAAGGCGTCCCAGGCGGTCTTCAGGATCAGCGCGCTGACCACTACGATAAACACCTTGCGCACGAAGGCGCTGCCATGGCGCAGCGCCAGCTTGCTGCCGACCTGGCTGCCGGCGACGTTGGCCACCGCCATCACCAGGCCCAGCTGCCACCAGATATGGCCCTTGCTGGCGAGCAGCAGCAACGCCGCCAGGTTGGTGGCCAGGTTGACCAGCTTGGTCGACGCCGCGGCGTGCAGGAAGTCATAGCCGAACACCCGCACGAACACGATCATCAGGAAACTGCCGGTGCCCGGCCCGAACACGCCGTCGTAGAAACCCAGCACGGCGCCGGCCAGCAGCGCCGCGCCGCGTTCGCCCCAGCCGCTCAGCGTGGGCGCGTGCTCGGCGCCCAGGTCCTTCTTGGCGACGGTGTAGACCAGCAGCGCCACCAGCACGAACGGCAGCGCCTTGCGCAGCGGCTCGGCCGGGATCATGGTCAGCGCCCAGGCACCGGCCATCGAGCATGCAAAGGCCGCGACCACCCCCGGTGCGGTCGCGCCCCAGTAGATGCGCACGCTGCGGCCGTAACGGAGCGCCGCGCTGGCGGTGCCGGCGATCGAACCGACCTTGTTGGTGCCGAGCAGCGTCGCCGGCGCCAGGTTGGGATAGGCCGAGAACAGCGCCGGGATCTGGACCAGCCCGCCGCCGCCGGCGACCGCGTCGATCAGGCCGGCAAGAAAGGCGGCAACCGCCAGGAATGCGAATTCCGTCATTGCAGAAAAGCGAAAAGGGGAAAGAGGAAGGGAGGCAGGCCGGCCACGGCCGGTACCGCGGCGCCGGTGCACAACCGGCGCAAGCGGATCAGCCCAGTACCTTGGCCGCCGGCGCCAAGCTGCCGTGCCACATGCCGTTGCCGTGCAGGCGGAAGCCGGGCGGCGCGCCGCCGTGGCCGGCTACCAGTCCCGGCGCCAGCAGCGCATGGCGGATGCCGTGCGCGCGTCCCCACTCGGCCAGCGTGGCGCAGCAGGCTTCCAGGCAGGCCCGGCGGGTGGTGGCGTCCAGTTCAGGCCGTACCCACCATTCGCTGGCGCAGGCCGCAAGGCCCGCCAGCTCGAGGCTGGGCAACAGGGCCACCGGCAGGCAGGCGAGCGGAGCCCCGCCGTCCGGCGCGTCGCTGGCCAGCAGGCAGATGCCGCGCCCGGACTGGGCCAGCAGCTCGCCCAGCATCAGTTCCCGCGCGCGCGCGGCGGGTACGGGCAAGGGCTGGATCCGGTCCAGCCAGTCCGACACCAGGGCGGCATCGGCGCCCTGCCCCAGGCGTACCCGGACCTGCGGCGCGGCCTGGCCGCCCGCGTGCGGGACAGTGGGGGATGGATCAGGGGAGTCGGTGGCGGACATGGGCGGGCAGCAAGGAGCGCCCGCATTGTCGCATGCGTGAGGCCGCGAGGTGATGCCGATGCGGCATGAGTGCCCCAGAACGGGGCGAAAGCGTCACTGACGGGCGGGAAGCCCCAATGAAAAAAGCGTTGCCGAGGATCACCCGGCAACGCCCTTCATTTATAACGCTGCTACCCGACACCGGGTGCGCGCCTGTCGTCTCCTCGCTTCCGCCTCCATTTAACCTGCGAAAACCGTATATGGAATGTAACGAAGCGGTGCATCGAGGACAAGCTAGAAAAAACCCTAGCCCCAGAATCGGGCATGTCGACCCGCGGTCACTCCTTGCGCCCGGCGTGGCCGCCGAAGCGCGCCAGCAATTCGCCCATGATGCCACGGCGGAAGGTCAGCACGCAGATCACGAAGATCACGCCGGTCACCATCGTCACCGACTCGCCCAGCGTGCCGAACCACGAGATGCCGGTCACCGACGCCAGGAAGTTGCCGATGTCGCCCAGCTTGTTCTCGAGCGCGACGATCACGAAGGCGCCGACGATCGGGCCCGACAACGTGCCCAGGCCACCGACCAGCGTCATCAGGATCACCGAGCCCGACATCGACCAGTGCACGTCGGTCAGGGTCTCGAAGCCCAGCACCAGCGCCTTGATCGAGCCGGCCAGCCCCGACAGCGCCGCCGACAGCACGAACGCGGTCAGCTTGAAGCGGTCGACGTCATAGCCCAGCGACACCGCGCGCGGCTCGTTCTCCTTGATCGCCTTCAGGATCTGGCCGAACGGCGAATGCACCGTGCGCACGATCAGCGCGAACGCCGCGACGATGATCACCAGCGCCACGTAGTACAGCGTCAGGTCATCCGACAACGACAGCACCCCGAACAGCTTGCCGCGCGGAATGCCCTGCAGCCCGTCCTCGCCGCCGGTGAACGGCGCCTGCAGGCAGATGAAGAACAGCATCTGCGCCAGCGCCAGCGTGATCATCGAGAAATAGATGCCTTGGCGCCGGATTGCCAGCGAACCCACCACGTAGCCGATCAGCGCGCCCGTGCCGGTGCCCAGGATCAGGCCGATCTCCGGCGTCACGCCCCACACCTTCATGGCGTGGCCGGCGGCGTAGCCGGCGCCGCCGAAGAACGCCGCATGACCGAACGACAGCAGCCCGGTGTAGCCGATCAGCAGGTTGAAGGCGCACGCAAACAGCGCGAAGCACAGCACCTTGAGCACGAACACCGGATACGCCCCGGCCAGCGGCGCCGCCAGCAGAGCCAGCAGCAGCAATCCGTACAACAGTTTCTTCTGCACGCCTTGTCCCTTTCCTGCCTTGCCTGCATTGGCCGCCACGGTGGCTGGCGTCGATGATGTCGAGGGTGCGCTCATCACTTCTCCTTGCCGAACAGCCCGGCCGGGCGCAGCAGCAACACGATCACCATGATGAAGAACACCACGGTCGACGATGCTTCCGGGTAGAACACTTTGGTCAGGCCTTCGATCACGCCCAGCCCGAGGCCGGTCAGGATCGAGCCCATGATCGAACCCATGCCGCCGATCACCACCACCGCGAACACGATGATGATCAGGTTCTGCCCCATCAGCGGCGAGATCTGGATCACCGGCGCGGCCAGCACGCCGGCAAACGCGGCCAGCGCCACGCCGAAGCCGTAGGTCAGCGTCACCATCAGCGGCACGTTGACGCCGAAGGCCTCGACCATCTTGGGGTTCTCGGTGCCGGCGCGCAGGTAGGCGCCCAGCTTGGTCTTTTCAATCACGTACCAGGTGGCAAAGCACACCACCAGCGACGCCACCACGACCCAGGCGCGGTAGTTGGGCAGGATCATGAAGCCCAGGTCGGTCGCGCCCTGCAGCGCGTCCGGGGTCTGGTACGGCAGGCCCGAGACACCGTAGACCGAGCGGAAGATGCCCTCGATCACCAGCGTGATGCCCAGCGTCAGCAGCAGGCCGTAGATATGGTCGAGCTTGTAGATCCAGCGCAGCATGGTCTTCTCGATCACCACGCCCAGCGCGGCGACGACCAGCGGCGACAGCAGCAGCATGATCCAGTAGTTCAGCCCGGCGTACTCCATGCCCATCCAGGCCAGCACCGCGCCCAGCATGAAGAGCGCGCCGTGCGCGAAGTTGATGACGTTGAGCAGGCCGAAGATCACCGCCAGGCCCAGGCTCAGCATCGCATAGAAGGCGCCGTTGACCAGGCCCAGCAAGAGCTGGGAAAGCATGGCCGGCAAAGGGATTCCGAAGATGTCCATGGGCATCGATTGCTGGTGGAGTCTCCCCTCTCCCGCTTGCGGGGGAGGGGTTGGGGGAGAGGGCCGGCGCGGAAGGGGCTACGAACCTCAACGCGGGAGCAGGCGTTCCTTACGCCACCACACGCTTGCCGGCATCGCTCCGGCTCGCTCCCGCCCTCTCCCCCGGCCCCTCTCCCGCGCGCGGGAGAGGGGAGCAAACCGGCCGGCTTGCTAACCGCCCCAGCCGGCCTGGTTTCTTACTTCTTCAACATGGCGCACTTCGACTCGGCCACCGTGGTGAAGGCCTGGTCGCCCGGGATGGTCGCGACCACCTTCAGGTAATCCCACGGCTTCTTCGATTCGGCCGCGGTCTTCACCTGCATCAGGTACATGTCGTGGATGCCACGGCCGTCCTGGCGGATATAGCCCTTGGTGTAGAAGTCGTTGATCTTCATCTTCTTCAGCTCGGCCATGACCTTGTCCGGATCGTCGGTCTTGGCGGCTTCGACGGCCTTCAGGTAGGTGCTGGCGGCCGAGTAGTCCGCGGCCTGCAAGCTGCTCGGCATCTTCTTCATCTTGCCGAAGAAGCGGTTGGCGAACTTGCGGGTGTCGTCGTTCATGTCCCAGTACCAGCTGTCGGTCATCAGCAGGCCTTCGGTGTTCTTCAGCCCGAGGCTGTGCACATCGTTGATGAACATCAGCAGGCCGGCGATCTTCATCGACTTGGTGATGCCGAATTCCTTGGCCGCCTTGATCGAGTTGATGGTGTCGCCGCCGGCGTTGGCCAGGCCCAGGATCTGCGCCTTGGACGATTGCGCCTGCAGCAGGAACGACGAGAAGTCCGACGCCGACAGCGGATGGCGCACCTGGCCCACCACCGTGCCGCCGTTGGCCTTGACCACCGCGGCGGTGTCCTGTTCCAGCGAGTGGCCGAAGGCGTAGTCGGCGGTCAGGAAGAACCACGACTTGCCGCCCTGCTTGACCACCGCGCTGCCGGTGCCCTTGGCCAGCGCCACCGTGTCATAGGCGTAGTGCACCGTGTAAGGGGAGCACTCTTCGTTGGTCAGGCGCGCGGTGCCGGCACCGATGTTGATGTAGACGCGCTTCTTCTCGGAGGCCACCTTGTTCATCGCCAGCGCGGTGCCGGAGTTGGTGCCGCCCAGCAGCATGTCCAGGCCCTGCTGGTCCATCCATTCGCGCGCCTTCGAGGCGGCGATGTCGGCCTTGTTCTGGTGGTCGGCCGAGACGATCTCGATGGGCTTGCCCAGCACCTTGCCGCCGCGGTCCTCGATCGCCATCTTGATGGCTTCGAGGCCGCCGGGGCCGTCGATATCGGCATACAGGCCCGACATGTCGGTGATGTAGCCGATCTTGACGGTGTCGCCCGATACCTGTGCGGCAGCGCCGAAGGACACCGCACCCATGGCAATGGCCGCCATCGCGGCCGCGAGCCGAGTCTTTTTCATTTCCCTGTCTCCTGATTTGCGGCGGCGTGCGCGCCACCCGTTCCTGCCAACAAGCAACCATCGACCCGCATTGCGCGGATCAGACCCCGAGCAATTCATGCAGCACCGGCATCTTGGCCTGCAGCTCGCTGGCCGCGAAGCGTTCGACGATGGTGCCGTGCTCCATCACGTAGAAGCGGTCCGCCAGCGGTGCGGCAAAGCGGAAGTTCTGCTCCACCATCACCACTGTGTACCCCTTCTGCTTGAGCATCCGGATCATGCGCGCGAGCGCCTGCACGATCACCGGTGCCAGCCCCTCCGAGATCTCGTCGAGCAGCAGCAGGTTGGCGCCGGTGCGCAGGATGCGCCCGACCGCCAGCATCTGCTGCTCGCCGCCCGACAGGCGCGTGCCCTGGCTCTGGCGGCGCTCCTTCAGGTTCGGGAACATCTCGTAGATGTCGGCCTCGCTCATGCCCGAATCCTTGCCCTTCAGCTGCGGCGGCAGCAGCAGGTTTTCTTCGCATGAGAGGCTGGAGAAGATGGCGCGCTCTTCCGGGCAATAGCCGATGCCGTAGTGCGCGATCTTGTGCGTGGGCAGGCCGATGGTCTCGTGGCCGTCCACCTTGATCGAGCCCTTGCGCGCGCCGGTCAGGCCCATGATCGCGCGCAGCGTGGTGGTGCGCCCGGCGCCATTGCGGCCCAGCAGCGTCACCACCTCCCCGCGGTTCACGGTCAGGTCGACGCCGTGCAGGATGTGCGATTCGCCGTACCAGGCGTGCAGGCCCTTGATTTCCAGGGCGGGAGTATTGGCTGTGCTCATGTGTCGTCCCCCCGGCCTCAGTGCGCGCCCTGCAGTTCCGCGTCGGCGGTGCCCATGTAGGCCTCCATCACGCGCGGGTCCTTCGACACTTCCGCATACGGGCCTTCGGCCAGCACCGCGCCGCGCTGCAGCACCGTGATCTTGTCGGCGATCGACGAGACCACGCTCATGTTGTGCTCCACCATCAGGATGGTGCGGCCCGCCGAGACCTGCTTGATCAGCTGCGTGACGCGGTCGACGTCCTCGTGGCCCATGCCCTGCGTGGGTTCGTCGAGCAGCATCAGCTCGGGCTCCATCGCCAGCGTGGTGGCGATCTCCAGCGCGCGCTTGCGCCCGTACGGCAGGTTCACCGTGAGCGTATGCGCGAACTCGGTCAGGCCGACCTGCTCGAGCAGTTCCATGGCGCGGTCGTTGAGCACATCGAGCGAGCGCTCGCTGCGCCAGAACTGGTATGCGGTACCCAGTTGCCGCTGCAGCCCGATGCGCACGTTCTCCATCACCGTCAGGTGCGGGAACACCGCCGAGATCTGGAACGAGCGGATCACGCCGCGCCGCGCGATCTGCGCCGGCTTTTCCCGCGTGATGTCGATGCCGTTGAAAAGGATGGTGCCGGTGGTCGGCTCCAGGAACTTGGTGAGCAGGTTGAAGCAAGTGGTCTTGCCCGCGCCGTTGGGGCCGATCAACGCATGGATCGAGCCGCGGCGCACCCGCAGGTTGACGTCGCTCACCGCCGTGAACCCCTTGAACTCCTTGGTGAGGTTCCGCGTTTCCAGGATGGTTTCCTGCTGGTTCATGTCTCCTGCCCGCCCTCTTGCTGAACTGCCGGGGTGATGCCCGGCACTGACAATGGTCCGAACCGGCCTTGTAGGCCCTTACTGCCGCTTGTTCCGTCAGGCTCGCCGTGGTTGCCGGCCAAGCCCGCGGTTTTTATCAGTGCGGGGCGGCTCCCGCGCGGGTTGCGGCGGCGGCATGGCATGTGCGGCCGAAGCACCCTGTGAGGCGTCTATTGTGTGCGCCTGTTGCATCGCAAAACATCGGGGTTTGCACTATGAAACATGAACCAAGTGTCAGTTTTTTTGCGGCCGCACAAGCGTCGCAAAGGCCACACGATCACCGCCCCGCCGGTGGTCATGTGGCGTGGCGCTTCAAGCGCTTGTGGCCGCTGTCACCGGCACGGGACCGGCGTCGGCCGGAGCTTGCGCCGGCGCCTCTTCCGAGTTGGCCACTTCGGTCGGCATGGCGCGCTGCCTGCGGTCTTCGCGGATCATGTCGCTGGCGCGCTCTGCGATCATGATGGTCGGCGAGTTGGTGTTGCCCGACGTGATCAGCGGCATCACCGAGGCATCGACCACGCGCAGTCCCTGCACCCCCAGCACGCGCAGCCGATGGTCGACCACCGCCATGGGATCGTCGGCGCGGCCCATCTTGCAGGTGCCGACCGGATGGAAAATGGTGGTGCCGATATTGCCGGCGGCTTCGGCCAGTTCTTCGTCACTCTGGAACGCGGGCCCCGGCAGCCATTCCTCGGGCCGGTACGGCGCCAGCGCCGGCGACGCGACGATGCGGCGCGTAAGCCGGATCGAATCGGCGGCGACCTTGCGGTCCTCCTCGGTCGACAGGTAGTTGGGAGCGATCACCGGTGCCTGGCGGAAATCCGCGCTGCCGGCATGCACGCTGCCGCGCGAACTCGGGCGCAGGTTGCAGGCGCTGGCGGTAAAGGCGTTGAAGGCATGGAGCGGATCGCCGAACTTGTCGAGCGACAGTGGCTGCACGTGGTACTCGATATTCGGCCGCGCCTGCGACGGATCCGAGCGCGCGAACGCGCCCAGCTGCGATGGCGCCATGCTCATCGGCCCGCTCTGGTTGAAGGCGTACTGCACGCCGATGCAGAACTTGCCCCACAGGCTGGCGGCGCGCGTATTCAGCGTGCGCACGCCGTTGACCTTGACCACGCTGCGCAGCTGCAGGTGGTCCTGCAGGTTCTCGCCCACCCCGGGCAGCGCGTGGCGCACCGGAATGCCCAGCGCCTGCAGCCGTTCGGCCTGCCCGATGCCCGACAGCTCGAGCAACTGCGGCGTGTTGACCGCGCCGGCGGCGAGGATCACCTCGAGCGTGGCCGCCGCCGCGTGCGCGCGGCCGCCGCCCAGATAGTTGACGCCGGTGCAGCGGCGCCCGTCGAAGCTCAGCCCGCTCACCTGCGCGCCGGTGACGATGGTCAGGTTGGGCCGCTCCGAGGCACGCCGCAGGAATGCCTTGGCGGTATTCCAGCGGATGCCGCGGCGCTGGTTCACTTCGAAATAGCCGACGCCGAAATTGTCGCCGCGGTTGAAGTCGTCGGTGCGCGGAATGCCCGCCTGCTCGGCGGCGTCGGCAAAGCGTTCGAGAATGTCCCAGCGCAGCCGCTGCCCTTCGACCCGCCATTCGCCGCCGGCGCCGTGGAATTCGCTCGGGCCGCGGTGATGGTCTTCGCTGCGCTTGAACAGCGGCAGCACATTGTCCCAGCGCCAGCCGTCGTCGCCGGTCAGCCGCGCCCACTCGTCATAGTCCTCGCGCTGGCCGCGCATGTAGATCATGCCGTTGATCGACGAACAGCCGCCCAGCACGCGACCGCGCGGATAGCCCAGCGAGCGCCCGTTCAGCCCCGCTTCGGCTTCGGTGCGATAGAGCCAGTCGGTGCGCGGGTTGCCGATGCAGTAGAGATAGCCCACCGGGATGTGGATCCAGTGGTAATCGTCCTTGCCGCCGGCTTCCAGCAGCAGCACGTTGACGTCCGGGTCCTGCGTCAGCCGGTTCGCCAGGACACAGCCGGCAGAACCTGCGCCCACGATGATGTAGTCGAATGTCTCCATGGCGCCCTGTTGTGGTGATGGTCGGGTTTACTTCGCCACCGGCATGGTGAACTCGGCGCCCTTGGCGATCGAGTCCGGCCAGCGCTGCATCACGCTCTTGTAGCGCGTGTAGAAGCGCACGC
>NZ_QKZN01000013.1:0-1037 GCF_003254285.1 Cupriavidus phytorum
GCAGTAATGCGTTAAGCTAACCAGTACTAATTGCCCGTAAGGCTTGATCCTATAACCAGTGTGTTTCACCTGGTGTGTGTGATCGTGTCTGTGCCAGATACGCACAACCCCAACTACATCCCGATTCGTGACGCTGTCCCAACCCGACAGCGCCACAACCCCTCATGCCTGGTGACCATAGCGAGCTGGAACCACCCCTTCCCATCCCGAACAGGACCGTGAAACAGCTCCGCGCCGATGATAGTGCGGATTCCCGTGTGAAAGTAGGTCATCGCCAGGCTCTTATACTGCAAAACCCCTCGACAGCGTGTGCTGCGAGGGGTTTTTGCTTTTTCCATCGCCCGTTCGGAACGGCGTCGAGCAGCTCCGCCAGGCCGCTTCAGAGCCGCCAGGAGCCGTCCTGCGGAGCCCCTATAGGGTGAGAACGCAGAAATCTAAACTGCGCTTGTGGGAGCGGTCAGGCAGCGCCAGACGCCACGCCGGAACGCCCTCCCGATTCCTTGGCAGCACAGCATCCGCAACGGAAAGTGCTTGACAGGAGCGGCGAGGAAGCCCATAATCGATAGTTCTCTGCGGAGAGGTGCCCGAGTGGCTAAAGGGGGCAGACTGTAAATCTGTTGGCTTACGCCTACGCTGGTTCGAATCCAGCCCTCTCCACCAGAATGCAAGACAGCAGCCGGCAATGCCGGTGAAGAAGCAGGAAAGACCCAGGCGGGTGTAGCTCAATGGTAGAGCAGAAGCCTTCCAAGCTTACGACGAGGGTTCGATTCCCTTCACCCGCTCCAGTCGCGCGGTTGCTGTCATAAAGTAGTACGTCTAGTTTCGCCCATGTGGCTCAGTGGTAGAGCACTCCCTTGGTAAGGGAGAGGTCGGCAGTTCGATCCTGCCCATGGGCACCAAATACCACGCACTGGCAATATCGCTACCGAGACAGGAGTCGCGAAATGGCAAAGGAAAAGTTCGAGCGGACCAAGCCGCACGTGAACGTTGGTACGATTGGTCACGTTGACCATGGCAAGACCACGCTGACCGCAGCG
>NZ_QKZN01000013.1:1136-118914 GCF_003254285.1 Cupriavidus phytorum
GAAATGGCAAAGGAAAAGTTCGAGCGGACCAAGCCGCACGTGAACGTTGGTACGATTGGTCACGTTGACCATGGCAAGACCACGCTGACCGCAGCGATCGCCACGGTGCTGGCAGCGAAGTTCGGTGGTGCGGCCAAGAAGTACGACGAAATCGACGCAGCGCCGGAAGAGAAGGCCCGCGGTATTACCATCAATACCGCCCACGTCGAATACGAGACGGCCAACCGCCACTACGCGCACGTTGACTGCCCGGGCCACGCCGACTACGTCAAGAACATGATTACCGGTGCCGCCCAGATGGACGGCGCGATCCTGGTGTGCTCGGCCGCTGACGGCCCGATGCCGCAGACCCGCGAGCACATCCTGCTGGCCCGCCAGGTCGGCGTGCCGTACATCATCGTGTTCCTGAACAAGTGCGACATGGTGGACGACGCCGAACTGCTCGAGCTGGTCGAGATGGAAGTGCGCGAGCTGCTGAGCAAGTACGAGTTCCCCGGCGACGACACCCCGATCATCAAGGGTTCGGCCAAGCTGGCGCTGGAAGGCGACAAGGGCGACCTGGGCGAAGAAGCCATCATGCGCCTGGCCGACGCGCTGGACACCTACATCCCGACGCCGGAGCGTGCCGTTGACGGTACCTTCCTGATGCCGGTGGAAGACGTGTTCTCGATCTCGGGTCGCGGCACCGTGGTGACCGGCCGTATCGAGCGCGGCATCATCAAGGTCGGCGAGGAAATCGAAATCGTCGGTATCAAGCCGACCGTGAAGACCACCTGCACCGGCGTGGAAATGTTCCGCAAGCTGCTGGACCAGGGCCAGGCTGGCGACAACGTCGGTCTGCTGCTGCGCGGCACCAAGCGTGAAGACGTCGAGCGCGGCCAGGTGCTGTGCAAGCCGGGTTCGATCAAGCCGCACACCCACTTCACCGGCGAGGTGTACATCCTGTCGAAGGACGAAGGCGGCCGTCACACCCCGTTCTTCAACAACTACCGCCCGCAGTTCTACTTCCGTACCACCGACGTGACCGGCTCGATCGAGCTGCCGAAGGACAAGGAAATGGTCATGCCGGGTGACAACGTGTCGATCACCGTCAAGCTGATCGCCCCGATCGCCATGGAAGAAGGCCTGCGCTTCGCTATCCGCGAAGGTGGCCGTACCGTCGGCGCCGGCGTCGTGGCAAAGATCCTCGACTAAGCTGTTCGATAGCGAATGCGGCACCAACCGGCCGCATTCGTTGCCAGAGGGGTTGGCGCAAGCGTCGACCCCGAAGTTGTTTTAGGGGTATAGCTCAACTGGCAGAGCGTCGGTCTCCAAAACCGAAGGTTGGGGGTTCGATTCCCTCTGCCCCTGCCAAATCAATCAGCCGCGTCGCGAGGAACAATCGTGACGCGGCTTAGTCTCGTTTGCGAAACATGGCCAATCCCAATGTTGAAACCGTGAATGCCAGCAGCGGCAAGTGGATGCTTGGCGTCGCGGTGCTGCTGGTGGTGGCGGGCGTCATCGGTTTCTATGCACTGGCACAGCAACCGTCTTATGTACGTGGCGCCGCACTGTTCGGTGGTATTGCACTGGGTATCGTGGTTGCGCTGGTGTCGGCACCGGGCAAGGACTTTATCGGGTTCGCCAAGGAATCGTATCGGGAAGTTCGCAAGGTCGTCTGGCCGACGCGCAAGGAAGCCGGGCAGATGACGGGACTGGTCTTTGTCTTTGTCGTCGTCATGGCCCTGTTCCTGTGGTCGGCGGACAAGCTCATCGAGTGGGTGGTGTTCTCGCTCGTGCTGGGCTGGAAATAAGAGGTAGCACATGACGGATAACGCCCAGCAGGAAACCGCCGCACCGGAATCGCCTTCGTCGAAGAAGCGCTGGTATGTGGTGCATGCCTACTCCGGCATGGAGAAGAGCGTACAACGCGCGCTGCAGGAGCGCATCGAGCGCGCCGAGATGCAGGACAAGTTTGGCCGCATCCTGGTGCCGTCCGAAGAAGTGGTGGAAATCAAGGGTGGCCACAAGTCGGTCACCGAGCGTCGTTTCTTCCCCGGCTACGTGCTGGTGGAAATGGAAATGACCGACGAGACCTGGCACCTGGTGAAGAACACCAGCAAGGTTACCGGTTTCGTGGGCGGCGCCCGCAATCGCCCGAGCCCGATTTCGCAGCGCGAAGTCGACAAGATCATGACCCAGATGCAGGAAGGGGTCGAGAAGCCGCGTCCCAAGACGCTGTTCGAAGTGGGCGAAATGGTGCGCGTCAAGGACGGCCCGTTCACCGACTTCAACGGCAACGTCGAAGAAGTGAACTACGAGAAATCGCGCCTGCGCGTCTCGGTCACCATCTTCGGGCGCGCCACGCCGGTCGAACTCGAGTTCGGCCAGGTCGAGAAGGTTTAAGAATTTGCCGGTTGTCGGCCGAGAGGGCGACAACTGGCATCGGCAGTGCCCCAGGGCGTTGCCAAAGAGGAGCGTGAGGCCGTGCCACCGGTGCGGCGACAGCGCGTTACGACTCAACAGGATCGTCTTCCCCGAGTGGAGCGGTCCGGATTGGAGTAGAGATGGCCAAGAAGATCATTGGCTTTATCAAGCTGCAGATTCCGGCTGGTAAGGCAAATCCCTCCCCGCCCGTTGGTCCCGCACTGGGTCAGCGTGGTCTGAACATCATGGAGTTCTGCAAGGCGTTCAACGCCCAGACCCAGGGTATGGAACCCGGTCTGCCGGTGCCGGTGGTGATTACCGCCTTCGCCGACAAGAGCTTCACCTTCGTGATGAAGTCGCCGCCGGCGACCGTGCTGATCAAGAAGGCAGCCGGCATCACCAAGGGTTCGCCGAAGCCCCACACCGACAAGGTTGGCAAGATCACCCGCGCCCAGGCTGAAGAAATCGCCAAGGCCAAGAACGCTGACCTGACCGCCGCCGACCTGGACGCCGCCGTGCGTACCATCGCCGGTTCGGCTCGTTCGATGGGCATCACCGTGGAGGGTCTGTAAATGGCTAAGGTTTCCAAGCGCGTCGCCGCCAACAAGGCGAAGATCGAGCGTACCAAGTTCTACCCGATCGACGAGGCCCTGGGCCTGGTGAAGGGCTGCGCCTCGGCGAAGTTCGACGAGTCGATCGACGTGGCCGTGCAACTGGGCATCGACGCCAAGAAGTCGGACCAGGTCGTGCGTGGTTCCGTGGTGCTGCCTGCCGGTACCGGCAAGTCGGTGCGCGTGGCCGTGTTCGCCCAGGGCGACAAGGCCGAGGCCGCCAGGGCCGCCGGTGCCGACATCGTCGGCATGGAAGACCTGGCTGAGCAAGTCAAGGCCGGCAACCTGAACTTCGACGTCGTGATCGCCTCGCCGGACACGATGCGTATCGTCGGTACGCTGGGCCAGATCCTGGGCCCGCGCGGCCTGATGCCGAACCCGAAGGTCGGTACCGTGACCCCCGACGTGGCCCAGGCCGTGAAGAACGCAAAGGCCGGTCAGGTCCAGTTCCGAGTCGACAAGGCCGGTATCATCCACGCCACCATCGGCCGCCGTTCGTTCGAAGACGCTGCGCTGAAGAGCAACCTGGCCGCGCTGCTGGACGCGCTGGTCAAGGCCAAGCCGGCCACCAGCAAGGGCGTGTACCTGCGCAAGGTCGCGGTCTCGTCGACCATGGGCGTTGGCGTGCGTGTCGACCAGGCTACGCTGGCAGCCTGAGCTGACGGCATATTGCTGACCGGAACCCGATAACACCGGTCGGCAAGCAAGAATTGAAGACCCTGGCCAGTGGCGAGGGTCGTCTCCGGACCGCAAGGGAAGGAGCAAGGCTTTGGGCAGTGGTGCCGTGTCCGATGCGCAAGCATCGCCGGCATCGCTGGTTATCAAAGACCGCTGGTGTTCTTGTCCGCGGCAGCAATGCGGAAAGGGCTTAATCGGTCGGAGCAGGAGCGCAGGCGCTACGCCTGAACCCCGCTTTCCGGCCAGCCAGCGCAGATGGCGCACCCGAAGGGATTGATGAAGCCGGGCCTCGACCCGGACGATTCGGGCCAATCGGACGCCGTTCGTTTGTGCTGACGTGAAGGCTCCGGTATTGCCGGAGACCCAGCGTCATTTTGGAGCTTAACCGTGCCACTCAATATTGAAGATAAGAAGGCCGTCGTTGCTGAGGTCTCGGCGCAAGTCGCCAAGGCCCAGACCATCGTCGTCGCCGAATATCGCGGCATTGCGGTTGGCGATCTGACCAAGCTGCGTGCTACCGCTCGCCAGCAAGGCGTGTACCTGCGCGTTCTGAAGAACACGCTGGCTCGCCGTGCCGTCGAAGGTACGCCGTTTGCAGGCCTCGCAGAGCAGATGACCGGTCCGCTGATCTACGGTATTTCCGAAGATGCAGTGGCCTCGGCCAAGGTTCTGAACGACTTCGCCAAGACCAACGACAAGCTGGTCCTGCGCGCCGGGTCGTATGACGGTAAGGTTCTCGACGCTGCTGCCGTGAAGGCGCTGGCTTCGATCCCGAGCCGCGACGAACTGATTGCTCAGCTGCTGGGCGTGATGCAGGCACCGGTGTCGGGCTTCGCCCGTCTGCTGGCTGCTCTGGCCGCCAAGAAGGCAGAAGGTGCTCCCGCGGAAGCGGAAGCTGCCGGCGCCTAAGGCAATCCAGGCCGCGCATCGCAAGATCGCATTACCGATACCGAATCAAATCTAGTAGGAGTATTTCAAATGGCAATCACCAAAGACGACATCCTGGAAGCCGTTGGCGCGATGTCCGTGATGGAACTGAACGACCTGGTCAAGGCGTTCGAAGAGAAGTTTGGCGTGTCGGCCGCTGCCATGGCCGTGGCTGCTGCTCCGGGCGCTGCCGGTGCTGCTGCTGCCGAAGAGCAGACCGAATTCAACGTGATCCTGGCCGAAGTCGGCGCCAACAAGGTTGGCGTGATTAAGGCTGTTCGCGAAATCACCGGCCTGGGCCTGAAGGAAGCCAAAGACCTGGTCGATGGCGCACCGAAGCCCGTCAAGGAAGGCGTGGACAAGGCTGCTGCTGCCGAAGCCAAGAAGAAGCTGGAAGACGCCGGCGCCAAGGTCGACGTCAAGTAATGCTGTACTCGCGTGCCCTCGCGGCACGCGAATGGGGCTGGCAAAGGGAAATTCCCGGCGCCAGCCTTTTTGCGCTTGTGCGATTGTGTTTTAGTCACCACTCGACACAGCGCTGACGCGTAGCTAGCGCAGTAAAAGTGATGTTTGCGATTCGCGGCGAGGGTCGATTTGCCGGCGATTCAGCAGAGGCCAAACATCAGTGGCACACTAAGTGGTTGCTGCTGATGTTTGTCTTCTGAACCGACTGCAGAAGACAAGTTTGGTCGGGTGTCCCCCGGGCGAGTACAGGCGTTGCGCTGAAGCGACGACCACACCGCCCGCAGCGTGCGGACACCGTCAGCCAGAGGTTGGTAGCGGCCAACCGCCAAATCCCCTCCCAGTCGCTGAACACCTCAGGTCCGGCCAGGTCCAGCCAGCCCTGCGATGATTCGGAGATCCCATGGCGTACAGCTTCACCGAAAAGAAGCGCATTCGCAAAAGCTTTGCGAAGCGCGCGACGGTACATCAGGTTCCATTCCTGCTTGCCACCCAGATTGAATCCTACACCCAGTTCTTGCAAGCGGATACGCCACCCGCACGTCGCAAGACCGAAGGCCTCCAGGCCGCTTTCAACGCAATTTTCCCGATCTCCTCGCATAACGGGCTTGCCCGTATGGAGTTCGTCTCGTATCACCTGTCCAACCCGCCGTTCGACGTCAAGGAATGCCAGCAGCGTGGCCTGACGTTCCATTCGGCGCTGCGCGCCAAGGTTCGCCTGATCATCAACGATCGCGAGAACCCGGGCAAGGTCAAGGAAGTGAAGGAGCAGGAAGTCTACATGGGCGAGATTCCGCTCATGACTTCCACGGGTTCGTTCGTCATCAACGGCACCGAGCGTGTCATCGTCTCGCAGCTGCACCGCTCGCCGGGCGTGTTCTTCGAGCACGACAAAGGCAAGACCCACAGCTCGGGCAAGCTGCTGTTCTCGGCACGCATCATCCCTTACCGCGGTTCGTGGCTCGACTTCGAGTTCGACCCGAAGGACATCCTGTACTTCCGCGTCGACCGCCGCCGCAAGATGCCGGTGACGATCCTGCTGAAGTCGATCGGCCTGACCCCGGAACAGATCCTGGCGCACTTCTTCGTGTTCGACAACTTCACGCTGCAGTCGGAAGGCGCGCAGCTGGAGTTCGTGCCCGAGCGCCTGCGCGGTGAAGTCGCGCGCTTCGATATCGCCGACAAGAACGGCCGCGTGGTGGTCGAGAAGGACAAGCGGATCAACGCCAAGCACATCCGCGACCTGGACTCGGCCGGCACCAAGCTGATCAGCGTGCCGGAAGACTACCTGCTGGGCCGCGTGCTGGCCAAGAACATCATCGATCCGGATACCGGCGAGGTGATTGCCAACGCCAACGACGAGCTGACCGAAGCGCTGCTGGAAAACCTGCGCGAAGCCGGCGTCAAGCAGATCCAGACCCTGTACACCAACGACCTGGACCAGGGCCCGTACATGTCGCAGACCCTGCGCGTGGACGAGACCGCCGACCAGACCGCTGCGCGTATCGCGATCTACCGCATGATGCGTCCGGGCGAGCCGCCGACCGAAGAAGCCGTGGAAGCGCTGTTCCAGCGCCTGTTCTACAGCGAAGAGTCGTACGACCTGTCGCGCGTGGGCCGCATGAAGGTCAACAGCCGCCTGGGCCGCCCCAGCGGCGAAGGCGCCATGGTGCTGCAGGACGAGGACATCCTCGAGACCATCAAGATCCTGGTCAACCTGCGCAACGGCAAGGGCGAGGTCGATGATATCGACCACCTGGGCAACCGTCGCGTGCGTTGCGTCGGCGAGCTGGCCGAGAACCAGTTCCGCGCCGGTCTTTCGCGCGTGGAGCGTGCCGTCAAGGAACGTCTGGGCCAGGCCGAGACCGAGAACCTGATGCCGCACGACCTGATCAACTCGAAGCCGATCTCGTCGGCGATCCGCGAGTTCTTCGGTTCGTCGCAGCTGTCGCAGTTCATGGACCAGACCAACCCGCTGTCGGAGATCACGCACAAGCGCCGTGTCTCCGCACTGGGCCCGGGCGGTCTGACGCGCGAGCGCGCCGGCTTTGAAGTCCGCGACGTGCACCCGACCCACTATGGCCGCGTGTGCCCGATCGAAACGCCGGAAGGTCCGAACATTGGTCTGATCAACTCGCTGGCACTGTATGCGCGCCTGAACGAGTACGGCTTCCTGGAAACGCCGTACCGCAAGGTGGTCGACAGCAAGCTGACCGACGAGGTCGACTACCTGTCGGCGATCGAGGAAGGCAAGTACGTGGTGGCGCAGGCCAACGCGACCGTCGATGCCGACGGCAACCTGACCGACGAACTGGTGTCGGCGCGTGAAGGCTCCGAGCGTGAAACCCGTATGGTGACGCCGGACCGCGTGCAGTACATCGACGTGGCGCCGTCGCAGATCGTGTCGGCCGCTGCCTCGCTGGTGCCGTTCCTGGAACACGATGACGCGAACCGTGCACTGATGGGCGCGAACATGCAGCGCCAGGCCGTGCCTTGCCTGCGTCCGGACAAGCCGCTGGTCGGCACCGGCATCGAGCGCACCGTCGCGGTGGACTCGGGCACCGCCGTGCAGGCGATGCGTGGCGGTGTGGTCGATTACGTCGACGCGATGCGTATCGTGATCCGTGTGAACGACGACGAAGCCGTGGCCGGTGAAGTCGGCGTGGACATCTACAACCTGATCAAGTACACGCGCTCGAACCAGAACACCAACATCAACCAGCGTCCGATGGTCAAGGTGGGCGACCACGTGGCCCGCGGCGACGTCATCGCCGACGGCGCCTCGACCGACCTGGGCGAACTGGCGCTGGGCCAGAACATGCTGGTGGCGTTCATGCCGTGGAACGGTTACAACTTCGAGGATTCGATCCTGATCTCGGAGCGTGTGGTGGCCGAAGACCGCTATACCTCGATCCACATCGAGGAACTGTCGGTCGTCGCCCGCGACACCAAGCTGGGACCGGAAGAAATCACGCGCGATATCTCGAACCTGGCCGAGGCCCAGCTGGCGCGCCTGGACGAGTCGGGCATCACCTACATCGGTGCGGAAGTCGAAGCCGGCGACGTGCTGGTGGGCAAGGTCACGCCGAAGGGCGAGACCCAGCTGACGCCGGAAGAAAAGCTGCTGCGCGCGATCTTCGGCGAGAAGGCGTCGGACGTGAAGGACACCTCGCTGCGCGTGCCGTCGGGCATGAGCGGCATCGTGATCGACGTCCAGGTCTTCACCCGCGAAGGCGTGACCCGCGACAAGCGTGCCCAGTCGATCATCGACGACGAACTGAAGCGCTACCGCCTGGACCTGAACGACCAGCTGCGTATCGTGGAGGGCGACGCGTTCCAGCGTCTGGAGCGTCTGCTGGTCGACAAGACCGTCAACGGCGGTCCGAAGAAGCTGGCCAAGGGTGCCAAGATCACCAAGGAGTACCTGGCGGACATCGACAAGTACCACTGGTTCGACATCCGTCCGGCCGACGAGGAACTGGCTGCCCAGCTGGAAGCCGTCAAGGAAGCCATCGAGCAGAAGCGCCACGAGTTCGACCTGGCCTTCGAAGAGAAGCGCAAGAAGCTGACGCAGGGCGACGAACTGCCGCCGGGCGTGATCAAGATGGTCAAGGTCTACCTGGCCGTCAAGCGCCGCCTGCAGCCTGGCGACAAGATGGCCGGCCGTCACGGTAACAAGGGTGTGGTGTCGAAGATCGTGCCGATCGAAGACATGCCGTACATGGCGGACGGTACTCCGGCCGACATCGTGCTGAACCCGCTGGGCGTGCCGTCGCGGATGAACGTGGGCCAGATCCTGGAAACCCACCTGGGCTGGGCCGCGCGCGGCCTGGGCCAGCGCATCGGCGACATGCTCAAGGCCTCGGCCAAGGCGCAGGAACTGCGCACGCTGCTCTCCCAGATCTACAACGAGAGCGGCAAGCCGGAAGACCTCGACAGCCTGTCCGATGCCGAAGTGCTGGAACTGGCCAACAACCTGAAGAAGGGCGTGCCGTTTGCGACCCCGGTGTTCGACGGTGCCCACGAGGACGAAATCCGCCGCATGCTGGACCTGGCCTACCCGGACGACGTCGCCCGCGAAAAGGGCCTGACGGCTTCCAAGCAGCAGGTCACGCTGTTCGACGGCCGCACCGGCGAAGCGTTCGAGCGTCCGGTCACGCTGGGTGTGATGCATATGCTGAAGCTGCACCACCTGGTCGACGACAAGATGCACGCGCGTTCCACCGGCCCGTACTCGCTGGTGACGCAGCAGCCGCTGGGCGGCAAGGCCCAGTTCGGTGGCCAGCGTTTCGGTGAGATGGAAGTGTGGGCACTGGAAGCCTACGGCGCGTCATACGTGCTGCAGGAAATGCTGACGGTCAAGTCCGATGACGTGAACGGCCGTACCAAGGTGTACGAGAACATCGTCAAGGGCGAGCACTCGATCGATGCCGGCATGCCGGAATCGTTCAACGTGCTGGTGAAGGAAATCCGCTCGCTGGGTATCGACATCGATCTCGATCGCTACTGATCGAGACGATGCGGGTGCCGGCCACGGCGGGCACCCACCAGCGAAGGATTTCCCACAGGATGAATGCCATCGACCCGGACAGACTCCGGGACGGTGGCGAAACAAGGAGTTGCAATGAAAGCATTGCTCGATCTCTTTAAGCAGGTACAGCAGGAAGAGCAGTTCGACGCGATCAAGATCGGCCTGGCCTCGCCCGAGAAGATCCGTTCGTGGTCGTACGGCGAAGTGAAGAAGCCGGAAACGATCAACTACCGTACGTTCAAGCCGGAACGCGACGGCCTGTTCTGCGCCAAGATCTTTGGCCCGATCAAGGACTACGAGTGCCTGTGCGGCAAGTACAAGCGCCTGAAGCACCGTGGCGTGATCTGCGAGAAGTGCGGCGTTGAAGTGACGCTGGCCAAGGTGCGCCGCGAGCGCATGGGCCACATCGAACTGGCCGCGCCGACCGCGCACATCTGGTTCCTGAAGTCGCTGCCGTCGCGCCTGGGCATGGTCCTGGACATGACGCTGCGCGACATCGAGCGCGTGCTGTACTTCGAAGCATTCGTGGTGATCGAACCCGGCATGACCCCGCTCAAGAAGAGCCAGATCATGTCGGAAGACGACTACCTGGCGAAGTGCGACGAGTACGGCGAGGGCGAGTTCGTCGCCATGATGGGTGCCGAGGGCATCCGTGAACTGCTGCGCGGCATCGACATCGAGAAGCAGATCGAACAGATCCGCGCCGAGCTGCAGGCCACCGGTTCCGAAGCCAAGATCAAGAAGTTCGCCAAGCGCCTGAAGGTGCTCGAGGCCTTCCAGCGTTCGGGCATCAAGCCCGAGTGGATGATCCTCGAGGTGCTGCCGGTGCTGCCGCCCGAGCTGCGCCCGCTGGTGCCGCTGGACGGCGGCCGCTTCGCGACCTCGGACCTGAACGACCTGTACCGCCGCGTCATCAACCGTAACAACCGCCTGAAGCGCCTGCTGGAGCTGAAGGCCCCCGAGATCATCGTGCGCAACGAAAAGCGCATGCTGCAGGAAGCGGTTGACTCGCTGCTGGACAACGGCCGTCGCGGCAAGGCGATGACCGGCGCCAACAAGCGTCCGCTGAAGTCCCTGGCCGAAATGATCAAGGGCAAGGGCGGTCGTTTCCGTCAGAACCTGCTGGGCAAGCGCGTCGACTACTCGGGCCGTTCGGTCATCGTGGTGGGCCCGACGCTCAAGCTGCACCAGTGCGGCCTGCCCAAGCTGATGGCGCTCGAGCTGTTCAAGCCGTTCATCTTCCACAAGCTGGAAACGATGGGCATCGCCACCACCATCAAGGCGGCGAAGAAGGAAGTCGAAAGCCAGACCCCGGTGGTGTGGGACATCCTCGAAGAGGTGATCCGCGAGCATCCGGTGATGCTGAACCGCGCGCCGACGCTGCACCGCCTGGGCATCCAGGCGTTCGAGCCGGTGCTGATCGAAGGCAAGGCAATCCAGCTGCACCCGCTGGTCTGCGCGGCGTTCAACGCCGACTTCGACGGTGACCAGATGGCCGTCCACGTGCCGCTGTCGCTGGAAGCGCAGATGGAAGCCCGCACCCTGATGCTGGCCTCCAACAACGTGCTGTTCCCGGCCAACGGCGACCCGTCGATCGTGCCGTCGCAGGACGTGGTGCTGGGCCTGTACTACACCACCCGCGACAAGATCAACGGCAAGGGCGAGGGCATGACCTTCGCCGACATCAGCGAAGTGATCCGCGCGTACGAGAACAAGGAAGTCGAACTGGCTTCGCGCGTGAACGTGCGTATCACCGAGTATGAGCTGGTCGACAAGGACGCCGAGGGCGACGCGCGTTTCGCGCCCAAGATCACGCTGCAGGCCACCACGGTCGGCCGCGCGATCCTGTCCGAGATCCTGCCGAAGGGCCTGCCGTTCTCGGTGCTGAACAAGCCGCTGAAGAAGAAGGAAATCTCGCGCCTGATCAACACGGCGTTCCGCCGCTGCGGCCTGCGCGAGACCGTGATCTTCGCCGACAAGCTGCTGCAGTCGGGCTTCCGCCTGGCGACCCGCGCCGGTATCTCGATCGCGATCGACGACATGCTGGTGCCGCCGGCCAAGGAAAAGATCATCGCCGAGGCCTCGGCCAAGGTGAAGGAATACGACAAGCAGTACATGTCGGGCCTGGTGACCGACCAGGAGCGCTACAACAACGTCGTGGACATCTGGGGCGCCGCCGGCGACCAGGTGGGCAAGGCGATGATGGAGCAGCTGCAGCACGAAGACGTGGTCGACCGCGAAGGCAAGACCGTGAAGCAAGAGTCGTTCAACTCCATCTACATGATGGCCGACTCGGGCGCACGGGGTTCCGCCGCGCAGATCCGCCAGCTGGCCGGCATGCGTGGCCTGATGGCCAAGCCGGATGGCTCTATCATTGAAACGCCGATTACGGCGAACTTCCGTGAAGGCCTGAACGTTCTGCAGTACTTCATCTCGACCCACGGCGCCCGTAAGGGCCTGGCCGATACGGCACTGAAGACCGCGAACTCGGGTTACCTGACCCGTCGTCTGGTCGACGTGACGCAGGATCTGGTCGTGGTGGAAGACGATTGCGGCACCTCCAACGGCGTGGCCATGAAGGCCCTGGTCGAAGGCGGTGAAGTGATCGAAGCCCTGCGCGACCGTATCCTCGGCCGCGTGACCGTGGCCGACGTGGTCAACCCGGAAACCCAGGAAACCGCGATCGAGTCCGGCACGCTGCTGGACGAAGACCTGGTCGAGCTGATCGACAACATCGGCGTCGACGAAGTCAAGGTCCGCACCCCGCTGTCGTGCGACACGCGCTACGGCCTGTGCGCCAAGTGCTATGGCCGCGACCTGGGCCGCGGCGTGCTGGTGAACTCGGGCGAAGCGGTGGGCGTGATCGCCGCGCAGTCGATCGGCGAGCCGGGCACGCAGCTGACCATGCGTACCTTCCACATCGGTGGTGCGGCATCGCGTGCGGCAGTGGCCTCGAGCGTGGAAGCGAAGGCGACCGGTACGGTGCGCTTCACCGCGACCATGCGCTACGTGACCAACGCCAAGGGCGAACTGATCGTGATCTCGCGTTCGGGCGAGGCGCTGATCACTGACGACCACGGCCGCGAGCGTGAGCGCCACAAGATCCCGTACGGTGCCACGCTGCTGGTGCAGGACGGCCAGTCGATCAAGGCCGGCACGCAACTGGCGACCTGGGACGCGCTGACGCGCCCGATCGTTTCGGAGTACTCGGGCACGATCAAGTTCGAGAACGTCGAAGAGGGCGTGACCGTCGCCAAGCAGATGGACGAAGTGACGGGCCTGTCGACCCTGGTGGTGATCGACGCCAAGCGCCGCACGGCTGCAACCAAGGGCATCCGCCCGCAGGTGAAGCTGCTCGACGCCAACGGCCAGGAAGTGAAGATCCCCGGCACGGACCACTCCGTGACCATCGGCTTCCAGGTCGGCGCGCTGATTACCGTGAAGGACGGCCAGCAGGTGCACGTGGGTGAAGTGCTCGCGCGTATCCCGACCGAATCGCAGAAGACCCGTGACATTACCGGTGGTCTGCCGCGCGTGGCCGAGCTGTTCGAAGCGCGTTCGCCGAAGGACGCCGCCGTGCTGGCGGAAGTCACCGGCACGACCTCGTTCGGCAAGGACACCAAGGGCAAGCAGCGCCTGGTCATCACCGACCTGGACGGCAATGCCCACGAGTTCCTGATCGCGAAGGAAAAGCAGGTGCTGGTGCACGACGGCCAGGTGGTGAACAAGGGCGAAATGATCGTGGAAGGTCCGGCGGACCCGCACGACATCCTGCGCCTGAAGGGCATCGAAGAGCTGGCGCACTACATCGTCGACGAAGTGCAGGACGTGTACCGTCTGCAGGGCGTGAAGATCAACGACAAGCACATCGAGGTGATCGTTCGCCAGATGCTGCGTCGGGTCCAGATCGTCGATGTGGGCGACACCAAGTTCATCCCGGGTGAACAGGTGGAGCGTTCGGAACTGCTCGACGAGAACGACCGCGTGATCGCCGAGGGCAAGCGTCCGGCGACCTACGAGAACCTGCTGCTGGGTATTACCAAGGCGTCGCTGTCGACCGACAGCTTCATCTCGGCGGCATCGTTCCAGGAAACCACGCGCGTGCTGACCGAAGCCGCGATCATGGGCAAGACCGACGACCTGCGTGGCCTGAAGGAAAACGTGATCGTCGGCCGCCTGATCCCGGCCGGTACCGGCCTGGCCTACCACCGTGCCCGCAAGGCGCGCGAGGCCTCCGAGCGCGAACGCGCCCAGGCGATCGCCGAAGAAGAGCAGTCGCTCTTCATCGAGCCGCCGGTGGTGCAGGCGACCGAGGGCGAAGGCGACAACGCCTGATCTCGATGCAGTGACGACCGCCGCAAGGCGGACCAAAGCCCGGCTGATCCAGCCGGGCTTTTTTTTCGTCCGCGCGCGGTTCGGCCTTTTGTGACAAACACCGGTGAGAAACATCGGAGAGTTTGCCGCGCAGGCGCGGCGGCACGCCCCCTTAGTGGTAAGGTTACGGCTTTTCCGGCTCCAGCATTTCCGTTGTCCATGTCGCAAGCACTGGCGATCCTCAAGGATGTCTTCGGCTACCACGCCTTCCGCGGGCGCCAGGCCGAGATCATCGACCACGTCGCCACCGGCGGCGACTGCCTGGTGCTGATGCCGACCGGCGGGGGCAAGTCGCTGTGCTACCAGATCCCGGCGCTGCTGCGCCAGCGTACCGGCGATGGCGTCGGCATCGTGGTGTCGCCGCTGATCGCGCTGATGCAGGACCAGGTCGCGGCGCTGACCGAGGCCGGCGTGCGCGCCGCGGTGCTCAATTCGACGCTGACCGGCGCCGAGGCCTCCGCGGTCGAGCGCGACCTGCTGGCCGGGCGCATCGAGATCCTCTACGTGGCGCCGGAACGGCTGATGACGCCGCGCTTCCTTGACCTGCTGGAGCGCACCCGCGTCGGCCTGTTCGCGATCGACGAAGCCCACTGCGTGTCGCAATGGGGCCACGATTTCCGCCCCGAATACATCCAGCTGTCGGTGCTGCACGAGCGCTTCCCGTACGTGCCGCGCATCGCGCTGACCGCGACCGCCGACGCGCTGACGCGCGACGAGATCGTCGAGCGGCTGGCGCTGCACGACGCGCGCATCTTCATCTCCAGCTTCGACCGGCCCAACATCCGCTACCGCATCGTCGAGAAGGACAATGCGCGCCAGCAGCTGCTGGCCTTCATCAAGGCCGAACATACCGCGGCCGACGGCAGCCACGACAGCGGCATCGTCTATTGCTTGTCGCGCAAGAAGGTCGAGGACACCGCGCAATGGCTGAGCGGCCACGGCATCAACGCGCTCGCCTACCATGCCGGCATGGACGCCCAGGTGCGGCAGCACCACCAGGCGCGCTTCCGCGTGGAGGAAGGGCTGGTGATGGTGGCGACGATCGCCTTCGGCATGGGCATCGACAAGCCCGACGTACGTTTTGTCGCCCACCTGGACCTGCCCAAGAGCATGGAGGGCTATTACCAGGAAACCGGCCGCGCCGGCCGTGACGGACTGCCCGCCAATGCCTGGATGGCCTACGGCCTGGGCGATGTGGTGCAGCAGAAGCGCATGATCGACGAATCCGAGGCCGACGAGGCCTTCAAGCGCGTGTCGTCGTCCAAGCTCGATGCGCTGCTGGGTTTGTGCGAAACCGCCGGCTGCCGGCGCCAGCGCATCCTCGCGTACTTCAACGAAGCCAGCGAACCCTGCGGCAACTGCGATACCTGCCTGGAGCCGCCGGCCACGTGGGACGGCACGCGCGAGGCGCAGATGGCGCTGTCGTGCGTGTACCGCACCGCGCAGGCCAGCCGCGTGCACTTTGGCGCCACCCACCTGATCGACGTGCTGCGCGGCAATGCCTCGGAAAAGATCAAGCAATGGGGCCATGACAAGGTCTCGACCTTCGGCATCGGCAAGGACCGCTCGGTGCACGAGTGGCACACGGTGTTCCGCCAGCTGATCGCGCAGGGCCTGCTGACCATCGACCACGGCGGCCACGGCGCGCTGCTGCTGGGTGAACGCGCGCGTGAGGTGCTCAAGGGCGAGCGCCAGATCATCCTGCGACGCCAGGCTGCCAGGCCGGGCAAGTCCGGCGAGCGCGCGGCGCGCGGCACGCGCATCGACCATACCGCCGACATGGACGCCGATACGCTGGCCAACTGGGAGGCGCTGCGCCGCTGGCGCACCGAGGCCGCGCGCGAGCATGGCGTACCGGCCTACGTGATCTTCCATGACGCCACGCTGGCCGAACTGGCGCGCACCGCGCCGGATTCGCTGTCGGCGATGCAAGGCATTCCCGGGATTGGCGCCTCCAAGCTGGAGCGCTACGGGCAGGGCATCCTCGACACGCTGCGCGGGGCCTAGCCGCCAGTTCCGCCAGTCGGGTATACGGCTTGACGGTATACGATTCCGCTGCTAGGATGCCAGATTCGAGTTTTTGGCTTTGGATTTCGCTCGCCCGTCGGATAAGTGGCCTTCAGGTCGCTGCCGGCAAGCCTACCGGACTGGGTTTCCATGGACGGGTGGCGGCAGACGCGGGATCCGGGTGCCGGCTCGCGCTCTTTGGCATGCTGTTACCGCACAGTCCCGTCTCCAGAGCGCCCGCTCACCTCTCCCGTCCAAAACCCGTAGTTGCCTCTCCAGCCTGGCGCATGCCGGCACGAGGGGCGTTTTTCGTAAAACCAAGCTGGATTGAACAATGCCAACTATCAACCAACTGGTTCGCAAGCCGCGCGTCTCGGAAGTCATCAAGAGCAAGAGCCCGGCGCTTGAGAACTGCCCCCAGCGCCGTGGCGTGTGCACCCGCGTGTACACCACGACGCCGAAGAAGCCGAACTCGGCACTGCGTAAGGTCGCCAAGGTGCGCCTGACCAACGGTTTCGAAGTCATTTCGTACATCGGCGGTGAAGGCCACAACCTGCAGGAACACTCGGTCGTGCTGATCCGCGGCGGCCGTGTGAAGGATCTGCCGGGTGTGCGTTACCACATCGTCCGTGGCTCGCTGGACCTGCAAGGCGTGAAGGACCGCAAGCAGGCCCGTTCGAAGTACGGCGCGAAGCGTCCGAAGGCAGCCTAAGTTTTGGCAGCCTGGGCCCGCAAGGCCCGAAGCAACAGACGATAGCCTGTGGCGCAAGTCATGGTGCTGTCACCAGGCGGCGGTACAACGGAGCGCCTTTTTGGCAACCGTGCCGTCGAGTAAGTGGTCACCCGGCGAATTTGCTGTCTTTGCATGCAAGCTAGTTGGTGGCCGGAGAGCGGGAAACTCTGACCGCGCTCTCAACTGAATCTAAAGGAAAGAAGATGCCACGTCGTCGTGAAGTCCCCAAGCGGGACGTTCTGCCTGATCCGAAGTTCGGCAACGTTGAAGTTGCCAAGTTCATGAACGTGCTGATGCTGGATGGCAAGAAGTCGGTTGCCGAACGCATCGTGTACGGCGCGTTCGACCAGATCGAAAAGAAGGCAGGCAAGGCCCCCATCGAAGTGTTCTCCGTTGCCATCAACAACGTGAAGCCGGTGGTGGAAGTGAAGAGCCGTCGCGTGGGCGGCGCCAACTATCAGGTTCCGGTCGAAGTCCGTCCGTCGCGTCGTTTGGCATTGGCGATGCGCTGGCTGCGTGAGGCCGCGAAAAAACGCAGCGAGAAGTCGATGGCGCTGCGCCTGGCAGGTGAGCTGCTGGAAGCATCGGAAGGCCGTGGCGGCGCGATGAAGAAGCGCGACGAAGTGCACCGCATGGCCGAAGCCAACAAGGCGTTCTCGCACTTCCGCTTCTAAAGCGAGCGAAAACATTGTTGGTTGCCGGGCGGGCTGTGTTTTTACACATCTCGCCCGTTTGTGTTAGGGGCGCGGGCCATGAGATGCCGGCGCCTCACGGACGAATAGAGGATTAAAGTGGCTCGTAAGACTCCCATCGAGCGTTACCGCAACATCGGTATCTCGGCTCACATTGACGCGGGTAAAACCACCACGACCGAGCGCATCCTGTTCTACACCGGTGTGAACCACAAGATCGGTGAAGTGCACGACGGCGCCGCCACCATGGACTGGATGGAGCAGGAACAGGAGCGTGGTATTACCATCACCTCCGCTGCCACCACCGCCTTCTGGAAGGGCATGGCCGGCAACTACCCCGAGCACCGCTTCAACATCATCGACACCCCGGGCCACGTGGACTTCACCATCGAGGTGGAGCGTTCCATGCGCGTGCTGGATGGCGCCTGCATGGTGTACTGCGCCGTGGGCGGCGTGCAGCCGCAGTCCGAAACCGTGTGGCGTCAGGCCAACAAGTACGGCGTGCCGCGTCTGGCGTTCGTCAACAAGATGGACCGTACCGGCGCCAACTTCTTCAAGGTCTACGACCAGCTGAAGACCCGCCTGAAGGCCAACCCGGTGCCCGTGGTGGTGCCGATCGGCGCTGAAGACGGCTTCCAGGGCGTGATCGACCTGCTGGAAATGAAGGCGATCATCTGGGACGAAGCCAGCCAGGGCGTGAAGTTCGAATACCAGGACATCCCGGCCGAGCTGCAGGCGACCGCTGAAGAATGGCGCGAGAAGATGGTCGAGTCCGCCGCCGAAGCCAGCGAAGAGCTGATGGAAAAGTACCTGGGCGGCGAAGAGCTGACCCGCGCCGAGATCGTCAAGGCGCTGCGTGACCGTACCATCGCCTGCGAAATCCAGCCGATGCTGTGCGGCACCGCGTTCAAGAACAAGGGCGTGCAGCGTATGCTCGACGCCGTGATCGACTTCCTGCCGTCGCCGGTCGATATTCCGCCGGTCAAGGGCGTGGACGAAAGCGACGACGAGAAGAAGCTCGAGCGCAAGGCCGACGACAACGAGAAGTTCTCGGCGCTGGCGTTCAAGATCATGACCGACCCGTTCGTCGGCCAGCTGATCTTCTTCCGCGTCTACTCGGGCAAGATCAACTCGGGCGACACCGTCTACAACCCGGTCAAGGGCAAGAAGGAACGCCTGGGCCGTATTCTGCAGATGCACGCCAACCAGCGCGAAGAAATCAAGGAAGTGCTGGCCGGCGACATCGCCGCCGCGGTGGGCCTGAAGGACGCCACCACGGGCGATACGCTGTGCGATCCGGCTGCCCCGATCGTGCTCGAGCGCATGGTGTTCCCGGAGCCGGTGATCTCGCAGGCGGTCGAGCCGAAGACCAAGGCCGACCAGGAAAAGATGGGCATCGCCCTGAACCGCCTGGCCGCCGAGGATCCGTCGTTCCGCGTGCGTACCGATGAAGAATCGGGCCAGACCATCATTTCGGGCATGGGCGAGCTCCACCTCGAAATTCTGGTCGACCGCATGAAGCGCGAGTTCGGCGTGGAAGCCAACATCGGCGCGCCGCAGGTGGCCTACCGCGAAACCATCCGCAAGAAGGCCGAGGACGTCGAAGGCAAGTTCGTCAAGCAGTCGGGCGGCCGCGGCCAGTACGGTCACGCCGTGATCACGCTGGAACCGCAAGAGCCGGGCAAGGGCTTCGAGTTCATCGACGCCATCAAGGGCGGTGTGATTCCTCGCGAATACATCCCGGCGGTCGAAAAGGGTATCGTCGACACGCTGACGGCCGGTATCCTGGCTGGCTTCCCGGTGGTGGACGTGAAGGTCACGCTGACGTTCGGTTCGTACCACGACGTGGACTCGAACGAAAACGCGTTCCGCATGGCCGGCTCGATGGCTTTCAAGGAAGCCATGCGCAAGGCCAGCCCGGTTCTGCTCGAGCCGATGATGGCCGTGGAAGTGGAAACGCCGGAAGACTACACCGGTACCGTGATGGGCGACCTGTCGTCCCGCCGCGGCATCGTGCAGGGGATGGACGACATGGTGGGCGGCGGCAAGATCATCAAGGCCGAAGTCCCGCTGTCGGAAATGTTCGGTTATTCGACCGCGCTGCGCTCGGCCACGCAAGGCCGCGCCACCTACACCATGGAATTCAAGCACTACGCCGAGGCACCGAAGAACATCGCCGAAGCAGTGATGGCGGCCAAGGGCAAGTAAATAAGCTGTATGCCGCCGCGTCCGCCAGGACGCGGCGGCGTGATGAATCGACAAGACTGCATTCCATTAGGAGCTGAAAAAAATGGCAAAGGAAAAGTTCGAGCGGACCAAGCCGCACGTGAACGTTGGTACGATTGGTCACGTTGACCATGGCAAGACCACGCTGACCGCAGCGATCGCCACGGTGCTGGCAGCGAAGTTCGGTGGTGCGGCCAAGAAGTACGACGAAATCGACGCAGCGCCGGAAGAGAAGGCCCGCGGTATTACCATCAATACCGCCCACGTCGAATACGAGACGGCCAACCGCCACTACGCGCACGTTGACTGCCCGGGCCACGCCGACTACGTCAAGAACATGATTACCGGTGCCGCCCAGATGGACGGCGCGATCCTGGTGTGCTCGGCCGCTGACGGCCCGATGCCGCAGACCCGCGAGCACATCCTGCTGGCCCGCCAGGTCGGCGTGCCGTACATCATCGTGTTCCTGAACAAGTGCGACATGGTGGACGACGCCGAACTGCTCGAGCTGGTCGAGATGGAAGTGCGCGAGCTGCTGAGCAAGTACGAGTTCCCCGGCGACGACACCCCGATCATCAAGGGTTCGGCCAAGCTGGCGCTGGAAGGCGACAAGGGCGACCTGGGCGAAGAAGCCATCATGCGCCTGGCCGACGCGCTGGACACCTACATCCCGACGCCGGAGCGTGCCGTTGACGGTACCTTCCTGATGCCGGTGGAAGACGTGTTCTCGATCTCGGGTCGCGGCACCGTGGTGACCGGCCGTATCGAGCGCGGCATCATCAAGGTCGGCGAGGAAATCGAAATCGTCGGTATCAAGCCGACCGTGAAGACCACCTGCACCGGCGTGGAAATGTTCCGCAAGCTGCTGGACCAGGGCCAGGCTGGCGACAACGTCGGTCTGCTGCTGCGCGGCACCAAGCGTGAAGACGTCGAGCGCGGCCAGGTGCTGTGCAAGCCGGGTTCGATCAAGCCGCACACCCACTTCACCGGCGAGGTGTACATCCTGTCGAAGGACGAAGGCGGCCGTCACACCCCGTTCTTCAACAACTACCGCCCGCAGTTCTACTTCCGTACCACCGACGTGACCGGCTCGATCGAGCTGCCGAAGGACAAGGAAATGGTCATGCCGGGTGACAACGTGTCGATCACCGTCAAGCTGATCGCCCCGATCGCCATGGAAGAAGGCCTGCGCTTCGCTATCCGCGAAGGTGGCCGTACCGTCGGCGCCGGCGTCGTGGCAAAGATCCTCGACTAAGCACTTCCTGGGACATGCCTGCGGGCATGTCCCCATTCAACGGGCAGCTTGCCCAATCGCTCTTTTAAGGAAATATCATGCAGAACCAGAAGATCCGTATCCGCCTGAAGGCTTTCGACTATCGCCTGATCGACCAGTCGGCCGCCGAAATCGTGGATACCGCCAAGCGTACCGGCGCGATCGTCAAGGGCCCGGTGCCCCTGCCGACCCGCATCCAGCGCTTCGACATCCTGCGTTCGCCGCACGTCAACAAGACCAGCCGCGATCAGTTCGAGATCCGCACCCACCAGCGCCTGATGGACATCGTCGACCCGACCGACAAGACCGTTGACGCGCTGATGAAGCTCGACCTGCCGGCAGGCGTGGACGTCGAGATCAAGGTGTAACGATGTTTCGGGCCGCCCACGCGGCTTGATGCAGCAAAACGGCGAACCTCGGTTCGCCGTTTTTGTTTGGTGGCGCGTCGCACGGCGGCGCCGGCCAGGTCCCTTATACGCTGCCACGTCTCCGCAACGTCTCGGCCGGGCACTCGCCGAACGCGCGCCGGTACTCGGCGCTGAAGCGCCCCAGGTGGGTAAAGCCCCAGCGCAGCGCGGCGCCGGTCACCGACGACAGCGCCGCATCGTTGAGCAGGTCGTGCCGTACCCGGTCAAGCCGGACCGTGCGCAGGTAGGCCATCGGGCTCAGCCCGCGATGCTCGCGGAACCCCGCATACAGGCTGCGCAGGCTGACGCCTGCGATCTCCGCCAGCAGCGCCGGCGTCAGCGCGGCGGCGGCATGGGCGTGGATATACTCCTCGACCACTTTCACATGGCGCGGCGCCAGCGGCTTGCCGTGCCGCTGCAGCGCCTCCGAAAGGCTGTGCGGCTGCAGCGTCAGCAGGGCGCCGATCACCAGCTGCTCGAGCTGGCATGCCGTGAGCGGATGGCGCGCCGCTTCCGGCGCCGCCGCCAGCATCTGCGCCAGATACTCCATCAATGCATACCAGCCGCCGCTGCGCCAGGCCATGCCGAGCTGGAAGCGCAGCGGCGGGTCCGGGCGATGCCCGAGATAGGCGGCGCAGACGCGCTCCAGCGCGCTGCGCTCGACGCGCACGATCAGCTGGTCGTTGTCCGCGCTCCAGCGCATCAGCAGCGGATCGCAGGGCGTCAGCACCGAAGCGCAGTCCGGCGTCGACACGATCTGCTGCACGCCGCAATGGATCTCGGCGTGGCCGCTGAGCGGCATCTGCACCAGCAGAAAGTCTCCGAGCGGGCCGGGGTCGATGGTGACATCGGCGCCGTAGGCGAGCCGGTTTAGCGACACCGCGCCCAGCGGGGCATGGTGCATGCGGGCCGACAGGCTGGTCCCGCGGATATCGAGCCGGTGCGGCTTGAAGACCTTGCCCACCGCCGCGCGCGTCTGCCCGAGGTCGGTCGAGGCGAACACCTGCCGCCCGGCATCGTGTAGCAGGGCATGCGCCAGCGTCGCCGGCGCGCGGGCAGTCGGGGGCAGCTGCATCATGGTCTCGCTCCTCTGGCGTGGCCGCGGCGCTGGCTGGCGTCCACGGCGCCGGGCCGGGACGCCATGCGCGCAGCATGGTCCACGCAACCACTATAGCGGATCGACCCGCGCGACCCGGGCCTTGCGTTGACCGAAGCCTGACTTTCCTGCACTAATCGGATAGCCGCTGCAGCCAGCGGCTAGTTTGCTGCGGTGCGGAGCCACCATCATGGGATCCAGCACGGCAGCGCACCCTCCACCAGCTGTCAGCCAACAGAGAACGACAAGGAGCGCAGGCCATGGGCCAGACCATCCAGATCCAGACCCCCGAAGGCAGTTTCAGCGGCTATCTCGCCACCCCGGCGGCAGGCAAGGGCCCCGGCATCGTGCTGTGCCAGGAGATCTTCGGCGTCAATGCCACCATGCGCCAGGTGGCCGATTACTATGCCGAAGAGGGCTATACGGTGCTGGTGCCGGACTTGTTCTGGCGCATCGCACCGGGCATCGAACTGACTGACCGCGGCGAGGACTTCCAGCGCGCGCTCGGCCTCTATCAGCAGTTCGACGAAGCGAAGGGCGTGCAGGATGTGGGCGCGGCGCTGGAAACGTTGCGCGCGCGCCCCGAATGCGTCGGCCAGACCGGCGTGCTGGGCTTCTGCCTGGGCGGCAAGCTGGCCTACCTGGCGGCCTGCCGGCTGCCCGATGTGGCCTGCGCGGTGGCGTACTACGGCGTCGGCATCGAGCATGCGCTGGGCGAGGCCGCCAACGTGCGGGGCCGCCTGGTGCTGCATATCGCGGAGAAGGACGGCTTCTGCCCGCCGCAGGCGCAGGCGGCGATCCGCGAGGCCCTTGCCGGCCGGGACCACATCGAGGTGTACGTCTATGCCGGCGTCGACCATGCCTTTGCGCGCGCCGGTGGCGAGCATTTCGACAAGCCCTCGGCGTTGATGGCGCACCAGCGCTCGATCGCCGCGCTGCGCCGCGAGATGGGCCCGCACTATGACTTCTCGGCGCTGTGGGACAAGCATTGCGAGCATGAATTCGCCACCCGCGATGTCGATGCGACCATGGCGACGATGGTGGCGCAGCCCTATGTGAACCATATCCCGACCATGACCGGCGGCGTCGGCCACGCGCAGCTGCGCCGCTTCTACCAGCACCACTTCGTCCACAGCAATCCGCCGGACACGACGCTGATCCCGCTGTCGCGCACGGTCGGCGCCACCCAGATCGTCGACGAGCTGCTGTTCTGCTTCACCCACACCAGCGAGATCGACTGGATGCTGCCGGGCGTGCCGCCGACCGGCAAGCGCGTGGAGATCCCGCTGATCGCCATCGTCAAGTTCCGCGGCGACAAGCTGTACCACGAGCATATCTATTGGGACCAGGCCAGCGTGCTGGTGCAGATCGGCAAGCTGGATCCCACCGGTTTGCCGGTGGCGGGCGTGGAGACCGCACGCAAGCTGCTGGACGAAACCCTGCCGTCGAACACGCTGATGGCGCGCTGGCAGCAGAGCGAGGGCAGGTAAGCCGGCGGCAATGAACGGGAGCAGGCCCGCAGAGGCCTGCCCCGCACCGGACAGCGGTGACCGAACCGGCGACCGAACCGGTGACCAACAAGGAGACAACCATGAAAGGACTGCAAGACAAGGTGGCCATCGTCACCGGCGGGGCCACGCTGATCGGCGCGGGCGTGGCACGGGCCTTCATCAAGGCCGGCGCGCGCGTGGCGATCTTCGATATCGACGCCGCCAATGGCGAGCGCGTCGCCGCCGGGCTGGGCAAGGACGCGCTCTTCATCGCGGCCGACATCACGCAGGACGAGCAGCTCCGCGATGCGGTCGGCCAGGTCGCGCAGCACTTCGGCGGCGTCGACTTCCTGGTCAACCTGGCCTGCACCTATCTCGACGACGGCTTCCGCTCGAACCGAGCCGACTGGCTGGCGGCGCTCGATGTCAATGTGGTTTCCGGGGTGATGCTGGCGCAGGCGGTGCATGGGCATATGCGCGCGCGCGGCGGCGGCGCGATCGTCAACCTCACCAGCATCTCCGCCAACGTGGCGCAGACCGGTCGCTGGCTCTATCCCGTGTCGAAAGCCGCGATCGCGCAGCTGACGCGCAGCATGGCGATGGACCTGGCGCCCGACCGCATTCGCGTCAACGCGGTGTCGCCGGGCTGGACCTGGTGCCGGCTGATGGACGAGGTCAGCGGCGGCAACCGCGCCCGCACCGATGCGGTGGCCGCGCCGTTCCACCTGCTCGGCCGCGTCGGCGAGCCCGACGAAGTGGCGCAGGTGGTGCTGTTCCTCTGCTCCGACCACGCCAGCTTCGTCACCGGCGCCGACTATGCCGTTGACGGCGGCTACTCCGCCATGGGTCCGGAGCAGAACGTGCCTGCCATCGGCAAGCTGGCCGGCTGAACGCCCTACCGCGATCCCTCAGGAGACCACCTCATGCACCAACGCATCGCCATCGTCGGAGCGGGCCAGTCGGGCCTGCAAATGGCCCTCGGGCTGCAGGCCCACGGCTACCGCGTCACGCTGCTGTCCAACCGCACGCCGGCACAGATCCGCGCCGGCAAGGTCATGTCCAGCCAGTGCATGTTCGACCGCGCGCTGCAGACCGAGCGCGAGCTCGGCCTGAACTGGTGGGACGATGCCTGCCCGCCGGTGCAGGGCATCGGCCTGGCCGTGCCCCATCCCGAGCTGCCCGGTGCCAAGGTCATCGACTGGGCCGCGCCGCTGGATCGTCCGGCGCAGGCGGTCGATCAGCGCCTGAAGATGCCGGCGTGGATGGAGGCCTTTGTGGCGCGCGGCGGCGACCTGCGCATCCTCGATGTCGGTGTCGACGAGCTTGAGGACCTGACCCGTGAGCATGACCTGGTGCTGCTGGCCGCGGGCAAAGGCGAGATTGTCAGCCGTTTCGAGCGCGATGCGTCGCGCAGCCCGTTCGACCGGCCCCAGCGCGCGCTGGCGCTGACCTATGTGACCGGCATGCTGCCACGCGAGCCGTTCTCGCGGGTTTGCTTCAACTTGATTCCTGGCGTCGGCGAGTACTTCGTCTTTCCCGCACTGACGCTGTCGGGGCCGTGCGAAATCATGGTGTTCGAGGGCATCCCGGGCGGCCCGATGGACCGCTGGGCCGAGGCCAGCACGCCCGAACAGCACCTCGCCGAAAGCCTGCGCATCCTGCGCACCTATGCGCCGTGGGAAGCCGAGCGCTGCGCGCAGGTGGCGCTGACCGACGACAACGGCATCCTGTCGGGCCGCTTCGCGCCGACGGTACGCAAGCCGGTGCTGACGCTGCCGTCGGGGCGGCTGGTATTCGGCATGGCCGATGCCGTGGTGGTCAATGACCCGATCACCGGCCAGGGCTCCAACAATGCCGCCAAGTGCTGCAAGGTCTATCTCGATGCCATCGTCGGGCACGGCGAGCGGGCGTACGACCGCGACTGGATGGAACAGACCTTCGCCCGCTACTGGCAATACGCCGGCGATGTGGTGGCGTGGACCAACTCGCTGTTGACCTCGCCGCCGCCGCACATCCTGGCGCTGCTGGGCGCGGCGGGGCAGGCGCCGGCGCTGGCGGCCCGCATCGCCAACGGCTTCGACAATCCGCCGGACTACTTCCCCTGGTGGATGGATCCGCAGGCCTGCCACCAGCTGATCGACCACCACCTGCCGCGGGCCGCCTGAGATGGACACCTCCAGCCATGCCGCCCCCTCGCTCGATCCGCGCGAACTGCGCCGGGTTTGCGGCCGCTACGCGACCGGCGTGGCGGTCATCGGTGCCTGCACGCCGCAGCAGCGGCCGGTCGGCATCACCGTCAACTCGTTCGCGTCGCTGTCGCTGGCGCCCCCATTGATCCTGTGGAGCCTGGCCAGGCATTCGCCCAATGCGGGCCTGTTCGCCCCGGGCGCGCCGTTCGGCGTCAGCATCCTGCGCGCCGGCCACGGCGAACTGGCGCGCCGCTTTGCCACGCCGTCGCCGGACAAGTTCGCCGGTGTCGGCCATCGCCGTTGCCCGCACGGCGTGCCTTACCTGGACGAGGCGCTGGCCACGCTATCATGCCGGGTCGAGCGCGCCGATCCGGTGGGCGACCACCTGCTGATCGTCGGCGCCGTCGAAGCGTTCACGGCAGGGGAGGGCGAGCCGCTGGTTTTCTATGGCGGCGACTTCGTCCGCATCGCGGCCTGACCTGCCTTTTGCTGTGCCTGAGGGGCCGCTCCGATTGCGGCCCGTCGTCCCGACGCCACAACCAGGCAGCGCAAGCGTCACTGCTGCGCCGTCCCCGCCTACAACATTGCAGGGAAATCCGCAATTCATATTGCCCTTTCCAAACTGCTGCGATATAGTGTAAGGCTACCCATCGGGTAGTGGGCTGGCCATTTGGCCGCGCGCAGTCTTGTTTAGCGCAAGTCCATCCGCGCACAAGCGCAAGCACAGTTTTCGTGTATCAATCAGCCCCGGCCAATCGCAGCTGGGAATGGAGCAAACCATGAGCCTTGGCCTTGTAGGTCGCAAGGTTGGCATGACCCGTATTTTCACGGACGACGGTGAAGCGATTCCCGTGACCGTGGTCGAGGTCGGCGACAACCGCGTGACGCAAATCAAGACGGACGAGACCGACGGTTACACCGCGGTTCAAGTCACCTTCGGCGCACGACGCGCAAGCCGCGTCACCAAGCCGCTGGCGGGTCACCTCGCCAAAGCCGGCGTGGAAGCCGGCGAAATCATCCGCGAATTCCGTATCGACGCAGCCAAGGCTGCCGAACTGCAAGCTGGCGGTTCGCTGTCGGTCGACCTGTTCGAAGTCGGTCAGAAGATCGACGTGCAGGGCGTGACCATCGGTAAGGGCTACGCCGGTACCATCAAGCGCTACCACTTCGCCTCCGGCCGTGCCACCCACGGTAACTCGCGCTCGCACAACGTGCCGGGCTCGATCGGTATGGCGCAGGATCCGGGCCGCGTGTTCCCGGGCAAGCGCATGACCGGTCACCTGGGCGATGTCACCCGCACCGTGCAGAACCTGGAGATCGCCAAGATCGACGCAGAGCGCAAGCTGCTGCTGGTCAAGGGCGCCATTCCCGGCTCCAAGAACGGCAAGGTCATCGTTACCCCGGCCGTCAAGGCCAAAGCCAAAGCTTAAGGAGCGCATGTAATGGAACTCAAGCTCCTCCAGGACAATGGCCAAGTCGGTGCAGGCGTTGCTGCCTCGCCCGAAGTGTTCGGCCGTGACTACAACGAAGCCCTCGTTCACCAGATCGTCGTCGCTTACCAGGCCAACGCGCGCAGCGGTAACCGCAAGCAGAAGGATCGTGAAGAGGTCAAGCACACGACCAAGAAGCCGTGGCGCCAGAAGGGTACGGGCCGTGCTCGTGCCGGTATGTCTTCCTCGCCGCTGTGGCGCGGGGGCGGCCGCATCTTCCCGAATTCGCCGGAAGAGAACTTCAGCCAGAAGGTCAACAAGAAGATGTTCCGTGCCGGCATGCGCTCGATCTACTCGCAGCTCGCACGTGAAGGTCGTATCAACGTGGTGGACGGTTTCACTGTCGACGCGCCCAAGACCAAGCTCTTGGCCGACAAGTTCAAGGCCATGGGCCTGGACTCGGTGCTGATCATCACCGACAGCCTCGACGAAAACCTCTACCTGGCTTCGCGCAACCTGCCGCACGTGGCAGTCGTGGAGCCGCGCCAGGCTGACCCGCTGTCGCTCGTGCACTACAAGAAGGTGCTGGTGACCAAGGCTGCCGTCGCGCAGATCGAGGAGTTGCTGAAATGACGCAAGTAGCCAAGAACGATCATCGTTTGATGCAGGTGCTGCTCGCGCCGGTGGTTTCCGAAAAGGCAACCCTGGTCGCCGACAAGAATGAACAGGTCGTGTTCGAAGTGGCCCGCGATGCCAACAAGGCAGAAGTGAAGGCCGCCGTCGAACTGCTGTTCAAGGTCGAGGTGCAGTCCGTTCAGATCCTGAACCAGAAGGGCAAGCAGAAGCGCTTCGGCCGTTTCATGGGCCGTCGCAACCACGTGAAGAAGGCATACGTGGCACTGAAGCCGGGTCAGGAAATCAATTTTGAAGCGGAGGCCAAGTAATCATGGCACTCGTCAAGACCAAGCCGACTTCCCCGGGTCGTCGCTCGATGGTGAAGGTGGTCAACAAGGACCTTCACAAGGGCACCCCGTACGCGCCGCTGCTGGAAAAGCAATTCCAGAAGTCGGGCCGTAACAACAATGGTCATATCACCACCCGCCACAAGGGCGGTGGTCATAAGCACCACTACCGCGTGGTCGATTTCAAGCGCAACGACAAGGACGGCATCCCCGCCAAGGTCGAACGCCTGGAATACGATCCGAACCGCAGCGCCAACATCGCGCTGGTCGTGTTCGCCGACGGCGAGCGCCGCTACATCATCGCCACCAAGGGCATGGTCGCCGGCCAGCAGCTGCTGAACGGCTCGGAAGCGCCGATCAAGGCCGGTAACAACCTGCCGATCCGCAACATTCCGGTCGGTACCACGATCAACAACGTGGAAATGCTGCCGGGCAAGGGTGCCCAGATCGCTCGCGCCGCAGGCGGCTCCGCCGTGCTGCTGGCCCGCGAAGGCCTGTACGCCCAGGTTCGCCTGCGCTCCGGCGAAGTGCGCCGCGTGCACATCGAGTGCCGCGCCACCGTCGGTGAAGTGGGCAACGAAGAGCACAGCCTGCGCGTCATCGGCAAGGCCGGTGCGACCCGCTGGCGCGGTATCCGCCCGACGGTCCGCGGTGTCGTGATGAACCCGGTCGACCACCCGCACGGTGGTGGTGAGGGCAAGACCGCTGCTGGTCGCGATCCGGTGTCGCCGTGGGGTACCCCGACCAAGGGTTACCGTACCCGCAGCAACAAGCGCACGGACAGCATGATCGTCCAGAAGCGCCACAAGCGTTAATCGGTAGGTAGGAGCTAAAGATATGACTCGTTCCGCTAAAAAGGGTCCGTTCTGCGACGCCCACCTGCTGAAGAAGGTGGAAGTTGCAACGAGCGGCAAGGACAAGAAGCCCATCAAGACGTGGTCGCGCCGCTCGACCATTCTGCCGGAGTTCATCGGCCTGACGATCGCCGTCCACAACGGCCGTCAACACGTGCCGGTGTACGTTACGGAAAACATGGTTGGCCACAAGCTCGGCGAATTTGCGATTACCCGCACGTTCAAGGGCCACGCGGCTGACAAGAAAGCGAAGAGGTAAGGTGCCATCATGGAAGTGAAAGCGATTCATCGCGGTGCCCGCATCTCCGCCCAGAAGACGCGCCTGGTCGCTGACCAGATCCGTGGTCTGCCGATCGAGCGCGCGCTCAACGTCCTGACGTTCAGCCCGAAAAAGGCTGCCGGGATCGTGAAGAAGGTGGTCGAATCGGCCATCGCCAACGCCGAGCACAACGAAGGCGCCGACATCGACGAACTCAAGGTCAAATCGATCTACGTCGACAAGGCAACCTCGCTCAAGCGCTTCACGGCACGGGCAAAGGGCCGCGGCAACCGCATCGAGAAACAAACCTGTCACATCACTGTGACGCTCGGCAACTAAGGAGTCACGATGGGACAGAAGATTCATCCGACTGGCTTCCGTCTGGCTGTCAGCCGTAACTGGGCTTCGCGCTGGTACGCCAGCAACACGAAGTTCGCCGGCATGCTGAAGGAAGACATCGAAGTTCGCGACTTCCTGAAGAAGAAGCTCAAGAACGCATCGGTTGGCCGCGTCGTGATCGAGCGCCCCGCCCGCAATGCACGCATCACCATTTACAGCTCGCGTCCGGGCGTGGTGATCGGCAAGAAGGGTGAGGACATCGAACTGCTGAAGGCCGAACTGCAGCGTCGCATGGGCGTGCCCGTGCACGTGAACATCGAGGAAATCCGCAAGCCGGAAACCGATGCTCAGCTGATCGCCGATTCGATCACCCAGCAGCTCGAGCGCCGCATCATGTTCCGCCGCGCCATGAAGCGCGCCATGCAGAACGCGATGCGCCTGGGCGCCCAGGGTATCAAGATCATGAGCGCCGGCCGTCTGAACGGTATCGAAATCGCCCGTACCGAGTGGTACCGCGAAGGCCGTGTGCCCCTGCACACACTGCGCGCCGACATCGACTACGGCTTCTCCGAAGCAGAAACCACCTACGGCATCATCGGTGTCAAGGTGTGGGTCTACAAGGGGGATCACCTCGGCCGCAATGACGCGCCGGTGGTGGAAGAGCCGCAGGACGACCGTCGTCGTCGCCCGGGTCGTCCGGAAGGCCGCCGCCGTGAAGGCGAAGGCCGTCCGGGTGGCAACCGCCGCGGCGGTGCCGGTGCCGGTCGCCGCGCTGCGCCTGGCGCAGATGCGAAGAGTGGAGAATAACGATGCTGCAACCTAAGCGCAGAAAATACCGCAAGGAGCAGAAAGGCCGCAACACGGGTAAGGCTACCCGTGGTAACGCCGTGTCTTTCGGCGAATTCGGCCTGAAGGCCATGGGCCGTGGCCGCCTGACGGCTCGTCAGATCGAGTCGGCACGTCGTGCGATGACCCGCCACATCAAGCGTGGCGGCCGCATCTGGATCCGGATTTTCCCGGACAAGCCGATCTCGAAGAAGCCTGCCGAAGTCCGTATGGGTAACGGCAAGGGCAATCCGGAGTACTACGTGGCTGAAATCCAGCCGGGCAAGATGCTGTACGAAATGGATGGTGTGAGCGAAGACCTGGCACGTGAGGCGTTCCGCCTCGCGGCTGCCAAGCTGCCGATCGCCACCAATTTCGTGGTGCGCCAGGTCGGGACGTAAGGAGAGCAGGGATGAAAGCATCCGAACTTCGCGGCAAGGACGCCGCAGGCCTGAACCAGGAGCTCTCCGAGCTGCTGAAGGCCCAATTTAGCCTGCGCATGCAAAAGGCAACCCAACAGCTGCAGAACACCAGCCAGCTGAAGAAGGTTCGCAAGGACATCGCGCGCGTGCAAACCGTGCTGACTGAAAAGGCGAACGCGAAATGACTGAAGCTGCACAAACGGAAAAGTCGCTTCGCCGCACCCTGGTCGGCCGTGTCGTGAGCGACAAGATGGACAAGACCGTTACGGTCTTGGTGGAAAACCGCGTCAAGCATCCCCTGTACGGCAAGTACGTGCTGCGTTCCAAGAAGTACCACGCACACGACGAAGCCAACCAGTACAAGGAAGGCGACAAGGTCGAAATCCAGGAAGGCCGTCCGCTGTCGCGGACCAAGTCCTGGGTGGTTTCCCGGCTGGTAGAGGCTGCACGCGTCATCTAAGAACAACACGTTCTTAGCTTGACTTGCAAGTCCAGGATTATGTAGCTATAATCCTGGACTTCCGCTTTATTGCGTTCGCCTTAGCTGTACCACCCGGGCGGGCCTGTTGAGCGAGCCAGGGCCAGGCGGCTCCGATGTTTTTCAGTCGGATTTGCCGGGCTCCTACCGACTTCAAAGTTGATCAACCCATACGGTGCTGGCGCAAGGCCGGAACCGACGGGACCAAGACTGACCGACGGGCGCTATCGCACCTGGCGGATTAAGTTGGGAAGACAAACACCATGATTCAGACAGAAAGCCGGCTCGAAGTGGCCGATAACACTGGTGCGCGCGAAGTGCTGTGCATCAAGGTGCTGGGTGGCTCCAAGCGCCGCTACGCAAGCGTTGGCGACATCATCAAGGTGACCGTCAAGGACGCAGCGCCGCGCGGTCGCGTCAAGAAGGGCGACATCTACAACGCCGTCGTCGTGCGTACCGCCAAGGGCGTGCGCCGCGCTGACGGTTCGCTGATCAAGTTCGACGGCAACGCCGCCGTCCTGCTGAACAACAAGCTCGAGCCGATCGGCACCCGTATCTTCGGGCCGGTGACTCGTGAACTCCGTACCGAGCGCTTCATGAAGATCGTGTCGCTCGCTCCGGAAGTGCTGTAAGGAGCCGCCATGAACAAGATTCGCAAAGGCGACGAAGTCATCGTGCTGACCGGCAAGGACAAGGGCAAGCGCGGTACCGTGCAGGCCGTCCTCGGCGACAAGGTTGCGGTGCAAGGCGTGAACATCGCCAAGAAGCATGCCCGCCCGAACCCGATGCTGGGCACTACCGGTGGTGTGGTCGACAAGGTCATGCCGCTGCATATTTCCAACGTTGCGCTCGTGGATGCCAATGGCAAGCCGTCGCGCGTCGGCATCAAGGTGGAAGACGGCAAGCGCGTGCGCGTGCTGAAGACCACCGGCGCCGTCGTGGCAGCTTGATTCTGGGCACGTATAGGAGTTGAGCATGGCAGCACGTCTGCAAGAGTTTTACAAAGAACAGGTTGTGCCGAAGCTGATCGAGCAGTTCGGCTACAAGTCGGTCATGGAAGTGCCGCGCATCACCAAGATCACCCTGAACATGGGCCTTGGCGAAGCCATCAATGACAAGAAGATCATTGAAAACGCCGTGGGCGACCTGACCAAGATCGCCGGTCAGAAGCCGGTCGTGACGAAGGCCAAGAAGGCCATCGCCGGCTTCAAGATCCGCCAGGGCTACCCCATCGGTGCGATGGTGACCCTGCGCGGCGAGCGCATGTTCGAATTCCTCGATCGTTTCGTCACCGTGGCGCTGCCGCGCGTGCGTGACTTCCGTGGTGTGTCGGGCCGTTCGTTCGACGGTCGTGGCAACTACAACATCGGTGTGAAAGAGCAGATCATTTTCCCCGAAATCGAGTACGACAAGATCGACGCACTGCGTGGTCTGAACATCAGCATCACGACGACGGCAAAGAACGACGAGGAAGCCAAGGCCCTCCTCGGTGCGTTCAAGTTCCCGTTCCGCAATTAAGGGGTAACCGTGGCTAAACTGGCTCTGATTGAACGTGAGAAGAAGCGCGCCAAGCTGGTGGCGAAGTATGCCGCCAAGCGCGCCAACCTCAAGGCCATTATCGACGACCAAGAAAAGTCGGAAGAAGAGCGTTACAGCGCGCGTCTCGAGCTGCAACAGCTCCCGCGCAACGCGAACCCGACCCGCCAGCGCAACCGCTGCGCGATCACCGGTCGTCCCCGCGGTACCTTCCGCAAGTTTGGCCTGGCGCGTAACAAGATCCGCGAAATCGCCTTCAAGGGCGAAATCCCGGGTCTGACGAAAGCCAGCTGGTAATTACGCACAGGCTACAGGAGAAACAGTATGAGCATGAGCGATCCTATCGCCGATATGCTGACGCGCATCCGCAACGCCCAGGGCGTGCAGAAAGCGTCGGTTGTCATGCCGTCGTCGAAGCTGAAAGTGGCAATCGCCAAGGTCCTGAAGGACGAAGGCTATATCGACGACTACGCCGTCCAGGAAGATGGCGGCAAGGCACAACTGAGCATCGGTCTCAAGTACTACGCCGGCCGTCCGGTGATCGAGCGCATCGAGCGCGTCTCGAAGCCCGGCCTGCGCGTGTACAAGGGCCGCAGCGACATTCCGCAAGTGATGAACGGCCTCGGTGTGGCGATCATCTCGACCCCGCAGGGTCTGATGACCGACCGCAAGGCTCGCGCCACCGGCGTGGGCGGCGAAGTTCTCTGCTACGTCGCTTAAGGAGAGAACCATGTCCCGTGTAGGTAAGGCTCCCATCGCGCTCCCCAAGGGCGCGGAAGTGAACGTGGCAGCTGGCGTGCTCTCCGTGAAGGGCCCGCTGGGTACGCTGTCCCAGCCGATTCACAGCCTGGTCAAGGTCAATGTCGAGAACGACACGCTGACCTTCTCGCCGGCTGACGAGTCGCGTGAAGCAAACGCCCTGCAAGGCACCATGCGCGCCCTGGCGGCGAACATGGTCAAGGGCGTGACCACCGGTTTCGAGCGCAAGCTGAACCTCGTTGGCGTGGGCTATCGTGCCCAGCTGCAAGGCACTGCGCTGAAGCTCCAGCTTGGTTTCTCGCACGACGTGATCCATGAGATGCCGGAAGGCGTGAAGGCCGAAACGCCGACGCAGACCGAAATCCTGATCAAGGGTGCGGACAAGCAGAAAGTCGGTCAGGTTGCCGCGGAAGTGCGCGCGTACCGTCCGCCCGAGCCCTACAAGGGCAAGGGTGTGCGTTACAGCGACGAGCGCGTCATCCTGAAGGAAACCAAGAAGAAGTAAGGGGTGCAATGATGAACAAGAAAGACGCTCGTTTGCGCCGTGCACGTCAGACCCGCGCCAAGATCGCGGAGATGAAAGTCAATCGTCTGACCGTGTTCCGTACGAATTCGAACATTTACGCCCAGGTCTTCTCCGAGTGCGGCACCAAGGTGCTGGCTTCGGCTTCGACCGTCGAGGCAGAAGTGCGCAAGGAACTGGAAGGCAAGGGCGCTACCGCCGCTGCCGCTACCATCGTGGGCAAGCGCATCGCCGAGAAGGCGAAGGCTGCCGGCGTGGAAACCGTCGCCTTCGATCGCGCCGGCTTCCGTTTCCATGGCCGCGTCAAGGCCCTGGCAGACGCCGCCCGCGAAGCCGGCCTGAAGTTCTAAGCGCATAGAGAGAGATACGTCATGGCAAAGATGCAAGCAAAAGTCCAACAGGACGAACGCGACGACGGCCTCCGCGAGAAGATGATCTCGGTCAACCGTGTCACCAAGGTGGTGAAGGGTGGCCGGATTCTCGGTTTCGCTGCGCTGACCGTGGTCGGTGACGGCGATGGCCGCATCGGCATGGGCAAGGGCAAGGCCAAGGAAGTGCCGGTCGCCGTTCAGAAGGCAATGGACGAAGCCCGTCGCAAGATGGTCAAGGTCTCGCTGAAGAACGGCACGCTGCAACACGAAGTCGTTGGCAAGCACGGCGCCGCCAAGGTGCTGATGATGCCCGCCAAGGAAGGTACCGGCGTGATCGCCGGCGGCCCGATGCGCGCGATCTTCGAAGTGATGGGTGTCACCAACGTGGTGACCAAGTCGCACGGCTCCACCAACCCGTACAACATGGTTCGCGCCACGCTGGACGGCCTTCAGAAGATGAGCACGCCGGGCGAAATCGCCGCCAAGCGTGGCAAGTCGGTCGAAGACATCCTGGGTTAAGGTGAACGCAATGTCGCAGAAAACCGTAAAAGTGCAACTCGTGCGCAGCCTGATCGGCACGCGCGAGGATCATCGCGCCACCGTTCGTGGCCTGGGCCTGCGCCGCATCAACTCGGTGTCGGAGCTGCAGGACACGCCCGCCGTGCGCGGCATGATCAACAAGGTCTCGTACCTGGTCAAGGTTCTGGCCTGATCGGGACTTGGAGAGCAAGATGCAACTGAACAACCTGAAACCGGCTGCCGGTTCGAAGCACGCCAAGCGTCGCGTCGGCCGCGGTATCGGCTCCGGCCTGGGCAAGACCGCCGGTCGCGGTCACAAGGGTCAGAAGTCGCGTTCGGGCGGCTTCCACAAGGTGGGCTTCGAAGGCGGCCAGATGCCGCTGTATCGTCGCCTGCCGAAGCGCGGCTTCACCTCGCTGACCAAGGCGTTCACCGCCGAAGTCACGCTGCGTGACATCGAGCGCCTGGAAGCGGCCGAAGTCGACCTGCTGGTCCTGAAGCAGGCTGGCCTGGTCGGCGACCTGGTCAAGAGCGCCAAGGTCATCAAGGCCGGCGAGCTGACCCGCAAGGTGACGATCAAGGGTCTGGGCGCCACCGCTGGCGCCAAGGCCGCGATCGAAGCCGCCGGCGGTCAGATCGCAGCCTGATACGGCAGCATTCATCGCAGCATAGGCAGTCATAGTCGGAGCATCGTTTGGCCACGGCGAAACCCAATGCAAGCGCGCAAGCCAGGAACACGGCGAAGTACGGCGACCTCAAGCGCCGGCTGATGTTCCTGGTGCTGGCCCTGATCGTGTACCGCATCGGCGCTCATATTCCGGTGCCCGGTATCGATCCGGAGCAGCTTGCGAAGCTTTTCCAGAGTCAGTCGGGTGGCATCCTCGGGATGTTCAACCTGTTCTCGGGCGGGGCGCTGTCGCGCTTTACCGTCTTCGCGCTCGGCATCATGCCGTACATCTCGGCGTCGATCATCATGCAGTTGCTGACGATCGTGCTGCCGCAGCTGGAGTCGCTGAAGAAGGAAGGGCAGGCAGGGCAGCGCAAGATCACGCAGTACACGCGCTACGGCACCGTGGTTCTGGCCACGTTCCAGGCGCTGTCGATCGCGGTCGCGCTGGAGTCGCAGCCGGGGCTGGTGCTGGATCCGGGCCTGATGTTCCGGGCCACGGCGGTGATCACGCTGGTGACCGGCACGATGTTCCTGATGTGGCTGGGTGAGCAGATCACCGAGCGCGGTCTGGGCAACGGCATCTCGATCATCATCTTCGGCGGTATCGCGGCGGGCCTGCCCAACGCGATCGGCGGACTGTTCGAACTGGTCCGCACGGGTTCCATGAGCATCATCGCGGCGATCTTCATCGTGGCGATCGTGATCGGTGTGACCTTCGCCGTGGTGTTCGTCGAGCGTGGCCAGCGCAAGATCCTGGTGAACTATGCCAAGCGTCAGGTCGGCAACAAGGTGTACGGCGGCCAGTCGTCGCACCTGCCGCTGAAGCTGAACATGGCAGGGGTGATTCCGCCGATCTTCGCATCGTCGATCATCCTGTTCCCGGCGACGATCGCGGGCTGGTTTACGTCTGACTCGACGGGTGCGGTCGGCCGGTTCATCAAGGACCTGGCTGCCACGCTGTCGCCGGGGCAGCCGGTCTACATCCTGCTGTACGCTGCTGCGATTGTATTTTTCTGCTTCTTCTACACGGCCCTGGTGTACAACAGCCGTGAAGTGGCAGACAACCTGAAGAAAAGCGGTGCCTTCATTCCGGGCATTCGTCCGGGCGAGCAGACGACGCGCTATATCGACAAGATCCTGGTGCGTCTGACGCTGGCTGGTGCGATCTACATCACACTGGTCTGCCTGTTGCCGGAATTCCTGGTGCTGCGCTGGAACGTTCCGTTCTATTTCGGCGGAACTTCCCTGCTGATCATCGTGGTCGTCACGATGGACTTCATGGCCCAGGTTCAGTCCTATGTCATGTCGCAGCAGTATGAGTCGCTGCTGAAGAAGGCGAATTTCAAGGGCAATCTGACCTTGCGCTGACTTCGGATCGGTACAGGCTAGGTATGGCTAAAGACGACGTCATCCAGATGCAGGGCGAGGTCCTGGAAAACCTGCCCAATGCGACGTTCCGAGTCAAGCTGGAGAATGGCCACGTAGTGCTGGGCCATATCTCCGGCAAGATGAGAATGAACTACATCCGGATTCTTCCGGGTGACAAGGTGACGGTCGAGCTGACCCCATATGATCTGTCGCGCGCACGAATCGTCTTCCGGACGAAGTGAGCGAACAGGAATTGAAGGAAGAGGAAAATTATGAAAGTGCTGGCTTCTGTTAAGCGCATTTGCCGCAACTGCAAAATCATCAAGCGCAACGGTGTCGTGCGCGTGATCTGCTCGTCGGATCCCCGCCACAAGCAACGCCAAGGCTAATCGGAAAGAGGATTGACGAATGGCACGTATCGCAGGGGTTAACATCCCGAACCACAAGCATACCGAAATCGGCCTGACGGCTATTTACGGTATCGGCCGCTCGCGCGCCCGCAAGATTTGCGAGGCCACCGGTGTACCGTTTGACAAGAAGGTCAAGGATCTGACCGACGCCGACCTGGAAAAGCTTCGTGACGAAGTGGGCAAGGTCACGGTCGAGGGTGACCTGCGTCGTGAAACCACGATGAACATCAAGCGTCTGATGGACCTTGGTTGCTATCGTGGCATGCGTCACCGCAAGGGCCTGCCGATGCGCGGCCAGCGTACGCGCACCAACGCCCGTACCCGCAAGGGTCCGCGCAAGGCCGGCGTGGCTCTGAAGAAGTAAAGCCGAAGGCAGAGGAAGAAACTAATGGCAAAAGGTCCGAATAACGCCGCTCGCGCGCGTAAAAAGGTCAAGAAGAACGTTGCCGACGGCATTGCGCACGTCCACGCTTCGTTCAACAACACCATCATCACGATCACCGATCGCCAGGGCAACGCCCTGTCGTGGGCGACCGCCGGTGGCCAGGGCTTCAAGGGTTCGCGCAAGTCGACCCCGTTCGCTGCCCAGGTTGCTGCCGAGAACGCCGGCCGCGTGGCGCAAGACCAGGGCATCAAGAACCTGGAAGTGCGCATCAAGGGCCCCGGCCCGGGCCGTGAATCGGCTGTCCGCGCGCTGAACGCGCTGGGCATCAAGATCGCGATCATCGAAGACGTCACGCCGATTCCGCACAACGGCTGCCGTCCGCCGAAGCGCCGCCGCATCTGATGCGTTGGCGTGTCCGGAGCCGGTGGGTTTACCTGCCGGTTTCGGATATGGTAGTATCGCGCGTTGACCTGCTGCATTTTAATGCGGCAGGTTTTCGTTTTGCGCCGGAGCAGTGTCTTTCAAGGCACATTCCAGCATCGGCGTATTGGTAAATGCTTGCAGCGACGCCTCCCGCAACGGAGCGCGCTTAATAAGCCCACCGTCCGTCACGGTCTGGCGCGTGCCCCAAGGCACCGCGGCAGCACTGCGTTGGCGGACTCACGGCGCGTCCTGAAGGCGCCGTGATCGATCAAAGGAAGACAACGTGGCACGTTATACCGGCCCGAAGGCCAAACTTTCCCGCCGTGAAGGCACCGACCTGTTCCTGAAGAGCTCGCGCCGCTCGCTGGCCGACAAGTGCAAGCTGGACAGCAAGCCGGGCCAGCATGGCCGCACCTCGGGTGCCCGCACCTCGGACTACGGCAACCAGCTGCGCGAAAAGCAGAAGGTCAAGCGCATCTATGGCGTGCTCGAGCGCCAGTTCCGCCGCTACTTCGCCGAAGCCGACCGCCGCAAGGGCAACACCGGCGAAAACCTGCTGCAACTGCTGGAATCGCGCCTGGACAACGTGGTGTACCGCATGGGCTTCGGCTCGACCCGCGCTGAAGCGCGCCAGCTGGTGTCGCACAAGGCGATCCTGGTGAATGGCCAGACCCTGAACGTGCCGTCGGCCCAGATCAAGTCGGGCGACGTCATCACCATCCGCGAGCAGTCGAAGAAGCAGGTCCGTATCGCCGAAGCGCTGTCGCTGGCCGAGCAGTCGGGCTTCCCGACCTGGGTCGCCGTGGATGCCAAGAAGTTCGAAGGCACCTTCAAGCAAGTCCCGGATCGCGCCGATATCTCGGGCGACATCAACGAAAGCCTGATCGTCGAACTGTACTCGCGTTAATCCGCGAGCATCCGGCCCAGAGCTTGCGTTCGTCGCAAAGCTTCTCCTTCAGCCCGACGCGCTTCGCGCGCGTCGGGCTTCGCCCATCGTTACGATGGGATTTCCAGGTTCCAAACGTCAGCCTTATCGGTGTAACGAGCCGAGGGTATTGAAAAGGACAACCTAATGCAAACAGCACTCCTCAAGCCAAAAATCATCGCCGTCGAGCCTCTGGGCGACCATCACGCCAAAGTCGTGATGGAGCCGTTCGAGCGCGGCTACGGCCATACGCTCGGTAACGCCCTGCGTCGCGTGCTGCTGTCGTCGATGGTCGGTTATGCCCCGACCGAAGTCACGATCGCTGGGGTGGTCCACGAGTATTCCACCATCGACGGCGTGCAGGAAGACGTCGTCAACCTGCTGCTCAACCTGAAGGGCGTGGTGTTCAAGCTGCACAACCGCGACGAAGTCACGGTGTCGCTGCGCAAGGATGGCGAAGGCGTGGTCACGGCCGCCGATATCGAGCTGCCGCACGACGTCGAGATCATCAACCCGAACCACGTGATCGCCCATCTGTCGGCCGGCGGCAAGCTGGACATGCAGATCAAGGTCGAGCAGGGCCGCGGCTATGTGCCGGGCAACGTGCGCAAGTTCGGCGACGAATCCGGCAAGGTCATCGGCCGTATCGTGCTGGACGCCTCGTTCTCGCCGGTGCGCCGCGTGTCGTACGCGGTTGAATCCGCCCGTGTCGAGCAGCGTACCGACCTCGACAAGCTGGTGATGAACATCGAAACCGACGGCGTGATCTCGCCCGAGGAAGCGATCCGCCAGTCGGCCCGCATCCTGGTCGACCAGCTGTCCGTGTTCGCCGCGCTGGAAGGCACCGAGTCGGCCGCCGAGGCCGCTTCGAGCCGCACGCCGCAGATCGACCCGATCCTGCTGCGCCCGGTCGACGACCTGGAGCTGACGGTGCGTTCGGCCAACTGCCTGAAGGCCGAAAACATCTACTACATCGGCGACCTGATCCAGCGTACCGAGAACGAACTGCTCAAGACCCCGAACCTGGGTCGCAAGTCGCTCAACGAGATCAAGGAAGTCCTCGCCTCGCGCGGCCTGACCCTCGGCATGAAGCTCGAGAACTGGCCGCCCGCAGGTCTGGAGAAGTAATCGTGGCGCGGGGCATCGTTCCCGCACCGCAGCAACCGCCCCGGCTTCGGCCGGGGCATGTATGACTACCGGCCCGCGTCCAGCCGCATCGGACGATAGAAGAGCTGGTCAAACACTTAACTGAAAGGAATCATCATGCGTCACCGTCATGGTCTGCGGAAACTGAACCGCACCTCGTCGCACCGTCTCGCGATGCTGCGCAACATGTCCAACTCGCTGTTCCAGCACGAGCTGATCAAGACCACCGTGCCCAAGGCCAAGGAACTGCGCAAGGTCGTCGAGCCGCTGATCACGCTGGCCAAGAAGGACACCGTTGCCAACCGCCGCCTGGCTTTCGCCCGCCTGCGCGACCGCGATATGGTCACCAAGCTGTTCACCGAACTGGGCCCGCGCTACGCCACCCGTCCGGGCGGCTACACCCGCATCCTGAAGTTCGGCTTCCGTCAGGGCGACAACGCGCCGATGGCGCTGGTCGAGCTGGTGGATCGTCCGGAAATCACCGAAGCCCCGGCCGAAGAAGCCGCGGAATAAGTGCGTTTCCTGCACGCTGCCGTCGCGCGACGGTTGCGGGCACACCGCTTACAATCGAGCCAGGCATCCGCCTGGCTCTTTTGTTTTGTGCGGGTCGGCGGTGGCCGGCCGCGGGGAGAGTGTCGATGCAAAGCCATACTGAGCAGGGGGCCGGTCCGGACGAAGTGCTCGTCGTCCTCACCAATACGCCCGATGCGGATACCGCGGCGCGCTTGTCGCGGGCCGTGCTGCAGGCGCGCGCCGCTGCCTGCGTGAACCGTCTGGCCCCGGTCGAATCCGAGTACTGGTGGCAGGGCAAGCTCGAGCAGGCGCAGGAATGGCCGCTGCTGATCAAGACCACGCGCGCGGGCTACGCTGCGCTCGAGGCCGTGATCCGGCAACATCACCCCTATGACGTGCCGGAGCTGCTAGCGTGGCCTGTGTCAGCGGCTACGGTCCATACCTGGAATGGGTCCGCAGCGAGGCCGCCGGCGTGCCGGCGCAGGCTGCCACGGCAGCACCCGAGGATAATGACAAACAGGAATCGGCTTCATGAACATCGGTTTGGCACGGCGGGCGGGCACGCCCGGGCAGATGTGGGCGCGGCATATTGCCGCAGCGCTGCTGGCAGCACTGGCCTGGCTGTGCCTGGCGGGCAGCCTCCACGCCGCCACCGAGGACGACTTCCTGCCGCCCGAGCAAGCCTTTCGCTTCGCCGCCAGCCAGGCTGACGACAAGACCATCGAAGTTCGCTTTGACGTCGCGCCGGGCTATTACATGTACCGCGAGCGCTTCGCCTTCGCCGCGCAGCCGGCCGGGGTGAAGCTGGGCGCGCCGGCCTACCCCCAGGGCAAGGTCAAGTTCGACGAGACCTTCGGCAAGGAGATGGAGACCTACCGCGACAGCGTGGTCATCCGCGTGCCGGTCGAGGCCGCGCCAGCCGATGGCAAATGGACGCTGACGGTGACCTCGCAGGGCTGCGCCGACAAGGGCCTGTGCTATCCGCCGATGGAAAGCGTCTACAAGGTGGGCGGCAGCGCGCTGGCCGACCTGTTCGGCAAGCGCGGCCGCAGCGACGCCCCGGCGGCCGAGCCGGTTCCGGCGCCCGCGGTGCCAGCGGTTCCCGCAGTACCAGGTTCGGCCGCGACCCTGCGCGCCGACGACAGCGACCGCATCGCCGGCGCACTGGCCAGCCGCAACCTCGGCCTGATCGGGGCGCTGTTCTTCGGCCTGGGCCTGCTGCTGACCTTTACCCCATGCGTGCTGCCGATGGTGCCGATCCTGTCGTCGATCGTGGTCGGCGAGCACGTCACGCGCGGCCGCGCGCTGCTGGTGTCGCTGGCCTATGTGCTGGGCATGGCGGTGGTGTACACCGCGGTCGGCGTGGCCGCAGGCCTGCTCGGCGAGGGGCTGTCGGCCGCGCTGCAGACGCCCTGGGTGCTGGGCGCCTTCGCGGCGCTGATGGTGGCGCTGGCGCTGTCGATGTTCGGCCTCTACGAACTGCAACTGCCGCAGCGCTGGCAGACCCGGCTGACGGAATCGTCCAACCGCCGCCAGGGCGGGCAGGTGGCCGGGGCCGCGGCGATGGGGGCGATCTCCGCGCTGATCGTCGGGCCGTGCGTGACGGCACCGCTGGCGGGTGCGCTGGCCTATATCGCGCAGAGCCGCGATGCCGTGATCGGCGGCGCCGCGCTGTTCGCGATGGCGCTGGGCATGGGCGTGCCGCTGGTGCTGGTCGGCGTGGGCGCGGGCAACCTGCTGCCGCGCGCCGGCCGCTGGATGGAGGTGACCAAGCGCTTCTTCGGCTTCCTGCTGCTGGGCGTGGCGCTGTGGATGCTGGGGCCGGTGCTGCCGGCGTGGGCCACGATGCTGCTGCTGGCGGCGCTGCTGCTGGTGGCGGCGGTGTTTCTCGGTGCCTTCGACGGGCTGGGGCCGGATCCGCGCAATCTGGTGCGGGTGGGCAAGGGCGTGGGCGTGCTGTTTGCCATCGCCGCCGCGATCGTGCTGATCGGCGTGGCGTCGGGCGGACGCGACCCGCTGCAGCCGCTGTCGCATTTGAGCGTGGCGGGCACTGGCGGCGAAGGCGCCGGCGCTGCGGCGGCGGTGCGTTTCGAGCGCGTGCGCAGCGTGGCCGAACTCGACGCCCGCGTGGCGCAGGCCGCCGCCGCGGGCAAGCCGGTGCTGCTGGATTTCTATGCCGACTGGTGCGTCAGCTGCAAGGAAATGGAGCGCATGACCTTCGTCGATACGCGCGTGCGCGCGCGGCTGTCGGAGATCGTGCTGCTGCAGGCGGACGTGACCGCCAACAATGCCGACGACAAGGCCCTGCTCAAGCGCTTCGGGTTGTTCGGCCCCCCCGGCATCATCCTGTTCGGCCCGGACGGGCGCGAGCGTCCGGTGCGCGTGATCGGCTACCAGTCGGCCAACCGCTTCCTGGAAAGCCTGGAGCGCGCGTTCGGTACGCGCACGCGTACCTGAAGCGTACCCCGGCGCGTACCCAAGCCTGCGGTTAGCGCTCCAGCTGCCGCGCCAGCGCCCACAGCGCCGCCAGCACCACCGCCACGGCACCCATCAGGCCGATCGACCACCAGAAGCCCTGCGGCTCCTGCAGCCAGGGCATGCGCTCGAAGTTCATGCCGAACACGCCGGTGATCAGCGTCAGCGGCATGAACAGCGCCGTGATCAGCGTCAGCGCGCGCATGGTGCGGTTGGTCCGGTGCGCCACCGCCGAGAAGTGGATCTGCACCGCCGATTCGATCGAATCCTCCAGCCGGCGCGCATGCGCCAGCACCCGCTGGATATGCTCCATCACGTCGTTGATGCGCACCAGCAGCACCTCGTCGCGCCCTGGCGCATTGGCCGCGCCGCCGGGCTGGTCGCTGCTGTAGCGGTTGTCGAGCAGGCTGTCGCGGAATTCCTGCAGCGCGTCGCGCTGCTCCTCGCTCAGGTGTTCCAGCTTGCGCAGCTGGATGCGCGCATCGAGCAGCCCTTCCCAGCTGGAGAAGCTGCGGCGCGAGTTCAGCAGCGCGCGCTGCCAGCGGTCGAGCTGGCGCGTCAGCGGCGCGCGCAGTTCCAGGTAGCGGTCGACCATGGCGTTGAGCAGCCGCAGCATCAGGTCTTCTGGCCGGCTCGGCGGGCGGATGCCGTGCAGCAGCGACTGGCCGTTGCCGCGCGCGGGCGCGGCTTGCGGACGCGGGGCCTGGCACAGCTCGAGCAAGCGCTGGCGCACCTGGTCGATGGTGCGCGACGGCCCGGAGCGCACCGTCACCAGCACGGTGTCGAACATGAAGAACGTGACCGGCTGGGTATCGATCTTGGCCAGTGCCGGCAGGAAGCCGGGCGCATAACGCTTCTGCCGGGCCGCTGCCTCGGCCGCGGACGGCTTGGTGGTGCTGGCGCCGCCGGCCGCATCCTGCGGCTCGGCCTCGACAATGGCGCGGCTGGTTTCAAAGGTCAGCTTGCGGAAGATCACCATGTCGTACGCATGGGTCGTATCGAAGTACGACGGATGCGCGGCGTTGGTGGCATCGGCCAGGTGCAGGTCGAGGATGGGCGCGCCGGCCAGCTGGCGCACCTGCTCGCGCCAGGCGTCGGGCGCCGCGGTGACCTCTTCGGTGGAAAAATCCGCCCACACGAACAGCGAAGCGGCATTGCCCGACAGAAAGCTGCCCGCCTCGGTGAGCGAGGCGAGCGGGTGAACCTGGCTCGCCGAGAAACCTAGCAACTCCATGCGCGCTCGCTCGGCCGTCAGGCCTGCAGCAGCCGCGCGGCGTCGCGCGCGAAATAGGTCAGGATGCCGTCGGCGCCGGCGCGGCGGAACGCCAGCAGCGATTCCATCATGACCTTGTCGTGGTCCAGCCAGCCGTTCTGCGCGGCGGCCTTGAGCATCGCGTACTCGCCGCTGACCTGGTACACGTAGGTGGGGAAGCGGAACTCGTCCTTGACCCGGCGCACGATGTCCAGATACGGCATGCCGGGCTTGACCATCACCATGTCGGCGCCTTCCAGGATGTCCTGCGCCACTTCGCGCAGGGCCTCGTCGGTGTTGGCCGGGTCCATCTGGTAGGTCATCTTGTTGCCCTTGCCCAGGTTGGCGGCCGAGCCCACCGCGTCGCGGAACGGGCCGTAGAACGCCGACGCGTACTTGGCCGAGTACGCCATGATGCGGGTATGGATTTGGCCGTTGTCTTCCAGCGCGGTGCGCACCGCGCCGATGCGGCCGTCCATCATGTCGGACGGGGCGACGATGTCGACCCCGGCCTCGGCCTGCGCCAGCGCCTGGCGCACCAGGATCTCCACCGTCGCATCGTTGATCACGTAGCCGTTGTCGTCGAGCACGCCGTCCTGGCCATGGCTGGTGTACGGGTCGAGCGCCACGTCGCACAGCACGCCCAGTTCGGGGAAGCGGTCCTTGAGCGCGCGCACGGCGCGCGGCACCAGCCCGTCGGGGTTGGTGGCCTCGATGCCGTCGGGCGTCTTCAGCGACGGGTCGATCACCGGGAACAGCGCGAGCACGGGGATGCCGAGCTTGACGCAGTCTTCGGCCACCGGCATCAGCAGGTCGACCGAGACGCGCTCCACGCCCGGCATCGACGCCACGGCCTGGCGCTGGTTGTGGCCGTCGAGGATGAAGACCGGGTAGATCAGGTTGTCCGGGGACAGGCGATGCTCGCGCATCATGCGGCGGGAGAAATCATCGCGGCGCATGCGGCGCGGGCGGAATTCGGGGAAGGTGGACATGGCGGCTTCTTGACGGAAGAGGACGGAATGCTGGACCGGCAAGCGCGGCGCGCGCAGCGACGTGCGCTGGCCGAAGAAAAACTAAACTTTTGTGCGTGCCCGCCATCATACTCGCGGACACTTTGCGTTGCGCGCTGCGTGGCGCGGTGTTCCCCGCTACTCCTCCCTGAGCGGGTACCCGCCCCACCGGCGGGAAAGTTTGTCCCCGTTGCTTGCGACGGGGCTTTTTTTTGCGCGCTCGCTGCCAGGATCACGCGGCCGGATCGGACGCGGGGGGCACGGCGGCGGCCTCGCGTTCCGGCTTCTGCGCTTCCGGCAGGTTCAGCCAGGCGGCGATCACGCCCTGCGCCTCTTCGATGCCGCGGCGCTTCAGGCTGGAGAACAGCTGCGCCGTCATCGGCACCGGCGTTTCCAGCTGCTCGGCATAGCCTTGCAGCATCTTGCGGGTCTCGCGCAGGGCCTTGGCGTTCTCGCTGTTGGTGAGCTTGTCGGCCTTGGTCAGCAGCACGTGGATCGGTCGTCCGGTGGGCAGGAACCACTCGACCATCTGGCAATCGAGTTCGGTGAACGGCCGGCGCGCATCCATCATCAGGATCAGGCCGGCGAGCTGCTGGCGGGTCTGCACGTAATCGCTCAGCAGGCCCTGCCAGTGGTACTTGGCCGAGCCCGAGACCTCGGCATAGCCGTAGCCGGGCAGGTCGACCAGGAACGCGAGCGGGTCGGGCGCCTTGACCGGTGCCACCGAGAAATAGTTGATGTGCTGGGTGCGCCCGGGCGTGCGCGACGAGAACGCCAGCCGCTTCTGGTTGCACAGGATGTTGATCGCCGTGGACTTGCCGGCGTTGGAGCGGCCGGCGAACGCGACCTCGGGCACGGCCGTGGCGGGCAGGTCGCGCAGGTGGTTCACGGTGATGAAGAAGCGGGCCTGGTGAAGAAGGGACATGCGCTAGAGCGGTGGGGCGGGCCGCGGAGGGCGCGCGCAAGCGCGTGCCGGGGCCGGGGTCTCGCCAGGGTGGGATGGCTGCGGCGTGGGCCGCCCGCCGGGCTTGATCTCGCGCAGCCCGAAGCGGGCACGACAAGGCGCAAGGCATCAATCCGGCACATAACTTATTGTACAATACGCCGGTTTACGGTCTCCTGAGCGGGTGACGCGTGGCATCCATGCCGCGTGCCTCGGCTGCCGTCGTCCGGGCGGGAAGCCTAGTGTGTCGTTCCATCGTGGGCAAGGCCTTGCCCCGCATTGCGCGTTGCACCGGACGGTGCGGCGGCGGCGGGCGCGGGCTGGCGGGGTCTGCCGCCACGGCCAGCGTTGCGCGGATCGGTCAGCCGCTCGCGAAGTCGCCACGATTCCCAGCCTTTTGCACCGGCGCGTCCTCACCGCCGGCAAAGCGCCGGAGCGGCACGCATCACGGTATCCAAAACAATTCAGAGAAGGTGTGCGAATGAACCGCATTGCGAAGATTCTGGGTGTCCTGGCTCTGGCCGTTCCTGCCGCCGCCCTTTCCGGTCTGGCATCTGCCGCAGAGCAGGCCGCGCCGAAGGCGGACCCGGCCAAGGGTGAAACGCTGTACACGCAAGGCGCCCCCGATCGCAATGTGCCCGCCTGCCTGAGCTGCCACGGTGCCGCCGGCAACAGCGCGGCCGCCGCCAACCCCAAGCTGGCCGCGCAGCATCCCGAGTACGTCCACAAGCAGCTGGCCGACTTCAAGGCCAAGACCCGCAGCAATGCGATCATGGTCCCGATGGCGTCGGTGCTGACCGACGAAGAAATGCGCAACGTCGGCGCCTACCTGGCCAAGCAGTCGCTCAAGCCGGCCACCGCCAAGAACAAGGACAGCATCGAAGCCGGCCAGAAGATCTACCGCGCCGGCATCGCCGCCAAGGGCGTGCCGGCCTGCGCCGCCTGCCATGGCCCCGCCGGCGCAGGCATGCCGGCGCAGTATCCGCGCATCGGCGGCCAGTGGGCCGACTATACCGAGGCACAACTGGTGGCATTCCGCCAGGGCACCCGCAAGAACAACCCGGTCATGACGACCATCGCCGCCAAGATGTCGGATGCCGAGATCAAGGCGGTGGCGGACTACGTCGCCGGGGTTCGCTGACGATCCGGGATTCCGCGACGCTGGCGCCTTTGCGCGCCGGCGCATCGGTTGAGCGGCCGCCGCCGGATGGCGCGGCCAGCCATGCAACCGAACGCGCTTGTCACAATCGAAAAGGGTGGCCTGCTTGCCAAAGCATGTCCACCCTTTATTCATTTCCAGGCCGTACGCTGTTTTAGGTTTCACTGCACATGTCGACCGCTTCCACTTCAGGGCTGCACCTGAAGACCTCTCACCGCGTGCTGCGCGACGCGGTCGAATTGTTGTCCTCGATGCGCTTTGCGATCGCGCTGCTGACGGTGATCTCCATCGCCAGCGTGATCGGCACCGTGCTCAAGCAGAACGAGCCGTATCCGAACTACGTCAACCAGTTCGGGCCGTTCTGGGCCGATGTGTTCCACACGCTGTCGCTGCAGAAGGTCTACGGTTCGTGGTGGTTCCTGCTGATCCTCGCCTTCCTGGTGGTGTCCACCAGCCTGTGCCTGGTGCGCAACGCGCCCAAGATGATCGCGGACATGCGTTCGTGGAAGGACCATGTGCGCGAGCGCAGCCTGCGCGCCTTCCATCATCGCGGCGAGTTCGTCGGCGCGCGTGCGCGCACCGAGGCCGTCGCCCGGCTGACGGCGTTGCTGCGCAACCGCGGCTACCGCGTCAAGGCGGTCGAGCATGACGGTGCCACGCTGCTGGCGGCCAAGGCCGGCGCGGCCAACAAGGTCGGCTATATCCTGGCGCACACCGCCATCGTGGTGATCTGCATCGGCGGCCTGCTCGACGGCGACCTGCTGATCCGCGCGCAGATGTGGCTGGGCGACAAGACCCCGATCCGCGGCAACGCGGTGATCAGCGAGATCCCGCCGCAGCACCGGCTGTCGGTGAACAACCCCGGCTTCCGCGGCAACGCCTACGTGCCCGAGGGCTCGACCGTCTCCACGGCGATTCTTAATATTGCCGACGGAGCGCTGGTGCAGGACCTGCCGTTCGCGATCACGCTCAAGAAGTTTAAGGTCGACTTCTACGAGACCGGCATGCCCAAGCTGTTTGCCTCGGAAGTGATCGTGACCGACCGCGCCACCGGCAAGCGCACCGAGGCCACCATCAAGGTGAACGAGCCGCTGATCGTCGACGGCATCGCCATCTACCAGTCCAGCTTCGAGGACGGCGGCTCGCGCCTGAAGTTCGTCGGCTACCCGATGCAGGGCAGCGGCCATGCCACCTTCACCATCGACGGCGCGGTGGGCGGCAACAAGCCGCTGGCCGGCACCGGCACCAGCGCGGACAGCGACGGCCTGACGGTGGAGTTCAGCGACTTCCGGCTGATGAATATCGAGAACGTCACCGATGCCTCGGGCAAGCCCGATGCGCGCGGCGTGGCGCGCAAGTCCTTCAATGAAACGCTGGACAAGCATCTCGGCGCCGCCGCCAGCACCGACCGCGCCAAGACCCTGCGCAATGTCGGTCCGTCGGTGCAGTACAAGCTGCGCGACCGCACCGGGCAGGCGCGCGAGTACAACAACTACATGGTGCCGGTGCAGATGGACGGCCAGTCGGTGTTCCTGGCCGGCATGCGCGAATCGCCCAGCGAGCAGTTCCGCTACCTGCGCATTCCCGCCGACGACCAGGGCAGCGTGGCCGACTGGATGCGTCTGCGTGCCGCGCTGCAGGACCGCGCGCTGCGCGGCGAGGCCGCACGCCGCTTTGCGCTGGCATCGATGCCAGGCGACGACAAGGCCGAGCTGCGCCGGCAGCTGGCCGAAAGCGCGCTGCGCGCGCTCGACCTGTTCGCGGGCGCGACCCGCCCGGCGCCCGATTCGCCGCCGGGCGGCTTCACCGCCATCGCTGCCTTCCTGGAAAAGTCGGTGCCGCCGGCCGAGCAGCAGAAAGCCGCCGACGTGCTGCTGAAGATCCTGAACGGTTCGATGTGGGAGCTGTGGCAGCTCGCGCGCGCGCAGGACCGGCTGCCGGTGGTGGCCAACAGTGCCCAGAGCGGCGCCTTCCTGCAGCAGGCCATCAATGCGCTGTCGGATAGTTTCTTCTACGGCGCACCGGTGTTCCTGCAGCTCGACGACTTCCAGGAGATCAAGGCCAGCGTGTTCCAGCTGACCCGTGCGCCGGGCAAGAACATCGTGTATCTTGGCTGTCTGCTGCTGGTGCTGGGCGTGTTCGCGATGTTCTATATCCGCGAGCGCCGGGTCTGGGTCTGGGTGAAGGACAAGTCCGCCGATCAGTCTGCCAGCCAGCCCGCCGCGGGCAACACCGCCGACGCCGATGCCAGCAGCCATGTGCTGATGGCGATGTCGACCCAGCGCCGCACCATGGATTTCGAAAAGGAATTCACCGCACTGCGCGACGACATCGGCCGCGCCGCAGGGGGCCGCAGCGCCACCGCGGAGCCCGCTGGCACACCCCACTGAATGAGCAGGTACGCTATGTCCTCTAATGTGAACCAGGCCGATCGCGCCATGCGCGGTACCCCGCGCGCCGACAGCGGCGCCGACGAGGCCTACCTCGAACCATCCTTCCTGCGCCGGCTGAGCTGGCTGGACTGGCTGTTCGCGCTGGCGCTGGCCGCCGGCGCCGGCGTGGCGCTGGCGCAATACGGGCAATGGATGGACGGCTACGACAAGGCCGTGCTGATCGGCGCCGTGCCCACCTTCGCGCTGCTCGGCTGGCACTGGAAGCCGGTGCGGCCGCTGATGGTAGCGCTGGCGGTGCTGTCGCTGTTCGCGATCCAGCTCTACCAGGGCCAGCTCGCGCGCGCCGAACAGGCCTTCTTCCTCAAGTACTTCCTGTCGAGCCAGTCGGCCATCCTGTGGATGAGCGCACTGGTGTTCCTGTCGACGCTGTTCTACTGGGTTGGGCTGGCCACGCGCTCGGATACGGGCTACAGCCTCGGCAGCAAGCTGTGCTGGGGCGCGGTGGTGCTGGGCTTCACCGGCATGCTGGTGCGCTGGTACGAGTCCTATCTGCTTGGCGCCGACATCGGCCACATCCCGATCTCGAACCTGTACGAAGTCTTCGTGCTGTTCACGCTGATCACGTCGCTGTTCTACCTGTACTACGAAGGCCGTTACGCCACGCGCGCGCTGGGCCCGTTCGTGATGCTGGTGGTGTCGGCCGCGGTGGGCTTCCTGTTGTGGTACACGGTCAGCCGCAATGCGCAGGAGATCCAGCCGCTGGTGCCGGCGCTGCAAAGCTGGTGGATGAAGATCCATGTGCCGGCCAACTTTATCGGCTACGGCACCTTTGCGCTGGCGGCGATGGTCGCGGTGGCCTACCTGCTCAAGCAGCGCGGCGTGCTGGCCGAGCGCCTGCCGTCGCTGGAGCTGCTCGACGACGTGATGTACAAGGCGATCGCGGTCGGCTTTGCCTTCTTCACCATTGCCACCATCCTGGGCGCGCTGTGGGCGGCCGAAGCCTGGGGCGGCTACTGGAGCTGGGACCCGAAGGAAACCTGGGCGCTGATCGTCTGGCTGAACTACGCGGCCTGGCTGCATATGCGGCTGATGAAGGGGCTGCGCGGCACGGTGGCGGCCTGGTGGGCGCTGGTCGGCCTGCTGGTGACGACCTTTGCCTTCCTCGGCGTCAACATGTTCCTGTCGGGGCTGCACAGCTACGGCGAACTCTGACGCGCGCATGCTGCGATGCAAAAGACCTGCCTTCGGGCAGGTTTTTTTTCGTCTTTTTTCAATTTTTTTGGCCGCTGCGGGAATAAAGAGATCACATCCAGTGTTTACTTGAGGGACGGTGCCGGCTGGCGGCATCGAATTGCATGGAGAACAAGATCATGGCAAGTCTGCGTCGTAACGCTGCTGCATCCCTGGTTCGTCCCGCCGGGCTCGCGCTCGGCTGCGCGGCCGTCCTGCTCGCCGGTTGTGCCGGCATGGGCATGGGCGGTGGCAGCGCCGGCAATCTGCCGCCTACGGTGAAGGTGACCAATGGCGTGCTGACCGATCCGCAGGGCCTGACGCTGTACACCTTTGACCGCGACACCGCCGGCAGCGGCAAGAGCGCCTGCAACGGTCCCTGCGCGACTAACTGGCCGCCGCTGATGGCGGCCCCGGGCACCAGCGGTTCGGGCCAGTACACCATCATCACGCGCGATGACGGCAGCAAGCAGTGGGCCTATCGCGGCCAGCCGCTGTACCGCTTCGCCAAGGACGCCAAGCCGGGCGACCGCACCGGCGACAATGTCAACAACGTCTGGCACGTGGTCAAGCCCTGACGCGGCGGCAGCCAACTCCAGAGCCACCACAACCACCACAGCCACCCCGGCATGGAAGGGTTTGACGGCCAGCTCGTTGCGCTGGCGCCGCGGCTGCGGCGCCATGCGCGCGGCCTCACCGGCGACGCGGCGCTGGCCGACGACCTGGTGCAGGACACGCTCGAGCGCGCGCTGCGCTACCGCTGGCGCTTCCGCCTGCGCCCCGGCGCGTGGTGGGGCGACGGCGCCGATGGCCTGCTGCCGTGGCTGCTGACGCTGATGCACCGCCTGCGCTTGAACGCGTTGCGCCGCAAGGACCTGGTGGTGGCCACCGACACCCTGCCCGAGGTCAGCGGCCCCGCCGAAGACCCGGGCCTGCGCCGCGACCTGTCGCAGGCGCTGGCGCAGCTGCCCGAGCCGCAGCGCGCGGTGCTGCTGCTGGTCAGCCTGGAACAACTGACCTACGCCGAGGCCGCGCGCGTGCTCGACATCCCGCCAGGCACGGTGATGTCGCGGCTGGCGCGAGCACGCGAACAGATGCGGCGGCTGCTCGACGGCGCGGCCCCGACCCGAACCCCCACGGCCGCCAATGCGCTGCAACGGGTGAAATGATGGCGGGCATCCACGAAGCCGATCTCCACGCCTATGCCGATGGCCAGCTGGCCGGCGCGCGCCGCGCCGCCGTCGAGGCCTACCTGGCGCAGCACCCGGACGCGGCGGCACAGGTTGCCGCCTGGCGCCGGCAGGCCGAGGCGCTGCACCGCGCGCTCGACCCGGTCCTCAACGAACCAGTGCCCCTGGCGGCCTTGCCGCCGGGTTTGCACGGCGACCAGGGGCACACCCGCGCCCGCGACGGCCGGCGCGATGGCGCCCGTCCCTGGCCGCGCTGGACCATGGCCGTGGCGGCCACATGCGCGTCGGTCGCGCTGCTGGCCGTCGGGGGTACGCTGGGCTGGCTGGCGCACGACCGCCTTGGCGGCAGCACGCTGGTGCTCGCGCCCGGCGAGCGCTTTGCGCGCGAGGCGCTTGCCACGCACGCGGTCTACGCCCCCGAGATGCGCCACCCGGTGGAAGTCGCCGCGACCGAAGAGGCCCATCTGGTCGCCTGGCTGTCCCGGCGCCTGGGCACGACGCTGCAGGTGCCCGACCTGCGCGCGCAGGGCTTCCACCTGATCGGCGGTCGGCTGGGCGTGGCCGAGGGCGGCCCGTCGGCGATCCTGATGTATGAAGCCGACGACGGCACGCGCCTGTCGCTGCAGTTGCGTCGCATGGCACAGGGCACGCCCGATACCGGCTTCCGCGTCGAGCGCATGACGGGCAAGGGCGCGCGGCGGCGAGCGCCGGGCCGCGACCCGATGATGGCGTTCTACTGGATCGACCGCGACCTGGGCTTTGCGCTGGCGGGGCCGCTGGAACGCGCCCGGCTGCTGACGCTGGCGCAGGTGGTGTACCAGCAATACCAGGGCGGATAAAGCACCCACACCGCGCTTGCGGCACATGGCAGGCGCAGGCCTGCGTCATTTCGACGCCTTCACAAAAAACTGTCAGGACTGGCCCGCACTCCACGACCAAGCCCGGAGTCCAATTCTGCAAGCACGCGGCGCCGCCGGCGCCGGCCCCAGGCAATCGAGGAAAACCATGTTGATTCCTTCCCCCAAATGGCTGCGCGGCGGCGACATTGCCGCCAGCGAGATCACGCCGCGCCATGTCTTCGAAGCGCGCCGCCGCATGCTGGCGCTCGCTGCCGCTGGTGCCGCCGGCGGCACGCTGGCGCCGTGGTTCGCGCGCCAGGCCTTCGCGCAAGGGCAGCATGGCACCCGGCTGCCCGCCACGCCCAACAACGCCTACGTCATCACCGAGAAGCGCACGCCGTACGAAGAGGTGACTACCTACAACAACTTCTACGAGTTCGGCACCGACAAGTCCGACCCGGCGCGCCACGCCGGCACGCTGCGTCCGCGCCCATGGCAGGTGGCGGTCGAAGGGCTGGTGAAGAAGCCGAAGGTCTATGACCTGGACGAGCTGACCAAACTGGCGCCGATGGAGGAGCGCGTCTACCGGCTGCGCTGCGTCGAAGGCTGGTCGATGGTGATCCCGTGGATCGGCTATCCGCTGGCCGAGCTGATCCGCCGCGTCGAGCCGCAGCCGGGCGCGAAGTACGTGCAGTTCATCACGCTGGCCGACAAGAAGCAGATGCCCGGCCTCAGCAGCGGCGTGCTCGACTGGCCGTACAGCGAGGGCCTGCGCATGGACGAGGCCATGCATCCGCTGGCGTTGCTGACCTTCGGCCTGTACGGCGAGGTGCTGCCCAACCAGAACGGCGCGCCGGTGCGCATGGTGCTGCCGTGGAAGTACGGCTTCAAGAGCGCCAAGTCGATCGTGAAGATCCGCTTTGTCGACAAGCAGCCGCCGACCAGCTGGAACCTGGCCGCGCCGCAGGAATACGGCTTCTATTCGAACGTGAATCCGGACGTCGACCATCCGCGCTGGAGCCAGGCCACCGAGCGCCGCATCGGCGAAGAGCGCGGCAGCGGCTTCGGGGCGCTGTTCGCGCCCAAGCGCAAGACCCTGCCGTTCAACGGCTATGGCCAGCAGGTGGCGGCGCTGTACCAGGGCATGGACCTGAAGAAGTTCTTCTGATGCAAGGCGAGCGCATGGCTACCTCTTCCCCCGCCGCCGCGGCCGCCGTGCGCAAGCCGGCGGGCCTGGCAACGCTGGCGCCGCCGCGGGTGCGCGCGCTCAAGCTGCTGATCTGGGTGCTGGCGCTGCTGCCGTTCGTGCGGCTGCTGTACCTGGGCGCGACCGAACAGTACGGCGCTAACCCGCTCGAGTTCGTCACGCGTTCGACCGGCACCTGGACCCTGGTGATGCTGTGCCTGACGCTCACGATCACGCCGCTGCGCCGCCTCACCGGCTGGAACTGGCTGATCCGGATGCGGCGCATGCTGGGCCTGTTCGCGTTCTTCTATGGCCTGCAGCACTTCCTGCTGTGGATCGGCGTCGACCGCGGCTTCGACCTGGCCTACATGATCAAGGACGTGTACAAGCGGCCCTTCATCACGGTCGGGTTCACCGCCTTCATGCTGATGGTGCCGCTGGCGCTGACCTCGACCAACGGCATGGTGCGCCGTCTCGGCGGCAAACGCTGGCAGGCGCTGCACCGGCTGGTCTATGCCATCGCCGTGCTGGCCATCCTGCACTACTGGTGGCACAAGGCAGGCAAGAACGACTTCGGCGAGGTCTCGATCTACGCCGCGGTGGTGTTCGTGCTGCTGGGGATGCGGGTGTGGTGGCGGCTGCGCAAGCCAGCCGGGGGGACGCGCCAGCCCGCCGCGTAAGCTGCGGCGGGCCGGGCCTGTGGGACTCAGTCCTGCAGCAGGCGTTCGTCGCGGAACAGGTCTTCGACCAGCTCGCGCTCGCGCACCAGATGCGCCTTGCTGCCGTCGACCATCACTTCGGCGGCGCGCGGGCGGGTGTTGTAGTTGGAGCTCATGGTGAAGCCGTAGGCACCGGCCGACATCACCGCCAGCAGGTCGCCGGGCTGCACCGCCAGGGCGCGGTCGCGGCCGAGCCAGTCACCCGATTCGCACACCGGGCCGACGATGTCATAGGTCACGGCAGCGCCATCGCGCAGCGCCACCGGCTCGATGCGGTGGTAGGCCTCGTACATGGCAGGGCGCGCCAGGTCATTCATGGCGGCGTCGACGATGCAGAAGTTCTTGGCCGCGCCCGGCTTGAGGAACTCCACCTGTGTCAGCAGCACGCCGGCGTTGCCGACCAGCGAGCGGCCCGGCTCGAACAGCACCTCGCGATGGCCATGGCCGCGCGCGGCGACGCGCTCCAGCAGCGTGGTGGCGAAGCCGGTGATGTCCGGCGGGGTCTCGTCGGTGTAGGTAATGCCCAGGCCGCCACCCACGTCGATGTGCTCCAGGCTGATGCCTTCGCGCTCGAGCGCCTCGACCACGTCCAGCACCTTGTCCAGCGCTTCCAGGTAGGGCTCGACCTCGGTGATCTGCGAACCGATATGGCAGTCGATGCCGGTCACCGCCAGGTGCGGCAGTGCGGCGGCGGCGCGGTAGGTCGGCAGCACGTCTTCGAAGGCGATGCCGAACTTGTTGCCTTTCAGGCCGGTGGAGATATAGGGATGGGTCTTGGCGTCGACGTCGGGGTTGATGCGCAGCGACACGCGCGCACGCTTGCCGACGCGGCCGGCCACTTCGTTGAGGCGGTCCAGCTCGGGGATCGACTCGACGTTGAAGCAGCGCACGTCCTGCGCCAGCGCCAGTTCCATTTCGGCGGCGCTCTTGCCCACGCCCGAGAACACCACCTTGCGCGGATCGCCGCCGGCGGCCAGCACGCGCTTGAGTTCGCCGCCCGAGACGATGTCGAAGCCCGCGCCCAGGCGGGCGAACACCTGCAGCACCGCCAGGTTGGAGTTGGCCTTCATCGCGTACTGGACCTGCGCCTTGCGGCCCGCGCAGGCGGTGGCGTAGGCCTGGTACGCGGCGGTCAGCGCCGCGCGCGAATAGACGTAGGTGGGCGTGCCGAACTCGGCGGCGATGCGCGCCAGCGGCACCTGCTCGACGGCAAGCGCGCCGTCCTGGCGATGGAAAAATGCGGTCATGGTCATCGGGTGGTGGGGGCGGCGGGGGACGATGCCGGTGCCGGCGTGGCAGCTGCAGGCGGCACGGCATCGGCACGGCCCAGGCCCGGATCCGGCACGGTCGGCGGGGTCGGCTCGGGCGGCACCTTGGGCAGGGTCAGCGGCCCGCGGATACCGCATCCGCCCAGCAGGGGCATCGCAAGGGCGGCGGCAAACGCCGATACAATCGCAACACGACGCAGCATCGGGTCGTCCTTTTGGCTTGTTGGCAAGGCGTTGGATGGCCCGGCGCGCTGGCCGGCCATCCGGAGGATTCTTAACAAAAAAAGCCGTTCGCGCCACGTACGCCCGGTCCGGGCAGCGGCGGCAACGGCGGTCTCGGAGTTTAGCATGCCCCCCTTGAGCGAAAGCGAGTTCCTGGCCCTGGCCACGCGCGAGCTGGACCGCATCGAAGCCGCGGTCGAGGCGGCCGCCGACGCGGCCGATGCCGACATTGAAATCAGCCGCACCGGCAACGTGATGGAACTGGAATTCGAGAACGGTTCCAAGATCATCATCAACAGCCAGGCGCCGATGCAGGAACTGTGGGTGGCCGCGCGCGCCGGCGGTTTCCACTTCCGCCGCGAGGGCGAGCGCTGGGTCGATACGCGCAACGGCGGAGAACTGTACGCGGCGCTGTCGGGCTATGTCAGCGAGCAGGCGGGCGCCAGCCTCAGCCTGCACTGACACCGGCCGGCGCAGGCCTCGGAGCGCAAAAGAAAAGCCGGCCTCGCGGCCGGCTTTCTGCTGTCTGGCGAGCGCGCTCAGGCGCCGCCGAACATCTCCAGGATCTTGCGTTTCTCGGATTCGGTATCGACCGACGGGGTCGTGGATTCCTCCGGCTTGCCCGGCCACGGATCGCCCAGGCCCACCGACGCCACGCCAGCGCCGCCGGCATTCTCTTCGAAGGTCCAGTCGCCGCCCACCATCAGCACGCCTTCGGGCGCGGGCCGTTCCGGAGATTCCGGCACGCCCTTGAGCGCCTTGCTCATGTAGCCGACCCAGATCGGCAGCGCCAGGCCGCCGCCGGTCTCGCGCACGCCCAGGCTCTTGGGCTGGTCGTAGCCCATCCAGGCGATCGCCACCAGGTTGGGGGTATAGCCGGCGAACCAGGCATCGACCGCGTCGTTGGTGGTGCCGGTCTTGCCGGCCAGGTCATTGCGGCCCAGGCGTTGCTTGGCGCTGTTGGCGGTGCCGTAGCGCACCACGTCGCGCAGCATGGTGTCGGCGATAAAGGCGGTGCGGGCGTCGAGCACGCGCACGGCATCGGTGCCGGCGCGCTGCGGATGGGTTTCCGAGATCACGTTGCCGCGCGCGTCGACCACCTTCTGGATCAGGTACGGGTTGACGCGGTAGCCGCCGTTGGCGAACACCGAGTAGGCGCCCGCCATCTGCAACGGCGTCACCGCGCCGGAGCCCAGCGCCATCGGCAGGTAGGCGGGGTGCTTGTCGGCCTCGAAGCCGAAGCGGGTGATGTAGTCCTGCGCGTACTGCGTGCCGATCGCGCGCAGGATCCGCACCGAGACCAGGTTCTTGGACTTGGCCAGCGCGCGGCGCATGGTCATCGGGCCCTCGAAGCGGCCGTCGTAGTTCTTCGGTTCCCACACCTGGCCGCCGGTATCGGGGCCGATCGTCAGCGGCGCGTCGTTGATCACCGTGGCCGGCGAGAAGCCCTTTTCCAGCGCCGCCGAGTAGATGAACGGCTTGAAGCTCGAGCCGGGCTGGCGCCAGGCCTGGGTCACGCGGTTGAACTTGTTGCGGTTGAAGTCGAAGCCGCCCACCATCGAGCGGATCTCGCCGTCCTGCGGGTTGATCGACACGAACGCCGCGGCCACTTCCGGCAGCTGCGTCACCGACCAGTTGTTTTTCTCGTCCTGCGTCACGCGGATCACCGCGCCCGGGCGCATCTTCATCTTGGGCTGCGCGTTGGCCGACAGCGACGGCGAGATAAAGCGCAGCGCCGCGCCTTCGATGGTCGCGACTTCGCCGGACAGCAGCGTCGCCTTGACCTGCTTGGGCGACACGCTGGTGACCACGGCCGAGCGCAGGTCGCCGCTGCCCGGGTGCTCGACCAGCGCATCGTCGATGGCCTGCTCGCGCTCGGCCGGGTCGGAGGGCAGGTCGATAAAGGCCTCGGGACCGCGGTAGCCGTGCTTGCGCTCGTAGTTCATGATGCCGGTGCGCACGGCTTCATAGGCGGCGTCCTGGTCGGTCTTGGTCAGCGTGGTGTAGACCGTCAGGCCGCGCGTGTAGGTTTCCTCGCGGTACTGCGCGTACATCAGCTGGCGCACGATCTCGGCGACGTATTCGGCGTGCGTCGAGAACTCGTTGCCCTCGGTGCGCACCTTCAGCTCCCCCTGCACGGCCTCGTCGTACTGCTCGGGCGTGATGTAGCGCAGGTCGCGCATGCGCTGCAGGATGTATTCCTGGCGCACCTTGGCGCGGCGCGGGTTGACCACCGGGTTGTACGCCGACGGCGCCTTCGGCAGCCCGGCCAGCATCGCCGCCTCGGCCGGCGTCACATCGCGCACCGACTTGCCGAAGTACACGCGCGCGGCGCTGTCGAAGCCATAGGCGCGCTGGCCCAGGTAGATCTGGTTCATGTACAGCTCGAGGATCTGGTCCTTGTTCAGGTTGGCCTCGATCTTGTACGCCAGCAGCATCTCGTAGATCTTGCGGGTGTAGGTCTTCTCGCTGGACAGGAAGAAGTTGCGCGCGACCTGCATGGTGATGGTGGAGGCGCCCTGCGACAGCCCGCCGCGCAGGTTGGCCAGCCCGGCACGCATCACGCCGACGAAGTCGACGCCGCCGTGCTCGTAGAAGCGGTCGTCCTCGATCGCCAGCACTGCCTTTTTCATCACGTCGGGGATTTCGGCGATGGGCACGAAGTTGCGCCGCTCCTCGCCGAATTCGCCGATCAGCACATTGTCGGCGGTGTAGATCCGCAGCGGAATCTTGGGCCGGTAATCGGTGATGGTGTCCAGCGAAGGCAGGTTGGGCGCGGCCACCAGCAGCGCGTAGCCGAGCAGCAGCGCAATCACGACGGCACCGGCGACAACCAGTCCCACCGCCCAGAACATGAGCCGCGTCCAGATCGAACGGCGGGCAGGGTGGGGCGGCTTGTGTTGTGCTGTGGCCATAAGGGAAATACCTAGTCAGGGGTGCCCGCGATTATATCTTCCGGCATCGGCCCGCCCGCGCGCACAGTGGCGGGGGCGCCGCTATCGCGCTGTTACAAGATGTAAGGCCACGGATGCCGGCGTGCAGGGCGACGTTGGGGACGACTACGGGGGGAAGCGCGCGGCACAGGCAGGCATGGAAGGGAACCCGACGACCGTGGGGTTTTGACAACGGATTGATGAGGGCCTTCTCAAAAACAAGTGCGGCCCAGTTCGGCACGTTGCCACCAATGCTGGATTTTGTGAGAATCGGCCAACATAAAAAGCACACGTTTCATTCAAGAAACTAGGCTCGCTCGATTAGAGCGTTCAAGCCAGGGGCGAGTTCAAAAGTCAGGGGGTCACCTTGCGTCGGGGCATTTTGTCGGGGCTTCTGCGCCGGACTACGGTCGGCGTGGATATCGGGTCGTCCAGTGTCAAGGTAGTCGAGCTCTCGGTGGGGGGCAGCAGGCAAGACTACCGGCTGGAAAAATGCGCCAGCGAACTGCTGGACCGCAATGCCGTTGCCGATGGCAACGTCATCAACATCGAGGCAGTCGGGATCGCGCTCAGGCGTGCGCTCGGCAAGGCCGGCATCCGCTCCAAGGACGTGGTGCTGGGCGTTCCCTCCATGCTGACCGAATCGCAGACGGTCAGCCTGCCGGACAACCTGTCCGAAGACGAACTCTATTCCCAGGTCGAATCCGAGGCGCACCGGCTCTATCCGCCGTCGCAGGCGGTCAACTTCGACTTCGCCGTGATCGGCCCCAGCGAGACCGAGGGCGGCATCGGCGTGCGCGTTACCGCGGCCAACAGCGACCGCGTGCAGGAACGCGTGACCGCGGCCGAAATGGCCGGCCTCAAGCCGCAGGTGATGGATGTCGAGGAATACGCGGTGCAGCGCTCGATCGTGCAGATGCTGGGCGTGCCGCACGAGATGTCCGAGGCCGACGCGCGCGCGCTGCCGGTGGTGGCGGTGGTCCACCTGGGCGGCAGCCGCTCCAAGGCCATCTTCTACCAGGGCTGGAAAGAACTGTACGAACAGCCGCTGAACAGCTACGGCGACCAGCTCACGCAAAGCGCGGCGCGCATGTTCACGCTCGACGCGCTCAAGGCCGAGATCAAGAAGCGCAAGAACACGCTGCCCGAGGCCTGGCGCGCGCAGCTGCTCAAGCCCTCGCTCGATGCCCTCGCCATGGAGGTGCAGTCCGCGATCGGCAACTTCATCGCCAGTTCCAGCCTGGGCCGGGTCGACGAGATCCTGCTGTCCGGCGGGCATGCATCGCTGTTCGGCGTGCAGGCGGCGATCCAGCACCAGACCAGGATCACCACCACGCTGGCGAATCCGTTCGCCAACATGGCGACCAACGCCAAGGTCAATGAGCGCTACCTGCAGCGCGACCTGCCGGCGTATATCGTCAGTGCCGGCCTGGCCCTGCGCGGCCTGCAATAACGCACCGGAGGCAAGAGATGTCAACGAACACACTGCCTTCGGTCAACCTGCTGCCCTACCATGAAGCCCGCAAGGCGGCGCGGCGCAAGAAGGTCTACACCATGCTTGGCGCAGCGGCCGGGGCCGGCGCGGCCGTGGTGCTGCTGGGCGGGGCCTATATCGACGGGCGCATCGCGTCCGTGGTGGCGGTCAACCAGGTGCTGAGCGCGGAAAACGCCAGGCTCGACGGGCAGATTCGCGAAGTCAACACGCTGAAGAAAGACATCGACGCGCTGCTGCAGCGCCAGAAGGCCGTCGAAAGCCTGCAGACCGAGCGCAACCGCCCGGTGCAGCTGCTCGAGGAACTGGTGCGGCAGGTGCCCGAAGGCGTCTACCTGACCAGCCTGAAGCAGGCCGGCGAGGCCTTCACCATCGCCGGCGTGGCGCAGTCCAACGAACGTATTTCGGAGCTGCTGCGCAACCTGGGCGCAGTGGCCTGGCTCGACAAGGCCGAGCTGGTCGAATCCAAGGCGGTCACCATGACCAACAACCTGCGCGAGCAGCGCCGGCTGTTCGATTTCTCGATGCGCTTTGCGTACCGCGCGCCGGAGGCCCCGGCCGACGGCAGGAAGGCTGCAGCGGGCGCTTCGGCGCCATCCGCCGCTCCCGCCACCGCACCTGCACCCGCCCCCGCGGCCGGAAAGGCCTGACCATGGCGCTCAATACCGAAATCAACCTGGCTGACCTGACCAGCCAGTTCCGCGGGCTCAACCTGAACGAGCCGGAGACCTGGCCGGCCGCGCCGCGCGTGCTGTTCGCGGTGCTGGCCGCGGCGGTGGTGCTGCTGCTGGGCTGGCAGTTCTACTGGAGCGCAAAGTTCGACGAACTCGAGCGCCAGCGCCAGGAGCAGGAAAGCCTGAAGCAGGCGTACCAGTCCAAGGTGGCGCAGGTGGCCAACCTCGAGGCACTGCGCGAGCAGAAGAAGCATGTCGAACAGCGCGTGGCGCTGCTGGAGCGACAGCTGCCCAACAAGACGGAAATGGACGCGCTGCTGGCCGACGTCAACCATGCCGGCGTCGCGCGCGGGCTGCAGTTCGAGCTGTTCAAGCCGCAGGCGGCGGTGATCAAGCCCTACTTTGCCGAGATCCCGGTGAACCTGCGCGTGACCGGGCGTTATCACGAGGTGGCGCAGTTCAACGCCGACGTCGCGGCGCTGTCGCGGATCGTGTCGATGCAGAACCTGCAGCTGGCCAACACCAAGGAGGGCGGGCTGTCGATGGAGGCGGTGGCGATGGCCTACCGCGCGCTCGACGCCGAGGAACAGGCGGCGCAACGCAAGGCCGCCGCGGCCGCCGCCGCCGCCAAGGCAGGAGGCGCGAAATGAGCCGCACCGTTCGAACCCGTGCCCTGGCCCGGAGCGCGTCGCGGCGCACGCTGGCGGCGGCGCTGGCGCTCGGCCTGCTGGGCGCCTGCGGCGCCAGCGACGAGGACGCGCTGCGCCAGTGGATGGATGCCACCCGCAGCGCGCGTGCCAAGCCGCCCGAGCCCGTGCCCGACGCCCGCCCCTACGTGCCGCGCGAATACGCGGCGGCGAGTGCGCCCGAGCCGTTCGCGCAGGCCAAGATCGGCGAACTGAACAAGACCCTGGCCGATTCGCCCGAAGCCGGCCGACGCCGCGAGCCGCTGGAAGACTATCCGCTCGAAAACTTCAAGATGCTCGGGATGATGAAGAAGCAGGGGGAAACCTTCGGCATCGTCCGTGTTGATAACAAGATCCACCATGTGAAGGTGGGTCAGTATCTCGGCCAGAGCTATGGCCGGGTGGTCCGCATCACCGATCAGGAGATCGTGCTGCGCGAATTGGTCCGGGAGGGGGTATCCGAGTGGAAAGAGAAAATGACCAGCCTGAAGCTGGACGCGGCGGCATGACCCCCGCGCGCTGGTATCGTGCGCGCGCGGGCGCCGTGATCAGGACCATGGCCACCGCGCTGGCGCTGTGGCTTGCGCTTGGCGCGCCGGAGGCGCTGGCACAGGGCAACCGGATCAAGTCGGTCGACGTCAGTACGACCGGGGAGCAGACCGTGCTGGTGGTCGAGCTGGAACGGCCGCTGGCGCAGAAGCCGGCGGACTTCACCACGCAGAACCCGGCACGGCTGGCGATCGATTTCTTCGATACCGGCTTTGCCGAGCGGCGCGCGCAATATGAATACGGCGGCAAGCTGGTCAAGGCCGCCAATGTGATGCAGATCGGCGACCGCACGCGCGTGATCCTCGACCTGACGCGCAATGCCACCTATCGCACCGACCAGCGCGGCAATGTCTTCGTGGTGTCGCTCGATAACGTGGCGCCGGCGGCCAAGAGCGCCGCGCCGACCTTCGCGCCGGCCGCGACGGCGCCTGGCGCCGCGGCGGGACGCCCGTTCGTGCGCGGTATCGACTTCCGGCGGGGCGCCGACGGCGCCGGACGCGTGGTGGTCGACCTGTCCTCGCGCGAGTCGGGCATCAATATCGCGCAACAGGGCAAGAACGTGGTGGTCGATTTCCTCGGCACCACGCTGCCGGAGAACCTGCGGCGGCACTTCGACGTCAGCGACTATGGCTCACCGGTGCAGGGCATGCGCGCCTCCGATGCCAACGGCAACGCGCGCCTGACCATCGAACCGCGCGGCAACTGGGAATACAGCTCGTACCAGACCGACACCCAGTTCGTGGTCGAGGTCCGGCCGGTCAAGGAAGACCCGACCAAGCTGATCAGCGGGCCGGGCTACCGCGGCGAGCGCCTGTCGCTGAACTTCCAGAACATCGACATCCGCTCGCTGCTGCAGGTGTTTGCCGACTTCACCAACCTGAATATCATCACCAGCGAAAGCGTGCAGGGCAACATCACGCTGCGGCTCAAGGACGTGCCGTGGGATCAGGCGCTGCAGATCGTGATGGATGCGAAGGGCCTGGCCTCGCGCCGCAACGGCAATGTGCTGTGGGTGGCGCCCAAGGCCGAGCTGCAGACCAAGGAAAAGCTTGAGCTCGAGTCGCAGCAGCAGATCAACGACCTCGAGCCGATCCGCAGCCAGGTGTTCCAGCTCAATTACCAGCGCGCCGAGGACGTGCGCAGGATGCTGCTGGGCATGGGCGCCGGCGGCGGCGCGGCCGCGCCCATCGGGGCCGCCGGGGCGGCGGGTGCCAGCACGCGCATGCTGTCCAAGCGCGGTTCGCTGACGGCCGATGCGCGCACCAACCAGCTCTTTGTGTCGGATATCGCTTCCAAGCTGGAAGAGGTGCAGAGCTTTATCGGCAAGATCGACATCCCGGTGCGCCAGGTCATCATCGAGGCCCGCATCGTCGAGGCCACCGATACCTTCAGCCGCAACCTGGGCGTCAAGCTCGGGTTTGCCGGGCAGTACAACAATGCCCGCGTCGGCAACACCTACAACAACGTGCTGCCGGGCTCGACCTCCGACAACGGCCCGTTCCTGAGCCTGCCGGCCGGATCCATCAACGGCACCAACCCGGCCAATATCGCGGTGAGCCTGTTCAACAGCGCCGCCACGCGCTTTCTGGCGCTGGAGCTGTCGGCGCTGGAGGCGGACGGCAAGGGCAAGATCATCTCCAGCCCGCGCGTGGTCACGGCCAACAACATCAAGGCGCTGATCGAGCAGGGCACCGAACTGCCTTACCAGGCGGCAACGTCCAGCGGTGCCACCTCGGTGCAGTTCCGCAAGGCCAACCTGAAGCTCGAGGTGACGCCGCAGATCACGCCCGAAGGCAACGTGCTGCTCGACGTCGACGTGAACAAGGACAGCGTGGGCATCCAGACCACCTCGGGTTTTGCCATCGACACCAAGCACGTGCAGACCCAGGTGCTGGTCGAGAACGGCGGCACCGTGGTGATCGGCGGCATCTACACCCAGACCGAGTCCACCGATGTCGACAAGGTGCCGCTGCTGGGTGATATTCCGGTGCTCGGCTACCTGTTCAAGAACAACGCCAAGGTCCGCAACCGGACCGAGCTGCTGGTGTTCCTGACCCCGCGCATCCTGAACGAAAGCGTATCGCTCAGGTAGGGCCGGGGCGCCGGATACAGTAGACTGGCAGGCCGCATCGACCGATGCGGCCTTTTTTTGCGCCGCGCGCCGCGAACCGCCGGGCCACGAATGCCGGCGCGACGGCAAGAAATGCGGCCTATGCCGCATTCGGCACTTGCCGGCCGCGCCACAACATAAGAAGATGATGCAGTTCCCAACCGGGGAGGACGGCCCGCATGCCGCGCTCCCGAACCACAGTCCCGTGACAGCCTCAGCGACAGGGCCGGCGGCGCAGCGCCAGGCGCCGGATCGGCGCGAAGCCGAACGATCCGGTGCCGAGCGCCCCGAATCCGATCGACCCAACCTCTTTTTCGTCGGCCTGATGGGCGCCGGCAAGACCACCGTGGGCCGCACGGTGGCGCGGCGCCTGCACTATCCGTTTTTCGATTCCGACCACGAGCTGGAGGCGCACTGCGGCGTGCGCATCCCGGTGATCTTCGAACTTGAGGGCGAGGCCGGCTTCCGCGACCGCGAGGCCGCGATGATCCGCGAACTGGCGCAGCGCCAGGGCATTGTGCTGGCCACCGGAGGCGGTGCAGTGCTGCGCGCCGAGAACCGCGAGGTGCTGAAGGCCCGCGGCACGGTCGTGTACCTGCGCGCCAGCCCGCACGACCTGTGGCTGCGCACCCGGCACGACCGCAACCGGCCGCTGCTGCAGACCGAAGACCCCAAGGGCAAGCTCGAGGCGCTGTACGCCGAGCGCGATCCGCTGTACCGCGAAGTCGCCGACTTCATCATCGAAACCGGCAAGCCCTCGGTGGCGCAGCTTGCTAATATGGTGTTGATGCAACTTGAAATGGCCGGTTTCCGGATCGATCCCCCGCAGCCGGCGTCCCCGCCCGCGGGCGATGCCGGGCCGCCGGCGCAGGACCCCACTCCATGATTACCCTTGAAGTCGACCTGGGCGAGCGCAGCTACCCCATCCATATCGGCACCGGGCTGCTCGACAACGCCGAGATGCTGCGCCCGCATGTGCGCGGCCAGCACGCCGTCATCGTCACCAACGAAACCGTCGGGCCGCTCTATGCGGCGCGCGTCGAGGCCGCGCTGGCGGCGCTGGGCAAGACCGTGCGCACTGTCACGCTGCCCGACGGCGAGGCCTTCAAGCACTGGGAAACGCTGAACCGCATCTTCGACGCGCTGCTGCAGGCCGGCGCCGACCGCAAGACCACGCTGGTGGCGCTGGGCGGCGGCGTGGTCGGCGACATGACCGGGTTTGCCGCCGCCTGCTACATGCGCGGCGTGCCCTTCGTCCAGATGCCGACCACGCTGCTGGCGCAGGTCGATTCGTCGGTGGGCGGCAAGACCGGCATCAACCACCCGCTCGGCAAGAACATGATCGGCGCGTTCCACCAGCCCAACGCGGTGATCGCCGACATCGACACGCTGCGCACGCTGCCGCCGCGCGAACTGGCCGCCGGCATGGCCGAGGTGATCAAGCACGGCGCCATTGCCGACGCCGATTACTTCGCCTGGATCGAGCGCAACATCCAGGCGCTGAACGCCTGCGACCCGGAGCTGATGGCAGTTGCCGTGCAGCGCTCGTGCGAGATCAAGGCGGGCGTGGTGGCGCAGGACGAGCGCGAGGGCGGGCTGCGTGCCATCCTCAATTTCGGCCATACCTTCGGCCACGCGATCGAGGCCGGCATGGGCTACGGCGCCTGGCTGCACGGCGAAGCGGTGGGCTGCGGCATGGTGATGGCCGCGGACCTGTCGCACCGGCTCGGCTTTATCGATATCGAGACGCTGGCGCGCGTGCGCACGCTGACGCAGGCGGCGATGCTGCCGGTGGTGGCGCCGGAACTGGGCGCCGACCGCTATATCGAACTGATGAAGGTCGACAAGAAGGCCGAGGCCGGAAGCATCAAGTTCATCCTGCTGAAGAAGCTCGGCGAGGCGTTCATTACCAGCGTGCCGGACGCGGATTTGCGCGCGACGCTGGCCCACGCCGTCCTGAAACCTCCCACCGAGGCGCCGGTCGCCTGACCGATCGGTTATGCCTCGCCACCCCGACCCAGCCACCGGACGCGCTGCATGACCGACTTTGAAAGCCACCTCGCCCCGTACGCCGCCCGCTCCGCGCAGACGCGCGGGCGCGTGCACGCCGAACCCGCGTCGCTGTCGCGCAGCGAATTCCAGCGCGACCGCGACCGCGTGATCCATAGCACGGCGTTCCGGCGGCTCGAGTACAAGACCCAGGTCTTCGTCAACCACGAGGGCGACCTGTTCCGCACGCGGCTGACGCACAGCCTGGAGGTGGCGCAGATCGCCCGCTCGATCGCGCGCAACCTGCGCCTGAACGAGGACCTGGTCGAGGCGATCTCGCTGGCGCACGACCTGGGCCACACGCCCTTCGGCCACGCCGGCCAGGACGCGCTGAACCAGTGCATGAAGAACCATGGCGGCTTCGAGCACAACCTGCAGAGCCTGCTGGTGGTGGACGAGCTGGAAGAGCGCTACGGCGGCTTCAACGGCCTGAACCTGACCTTCGAGACGCGCGAGGGCATCCTCAAGCATTGCTCGCGCGTCAATGCGTCGGCGCTGGGCGAGCTGGGCCGGCGCTTCCTCGAAGGCACGCAACCGTCGCTGGAGGCCCAGCTGGCCAACCTGGCCGACGAGATCGCCTACAACAACCACGATATCGACGACGGCCTGCGCTCCGGGCTGCTGACGCTGGAGCAGCTCGACGAAGTGCCGATGTGGGGCCGCCACCGCGCCGAGGTGGCCGAGGCCTTCCCCGGCATCAATGGCCGGCGCGCCATCAACGAGACGGTCCGGCGCATGATCAACACGCTGATCGTCGACCTGATCGAAACCACCAGCCGCAATATCGCCGACGCCAACCCGCGCAATATCGACGCGGTGCGTGCCGCCGGCCCGCTGGTCGGCTTCAGTGCGCAGATCCACGAGGAAGCCGCGGCGCTCAAGCGCTTCCTGTTCCGGCACCTGTACCGGCACTACCTGGTGATGCGGATGTCGGCCAAGGCCCAGCGCATCGTCGGCGACCTGTTCCAGGCCTTCATGTCCGACCCGCGCCTGCTGCCGCCCCAGTACCAGGCCAGCCATGGCGGCGACCAGTCGCGGCTGATCGCCCACTACATTGCCGGCATGACCGACCGCTACGCCATCCGCGAGCATCGCCGCATCTTCGCGGTCAGTGAGGGCACCGCCCCCTGAAAATTAGGGACGGATCAGGCTATGATGCGGGCATCGCAGCCCGCACGACCCTGTCATGGCCCGCCTTCCCCGTTTTTCCCCCACCGGACTGCCCGCGCTGGTGTTGCAGCGCGGCAACAACCGCCAGCCGGTCTTCCTCGGCCCCGACGACTACCTGCACTACCTCGACAGCCTGCGCATGGCAGCGCGCGAGCATGACCTCGCCATCCACGCCTATGCGCTGCGGCCCAATCACGTACACCTGGTGGCAACGCCAAAAAGTGAGGACGCGCTTAGCCTGACCATGCAGGCGGTCGGGCGCCGCTACGCGCGCTACTTCAATCGGGTCGCGGGCCGGACCGGCACCTTGTGGGAGGGGCGCTTCCGCTCCGCCGTGTTCGATCCGGCCCAGTGGCTGCTGCCGGCCATGCTCTACGTCGAGGGCAACGCGGTGCGCGCCGGCGAGGTCAACACTCCCGAGGCCGACCGCTGGAGCAGTTACCGCCACCACGCCGGCATCGAGGCCAGTCCCTTTGTCAGCGACCACGCGGCCTACTGGGAACTGGGCAATACCCCGTTCGAACGGCAGTCGAACTACCGCATGCTCAGCGCCGAGGGCCTGTCCGGCAAGACGCTCGAGACGTTGCGTGCCCACGCGCATAGCGGCTGGCCGCTCGGAGGCGACGCGTTCCTGGCGCAGTTGGAGAGACATGGTTCACGACGTGTCCAGCCCTTGCCGAAAGGTCGCCCCAAAAAGGTGCAAACTCCATCAGGGAATGCGGCAAAAGCGTCATAAATTTAATGTGTCCCCATTTAATTGATTCACCGAAACGGTGCGTTATTTAACGTGATCCGACCCCATTTAATTTTTTTGCGAGCCGCAGGCGATTCCCATATAGTTGCTCCACCCACAGTCATTGTGCGGCGCGTCACGCTCGTGTACGCCGCTGCGGCCCGCTGACAGCTTCGTCCCCATTTCCCTTCCCGCCGGTCCACCGGTCCGGGTGGATTTCAGAAAGCGCGCGGTCCCCGTTCCGGTAGTCCAGCAGTTCGCGCAGCCTTCACCGGAATTCAGCCCGTGGACCAAATGAAGAACCTTTCGGCCCAAGCGCAGACCAGCGAGCAAATCAGCGAGTCTTCCCCCGCCCCAGACCTGCACGCCCTGCGTCCGCAGGCGCAAGGCATGTACGACCCGAGCAACGAGCATGACGCTTGCGGCGTCGGCATGGTCGCCCATATCAAGGGCAAGAAGTCGCACGAGATCATTTCCCAGGGCCTGAAGATCCTGGAGAACCTGGACCACCGCGGCGCCGTCGGCGCCGACCCGCTGATGGGCGACGGTGCCGGCATCCTGATCCAGATCCCCGACCAGTTCTACCGCGAGGAAATGGCCGCGCAGGGCGTGAGCCTGCCGCCCGCCGGCGAGTACGGCGTGGGCATGATCTTCCTGCCGAAGGAACACGCCTCGCGCCTGGCCTGCGAGCAGGAGCTGGAGCGCACGGTCCGCCTGGAAGGCCAGGTCGTGCTGGGCTGGCGCGACGTGCCGGTCGACGCCGCCATGCCGATGTCCCCGACGGTGCGCAAGACCGAGCCGGTGATCCGCCAGATCTTCATCGGTCGCGGCCGCGACATCATGACCACGGACGCGCTGGAACGTAAGCTCTACGTCATCCGCAAGACCGCCAGCCACGCCATCCAGGCGCTCAAGCTCAAGCACGGCAAGGAATACTTCGTGCCGTCGATGTCGGCCCGTACTGTGGTGTACAAGGGCCTGCTGCTGGCCAACCAGGTCGGCGAGTACTACCTGGACCTGCAGGACCAGCGCGCCGTGTCGGCCCTGGCCCTGGTGCACCAGCGCTTCTCGACCAACACCTTCCCGGCGTGGGAATTGGCCCACCCGTACCGCATGGTCGCCCACAACGGCGAAATCAACACGGTCAAGGGCAATGTGAACTGGATCAACGCGCGTACCGGCGCGATCTCGTCGCCGGTGCTGGGCGACGACCTGCCCAAGCTGTGGCCGCTGATCTACCCGGGCCAGTCCGATACGGCATCGTTCGACAACTGCCTCGAACTGCTGACGATGGCCGGCTATCCGCTGGTCCACGCGATGATGATGATGATCCCGGAAGCGTGGGAACAGCACACGCTGATGGACGACAACCGTCGCGCCTTCTACGAATACCACGCCGCCATGATGGAGCCGTGGGACGGCCCGGCCGCGATCTGCTTCACCGATGGCCGCCAGATCGGCGCCACGCTGGACCGCAACGGCCTGCGCCCGGCACGTTTCTACGTGACCGAGGACGACGTCGTGGTGCTGGCCTCGGAAGCCGGCGTGCTGCCGTTCCCCGAGTCGCGCATCGTGCAGAAATGGCGCCTGCAGCCGGGCAAGATGTTCCTGATCGACATGGAGCAGGGCCGCATCATCGACGACAAGGAGCTCAAGGACAACCTGGCCAACGCCAAGCCGTACAAGAGCTGGATCGACGCCGTGCGCATCAAGCTGGACGAGATCGACGCCAAGCCGGAAGATGTCGCCGCCGAGAAGAAGCCCGTGGCCAAGCTGCTGGACCGCCAGCAGGCGTTCGGCTACACCCAGGAAGACGTCAAGTTCCTGATGGCGCCGATGGCGCTGGCCGGCGAGGAAGCCACCGGCTCGATGGGCAACGACTCGCCGCTGGCGATCCTGTCGTCGAAGAACAAGACGCTGTACCACTACTTCAAGCAGCTGTTCGCCCAGGTCACCAACCCGCCGATCGACCCGATCCGCGAGAACATGGTGATGTCGCTGGTGTCGTTCATCGGCCCGAAGCCGAACCTGCTCGAGCTGAACAACATCAACCCGCCGATGCGCCTCGAAGTGTCCCAGCCGGTGCTGGACTTCAAGGACATCGCCAAGATCCGCAACATCGAGCACTACACCGGCGGCAAGTTCCGTTCCTACGAACTGAACATCTGCTACCCGACCGCGTGGGGCAAGGAAGGCATCGAAGCGCGCCTGGCCTCGCTGTGCGCCGAAGCCGTGGATGCGGTGCGTTCGGGCTACAACATCCTGATCGTGACCGACCGCCCGGTCGATGCCGACCATGTCGCCATCCCGGCGCTGCTGGCCACCTCCGCGATCCACCACCACCTGGTGGAGAAGGGCCTGCGCACTTCGACCGGTCTGGTGGTCGAGACCGGCACCGCGCGTGAAGTCCACCACTTCGCGCTGCTGGCCGGCTACGGCGCCGAAGCCGTGCACCCGTACCTGGCGATGGAAACCCTGGCCGACATGGCCAGCGGCCTGTCGGGCGACCTGTCGCCGGAAAAGGCGGTCAAGAACTTCGTCAAGGCGATCGGCAAGGGCCTGTTCAAGGTGATGTCCAAGATGGGCATCTCGACCTACATGTCGTACACCGGCGCACAGATCTTCGAGGCCATCGGCCTGTCGCGCGAGCTGGTGCAGAAGTACTTCCACGGCACGCCGTCGAACGTCGAGGGCATCGGCATCTTCGAGGTCGCCGAGGAAGCGCTGCGCCTGCACAAGGACGCCTTCGGCAACAGCCCGGTGCTGGAAAACATGCTCGACGCCGGCGGCGAGTACGCCTTCCGCATCCGCGGCGAAGAGCACATGTGGACCCCGGACTCGATCGCCAAGCTGCAGCACTCGGTGCGCGCCGACGACGGCAAGGGCGCCTACCAGACGTACAAGGAATACGCCAACATCATCAACGACCAGAGCAAGCGCCACATGACGCTGCGCGGCCTGTTCGAGTTCAAGGTCGATCCGGCCAAGGCGATTCCGCTGGAAGAAGTCGAGCCCGCCAAGGAGATCGTCAAGCGCTTCGCCACCGGCGCGATGTCGCTCGGCTCGATCTCGACCGAGGCCCACACCACGCTGGCGCTGGCGATGAACCGCATCGGCGGCAAGTCCAACACCGGCGAAGGCGGCGAGGACGAGAAGCGCTACCGCAACGAACTGCGCGGCATCCCCATCAAGCAGGGCGACACGCTCAAGGGCGTGCTCGGCGACGGCGTGATCGAGAAGGACCTGGAACTGCAGGCCGGCGACTCGCTGCGCTCGAAGATCAAGCAGGTGGCGTCGGGCCGTTTCGGCGTGACCGCCGAATACCTGGCCTCGGCCGACCAGATCCAGATCAAGATGGCGCAGGGCGCCAAGCCGGGCGAAGGCGGCCAGCTGCCGGGCCACAAGGTTTCGGACTACATCGGCAAGCTGCGTTACTCGGTGCCGGGTGTGGGCCTGATCTCGCCGCCCCCGCACCACGACATCTACTCGATCGAGGATCTGGCGCAGCTGATCCACGACCTGAAGAACGTCAACCCGTCGTCGGATATCTCGGTCAAGCTGGTGTCCGAAGTGGGCGTCGGCACGGTCGCCGCGGGCGTGTCCAAGGCCAAGGCCGACCACGTCGTGATCGCCGGCCATGACGGCGGCACCGGCGCCTCGCCGTGGTCGTCGATCAAGCACGCCGGCACGCCGTGGGAACTGGGCCTGGCCGAGACCCAGCAGACGCTGCTGCTCAACGGCCTGCGCAACCGCATCCGCGTGCAGGCCGACGGCCAGATGAAGACCGGCCGCGACGTCGTCATCGGCGCGCTGCTGGGCGCCGACGAGTTCGGCTTCGCCACGGCGCCGCTGGTTGCCGAGGGCTGCATCATGATGCGCAAGTGCCACCTGAACACCTGCCCGGTGGGCGTGGCCACGCAGGATCCGCAGCTGCGCAAGAAGTTCCAGGGCAAGCCCGAGCACGTGGTCAACTTCTTCTTCTTCGTCGCCGAAGAAGCGCGCGAGATCATGGCCCAGCTGGGTATCCGTACCTTCGACGAGCTGATCGGCCGCGCCGACCTGCTCGACACCAAGGCGGGCATCGAGCACTGGAAGGCGCGCGGCCTGGACTTCAGCCGCATCTTCCACCAGGTCTCGCTGGGCGCGGACGTGCCGCTGTACCACACCGACGTGCAGGACCACGGCCTGTCGGCCGAGGCCGGCAAGGCGCTCGACCACGTGCTGATCGCCAAGGCTCGTCCGGCGATCGAGAAGGGCGAGCGCGTCTCGTTCATCCAGCCGGTCAAGAACGTCAACCGTACCGTCGGCGCGATGCTGTCGGGCGTGGTCGCCAAGCAGTACGGCCATGAAGGCCTGCCCGACGACACCATCCACATCCAGCTGCAGGGCACCGCCGGCCAGTCGTTCGGCGCGTTCCTGGCGCACGGCATCACGCTGGACCTGGTGGGAGACGGCAACGACTACGTCGGCAAGGGCCTGTCGGGCGGTCGCGTGATCGTGCGCGCCCCGCACGAGTTCCGCGGCGATCCGACCCGCAACATCATCGTCGGCAACACCGTGCTGTACGGTGCCATCGCCGGCGAGGCGTTCTTCAACGGCGTTGCCGGCGAGCGCTTCGCGGTGCGCAACTCGGGCGCCGTGGCAGTGGTGGAAGGCACTGGCGACCACGGTTGCGAGTACATGACCGGCGGCACGGTGGTGGTGCTGGGCGGCACCGGGCGCAACTTCGCGGCCGGCATGTCGGGCGGCGTGGCCTACGTCTACGACGAAGACGGCCTGTTCGACAAGCGCTGCAACACTTCGATGGTGGCGCTGGAAGCGGTGCTGGCCTCGGCCGACCAGGAGAAGGGCCAGCCCCAGGCCTCGTGGCACAAGGTCGACGGCAAGCGCGTGCTGGATGAAACCATCCTGCGCAGCCTGATCGAGCAGCACTTCCGCTACACCGGTTCCGAGCGCGCCAAGGCGCTGCTGGCCGACTGGACCACGGCACGCCGCAAGTTCGTCAAGGTCTTCCCGACCGAGTACAAGCGCGCGCTGGGCGAGATGTACGCCAAGGAACAGGCCGCCCGCGACAGCGACCGCGAAGCCATCGCGGCCTGAGCCAGACGAGCGCAGCAAACCAACGTAGCGAAGGGCCGCGGCAAGCCGCCGCGGCCCCGACAAGATACTGACCCCACCGCAGGGCCGGCGACGCCGCCGGTCCCGCGCAGCATGACCAAGGACGCAACATGGGTAAGGCGACTGGCTTTCTCGAATTTCCGCGCCAGAATGAGGGCTACGAACCGGTAGTCAAGCGCGTGAAGCACTACAAGGAATTCGTGTTCGCGCTGTCCGACAGCGAAGCGAAGCTCCAGGGTGCGCGCTGCATGGACTGCGGCATCCCGTTCTGCAACAACGGCTGCCCGGTCAACAACATCATCCCCGACTTCAACGACCTGGTGTACCGCCAGGACTGGAAGTCGGCGATCGAGGTGCTGCACCAGACCAACAACTTCCCCGAGTTCACCGGCCGCATCTGCCCGGCACCGTGCGAGGCCGCCTGCACGCTGGGCATCAACGAGCTGCCGGTCGGCATCAAGTCGCTCGAGCACGCCATCATCGACAAGGCCTGGGAAGAAGGCTGGGTCAGGCCGCAGCTGCCGCGCCACAAGACCGGAAAGACCGTCGCCGTGGTCGGCTCCGGCCCCGCCGGCATGGCCGCCGCGCAGCAGCTGGCACGCGCCGGCCATGACGTGACCGTGTTCGAGAAGAACGACCGCATCGGCGGCCTGCTGCGCTACGGCATCCCCGACTTCAAGATGGAGAAGTCGCTGATCGACCGCCGCATGGAACAGATGCAGGCCGAAGGCGTGACCTTCCGCCCCGGCGTGATGGTGACCGACGGCGAACTGCCGGCCGGCATCAAGAACTATGCGCGCGAAACCATCTCGGCCCAGGCCCTGATGGAACAGTTCGACGCCGTGGTGCTGGCGGGCGGCTCGGAAGTGCCGCGCGACCTGCCGGTGCCGGGCCGCGACCTGGCCGGCATCCACTTCGCGCTGGAATTCCTGATCCCGCAGAACAAGGAAGTGGCCGGCGACGGCGCCAACGAGATCCGCGCCGAGGGCAAGAACGTGATCGTGATCGGCGGCGGCGATACCGGCTCCGACTGCGTCGGCACGTCCAACCGCCACGGCGCCACCTCGGTGACCCAGTTCGAGCTGCTGCCGCAGCCGCCGGAAGAAGAGAACAAGCCGCTGGTGTGGCCGTACTGGCCGATCAAGCTGCGCACCTCGTCGTCGCACGACGAAGGCTGCGAGCGCGACTGGTCGGTCGCCACCAAGGAATTCATCGGCGAGAACGGCAAGGTCACCGCGCTCAAGGCGTGCCGCGTCGAATGGAAGGACGGCCGCATGCAGGAAGTGGAAGGCAGCGAGTTCATCCTGCCGGCCGACCTGGTGCTGCTGGCGATGGGCTTTACCAACCCGGTGGGTTCCATGCTGGAAGCCTTCGGCGTCGACACCGACGCGCGCAAGAACGCCAAGGCCTCGACCGAAGGCGAGCGCGCCTACCACACCAACGTGCCCAAGGTGTTCGCCGCCGGCGACGTGCGCCGCGGCCAGTCGCTGGTGGTGTGGGCGATCCGCGAAGGCCGCCAGGCCGCGCGCTCGGTCGATGCGTTCCTGATGGGGCATAGCGACCTGCCGCGCTGATTCGGCTTCGTCATCCCAACAAAAAGCCCGCCTGGCGCAAGCCGGCGGGCTTTTTGTTGTGTGCGCGATGGCAGCGTTCAGCCGGCCGGCGGTATCTCCAGCGTTCGCTCCATCAGCACCGCGCTGACGCCGTATGCGGCCAGCTTGCCGGCGTGCCGCGCCGCCGTCTGCGCCGGCACCGGGGCGTACCCGAGCCTGCGCCACCACGGCGCCGCGGACTGCACCGCGATCAGCCGCGAGCGCTGCAGCCCGGCGGCGTGCGCGGCCGCCTGCGCCGCCGCGTACAGGCGCGGCGCCAGCCCGGCACCGCGGCCGGCCGGGGCCACGGCCATGTCGTGCACGAACCAGGTCAGGGTGTCCGGGGCGGCATGCGGGCGCCAGCCATCGTCGAGCACGCCGTCCAGCGGCGGCAGGCTGTCTTCGGGCCAGGCGTGGGTGAACAGGTAGGCGGCGAGGGTGCCGCGCTGCGCGGGCTCGTGCGCGACCCAGCAGGTGGCCGGCGACAGCGCCAGCCGGCTGGCCAGCGCCGCCTCGCTTTCCAGCAGTACTTCGGTATAGCAGCTGGCCTGCACCGCCAGCACGGCCGGCAGGTCGGACAAGACCATGGGCCGCACGGTGAAATTCGTCATCGGCGGATTATAGCGGCGCGCTTTGCGTGGCCAGGCGCAAGGGCGCATTTGGCAAGGCGCAGCAAGGCCTTCAGGGTTCTCCCGGCTATGGTTTACGTGCCTGTGGCGGCCCCGACATTGTCCTTACAATTTTCAAAAACAAATAACGGAAACTGCCTCGCCAATCCTTTTTCCCCAGAACCAGTTTGCCGTCTCCTCAGGAGACGGGCCGGAGGAAAACGATGTCCGAAGTGCGCAATTTGTCGCGACTTTGGCGAGGTAAAGCGAAAATCGCGCCGCGCCTGCCCGCGGCCGCTGCCCGGCGCTGGCTCCCGCCCGTGCTGTGCCTGGTGGCCCTGGGATGCGCCACGCTGGCGTTCGCCGTGCCAGCCAGGCCAGCGCATGCCGGCACCCAGCCGCTTGCGCGCAGCATGTCGTTCCCGGATCGGCCGATGCGCCTGATCGTGCCGTTCCCGGCCGGCGGCGTCGCCGACGCCGTGGCGCGGATGCTGGCCGAGCGCCTGTCGGCCAGGCTCGGCGTGCCGGTCGAGGTCGACAACCGTCCCGGCAGCGCCGGCACCATTGCCGGCGATGTCGTCGCCAAGGCCAGCTCCGACGGCCACACGCTGCTGTTCCACCAGGCCAACATGCTGATCCAGCCGGGACTGGAGCCGGTGCCCTACGACGTCGTGCGCGATTTCACGCCGGTGGCGCGCGTCGCCACCACGCCGCTGTTCCTGGTGATCGACGCCCGCCTGCCGATGCGCACCCCGGAACAATGGGTGACCGCGGTGAAGTCGAGTCCCGGTTCCTACAGCTACGGCTACGGTCAGTCCGGCAGTCCTTCGCACCTGTACGCCGAGTACGCGGTGCGCGGCCTGCGCGGCGGCGTGCCGCTGGTCACGGCCAAGGGCGAGGCCGCGGTGGTGCAGGAGATGCTGGCCGGTCGCATCAGCGCCTGCTTCTGTTCGTTCGCGGCGGTCCAGAGCCAGGTCAAGAGCGGCGGGCTGCGGCTGGTCGGTGTGACCGGCGTGGCGCGTTCCCCGCTGGCGCCGCTGGTGCCGACGCTGCAGGAATCCGGGCAGGACGGCTACGCCGCGGCGGCCTGGTTTGGCGTGATGGCGCCGGCCAAGACGCCGCGCGCCATCGTGGCGCGGCTGGCCGGCGAGCTCGACGGCGTGATGGCCGAGCGCGAGGTGCGCTCGCGCCTGCAGGCCGCCGGCCTGACGCCGCTGCGCGACTCGCCGGAGGCGTTTGCCACCGCGATCCGCTCGGAATCGATCCAATGGCAGGTCATCCTGAAGGACGTGCCGATCGCGCAGGAGCCCTGAGCGGCACTGTGGCGCGGCGGGACACCGGCCGGTTTCCTGCGGAAACCGGCCGGATTGCCTGGCGGCCAGGAGAATTCTGAGGCACCACAGGCACGCTTCATGTGGCGCGAGACACACGGGTGCCAGCAGGGCTAGGTAGTACACCTTATAATGCGCCCCTGTCCCGACCGGTGCCAACGTGACCGATTCTGCTCAAAACCTTGTCGAACTGACTGCGGTGGATTTCGCCTACGCGGACCACGGCAAGCCGATCCTGTCCGGCCTGACCATGCAATTCCCGCGCGGCAAGGTGATCGCGGTGATGGGCGGATCGGGCTGCGGCAAGACCACGGTGCTGCGGCTGATCGGCGGCCAGGTGCGGCCGCAGGCGGGAGCGGTGCGCTTTGCCGGCACCGACATCCACCAGCTCGACACCGCCGGCCTGTACGCCGTGCGCCGCCAGATGGGGATGCTGTTCCAGTTCGGCGCGCTGTTTACCGACCTGTCGGTGTTCGACAACGTCGCGTTCCCGCTGCGCGAACACACCGACCTGCCCGAGTCGATGATCCGCGACCTGGTGCTGATGAAGCTCAACGCGGTCGGCCTGCGCGGCGCGCGCGACCTGATGCCGTCGCAGATCTCCGGCGGCATGGCGCGGCGCGTGGCGCTGGCGCGCGCAATCGCGCTGGATCCGGCGCTGCTGATGTATGACGAGCCCTTCGCCGGCCTGGACCCGATCTCTCTGGGGCTGACCGCGCGGCTTATCCGCAGCCTCAACGACGCGCTCGGCGCCACCACCATCATCGTCTCGCACGACGTGCACGAGACTTTCCAGATCGCCGACTACGTCTATTTCATTGCCGACGGCCGCATTGCCGCCGAAGGCACTCCCGAGGCCCTGCGCGCCTCCACCGATCCGTTCGTGCACCAGTTCGTCCACGCCGAGGCCGACGGCCCGGTGCCGTTCCACTACGCCGGACCGTCGCTGGCCGAGGATTTCGTCGGGGGCGCGCGATGACCGGTTTCCTGGTGGGCTTTTTCAGCGCCATTGGCGGCGCCGTGCGCCGCAGCATTGCCGGGCTCGGCCATGCCACGCGCATGTTCCTGACGGTGCTGGCGCTGTCGCCGGCGCTGCTGCGCCGCTTCCGGCTGGTGACCGACCAGGTGTTCTTTGTCGGCAACCTGTCGCTGGTGATCATCGCGGTGTCGGGCCTGTTCGTCGGCTTCGTGCTCGGGCTGCAGGGCTACTACACGCTCAACCGCTACGGCTCCGAGCAGGCGCTGGGGCTGCTGGTGGCGCTGTCGCTGGTGCGTGAACTGGGGCCGGTGGTGACCGCGCTGCTGTTCGCCGGCCGCGCCGGCACGTCGCTGACTGCCGAGATCGGGCTGATGAAGGCGGGCGAGCAGCTCACCGCGATGGAAATGATGGCGGTGAACCCGCTGCAGCGCGTGGTCGCGCCGCGCTTCTGGGCGGGCGTGATCGCCATGCCGGTGCTGGCCGCGATCTTCAGCGCGGTGGGCATCCTGGGCGGCTACGTGGTCGGGGTGCAGCTGATCGGCGTCGATGCCGGCGCCTTCTGGTCGCAGATGCAAGGCGGCGTCGATGTGCGCGCCGACGTGCTCAATGGCGTCATCAAGAGCTTTATCTTTGGCATTGCGGTGACGTTCATTGCGCTGTACCAGGGGTTCGAGGCCAAGCCCACGCCGGAAGGCGTCTCGCGCGCGACCACCCGCACCGTGGTGATCGCGTCGCTGGCGGTGCTGGGACTGGATTTCCTGCTGACGGCGCTGATGTTCAGCAATTGAGGCGGATGCCCGCCGCAACGATGCGGGCGCTACGATAACAAGACGGCAGCGACAGACACTACGGGGTTGAAGAAAGAGATTCCAATGAAAAAGAACACACTCGATTTCTGGGTGGGGCTGTTTGTGGCGGCAGGGTTCGTCGCCTTGCTCTTCCTGGCCCTCAAGGCGGGAAACATGAGCGCCTTCAGCTTCCAGGACACCTATAGCGTGCAGGCCCGCTTCGACAATATCGGCGGGCTCAAGCCGCGCGCGCCGGTCAAGAGCGCGGGCGTGGTGGTCGGCCGGGTCGCCGCGATCCGCTTCGACGACAAGACCTACCAGGCCACCGTCGAGATGAGCCTGGAGACGCGCTACCAGTTTCCCAAGGACACCTCGGCCAAGATCCTGACCTCGGGCCTGCTGGGCGAGCAGTACATCGGCCTCGAAGCCGGCGGCGACACCGCCATGCTGGCCAACGGCGCGCGCATCACCATGACGCAGTCGGCGGTGGTGCTCGAAAACCTGATCGGGCAGTTCCTGTACAACAAGGCCGCCGATGCCGGCGGCGGCTCGTCCCCCGGCGCCAGCGCGCCGGCCCCGGCTGGAGATCTCAAGTGAACGCCGCCCGCCCCATCCGCAACCTGCTGGCCACGGCCGCCGCCGCCGCGGCGCTTGCCGGTTGCGCCACCGGCCCCACCGCCAACCCGAAAGACCCGCTTGAGCCGTTCAACCGCGAAGTCTCGAAGATCAACGAGGACTTCGACAAGGGCGTCATGCGCCCGGTGGCCGAACTCTATGCCGACTACATGCCGACGCCGGTGCAGCGCGCGGTCGAGAACTTCTTCTCCAATGTCAGCGATGTCTATTCGGCGGTGAACAACCTGCTGCAGGGCAAGCCGACGCGCGCGGCCGAAGACACCATGCGCGTGGCGATGAACACCGTGCTGGGCATCGGCGGCCTGATCGACATCGCCACCCCGGCCGGCCTGCCCAAGTACAAGGAAGACTTCGGCCAGACGCTGGGCGTATGGGGCGTGCCGGCCGGTCCGTACCTGGTGCTGCCGCTGTTCGGCCCGAGCACCTTCCGCGACACCGCCGGCATGCTGGTCGACCGCCAGGCCGATCCGTCGGCGTACTTCTATCCGGTTTCGCTGCGCAATTCGCTGGTCGGGGTGCGCATCGTCGCCGGCCGTGCCCAGCTGCTGGGTGCCAGCAACCTGCTGGAGCAGGCGGCGCTGGACAAGTACTCGTTCCTGCGTGATTCCTACCTGCAGCGGCGCCAGTACCTGATCTACGACGGCAATCCGCCGGGTGGCGACGACGAGGCCAAGACCGAGGACGCGGCGCCGGCGCCCGCCGCGCCCGACGCAGGTGCCGCACCGGCTCCGGCTCCGGCTCCGGCTCCGGCTCCGGCTCCGGCTCCGGCTCCGGCGGTGGAGGGCGCTTCGGCCCCGGCCGCGGAGCCGCCCAAGCCCGGTGCCGCCGGCGAGACCCAGCCGGAAGGCCAGAGCATGCCTCTGCCGCCGGTGCTGCCGGGTATGCCCGGAGTGCGCTTCCGCTGACGCGGCGAAGGCGTCACTGGCGCTGTGAATGCGCTGTGACCGCTGAAACAAATTGTTTGTAGGTGGTGTATGGTGCGCTTTTGATGGCAACGCGCGCGACGCCGCTATGTTCCAATCTGCAAGGACCCGTGGCCTTCCGGCCGCGTATCGACGCGCAGGCGCGGGTCGCGACCTCTTTGATAAAGAAGGAAATCTCACATGCTCAAGCGACTGTTGCTCCCCCTCCTGACGGCGGTTGCCTTCGCGGGGACCGCGCAGGCCCAGGTATCGGCTCAGGACGCGGCCACCCCGGACGGGCTGGTCAAGGCCGTGGTCAATGACGTGATGTCGACCGTGAAGGCCGACAAGGACATGCAGGCCGGCAATATCGGCAAGATCACCGCGCTGGTCGAACAGAAGATCATCCCCAACGCCAACTTCCAGAAGACCACGCAGATCGCCATGGGCCGCAACTGGTCCAAGGCCACGCCCGAGCAGCAGAAGCAGATCACCGAGGAATTCAAGACCCTGCTGATCCGCACCTACGCCGGCGCCATCGCGCAGATCCGCGACCAGACCGTGCAATACCGCCCGTACCGCGGCACCGCCGAGGATACCGATGCCACCATCCGCACCCAGGTCATCAACAAGGGCGAACCGATCCAGATGGACTACCGCCTGGAAAAGACCGCGCAGGGCTGGAAGGTCTATGACATCAACGTGCTGGGCGCATGGCTGACCGAGGCCTACAAGGGCAGCTTCAACACCATCGTCGGCCAGCAGGGCGTCGAGGGCGTGATCAAGACGCTGCAGGACCGCAACCGCCAGCTCGCCAACGCCAAGAGCTGACCGGGCACGCCCGCGGTGCGCCGTTGCAATGCAGCACGGCGCGCCGAAGTTGCACTACAATGGCCGTTCGCGACACAGGCTCCCGCTCCGCGCGGGAGTCTTCGTTTTCAGATCCCTTTACTTTCCTTCCGCATTCAGGCCACTGACGCCATGCTTTCGCCGGGCAACTCGCTGACCAACCAGAATGCCGCCGCGGTGCTGCGCGACGGGCTGGCACGCGTGGCGCAGGGCGACGTCGAAGTGGACTGCACGGGCCTGGCGCAGGTGGACTCCTCCGCCGTCGCCGTGCTGCTGGCATGGCATCGGGCCGCCGCGGCGCGCGGCCAGGCGCTGGTGCTGCGCGGCGTGCCGGCGCAGCTGGCGCAACTGGCCAGCCTGTACGGCGTCGACGGCCTGCTCGGCCTGGCGAGCGCGGCGGCGCCCGCCGCCATCCCACCGGGACACCATCACCGACATTGATCCGGCATCGCCGGTCGCCATCCACGCGGCCTCACGCGATGCCGCGGCGACCGCTGGCGCGGCCGCCGAGCCCCCGGGGCGGATCCGGCGGGGATCAAGCGGGATCCACCCCGCATCCCCTATAATTCCGGGTTGTTCGCCCATCCCCCCGCCTGTTGCCGGCCCGATCCATGCCGGAGCAGGATATCCGGGCACGCTTTGCTCCCCATTTCCTGGCGGCCGGCGCCGAAAGAGCCGGACCCGCCACAAACAATCGGCCATGAAAGCCATTGAAATCCACGACGTTCGCAAGCGCTACCGCAACCTGCAGGCGCTCAAGGGCGTCAGCTTCACCGTCGAACGCGGCGAATTCTTCGGCCTGCTCGGGCCCAACGGCGCCGGCAAGACCACGCTGATCTCGATCCTCGCCGGTTTGAACCGGGCCGATTCCGGCCGCGTCAGTGTGCTGGGGCACGATGTCGTCGCCGATTACCGGATGGCGCGGCGTATGCTGGGCGTGGTGCCGCAGGAGCTGGTGTTCGATCCGTTCTTCACGGTGCGCGAGACGCTGCGGCTGCAGTCAGGCTATTTCGGCCTGACCCGCAACGACGACTGGATCGACGAAATCATGGCCAACCTGGACCTGACCGGGAAAGCCGATGCCAACATGCGCCAACTGTCCGGCGGCATGAAGCGGCGCGTGCTGGTGGCGCAGGCGCTGGTGCACCGCCCGCCGGTGATCGTGCTCGACGAGCCCACCGCGGGCGTCGATGTTGAGCTGCGGCAAACGCTGTGGAAGTTCATCTCGCGCCTGAACCGCGAAGGGCACACCATCATCCTGACCACGCATTACCTCGAAGAGGCCGAGGCCCTGTGCGACCGCATCGCCATGCTCAAGTTCGGCGAAGTAGTGGCGCTGGACCGCACCAGCAACCTGCTGACGCAGTTTGCCGGCCTGCAGCTGGTGCTGACCTTCGCGCGCGGCAGCCTGCCGGCCGCGCTGGAGCCGCTGCGCATGCCGGCCAACCCCGGCGAGCGCGCGGTGCGGCTGCGGCTGTCGGGCTACCAGGCGGTCGAGCCGATCCTGGCCGCCTGCCGCGAAGCGGGCTGTGACATCGAAGACATGGAAATCAACAAGGCCGACCTCGAGGACGTATTCGTGCAGATCATGCGCCGCGAGGGGCATATGCCCGGCGCGCTGCCCGACCCGGCGATGGAGGCCGCGGCATGAAGCAGCCTGGCGACATCGAAATCCTCGACGACACCCGCCTCGGCCCGATGGCCGTCGGCGGCCTGGTGGGCTTCCGCACGCTGCTGTACAAGGAGGTGCTGCGCTTCTGGAAGGTGAGCTTCCAGACCGTGGCCGCGCCGGTGCTGACCGCGGTGCTGTACCTGCTGATCTTCGGCCATGTGCTGGAAGACCGGGTCAAGGTCTATGACCAGATCAGCTACACCGCTTTCCTGGTGCCCGGGCTGGTGATGATGAGCGTGCTGCAGAACGCGTTCGCCAACAGTTCTTCATCACTGATCCAGTCCAAGATCACCGGCAACCTGGTGTTCGTGCTGCTGCCGCCGTTGTCGCACTGGGAGATGTTCGGCGCCTACGTGGTGGCCTCGGTGATCCGCGGGCTGACCGTCGGCCTGGGCGTGCTGCTGGTGACGGCGTGGTTCGCCAACCTGCATTTCGCCAACGTCGGCTGGATCCTGGTGTTCGCGCTGCTGGGCGCGGGCATCCTGGGCACGCTCGGCCTGATTGCCGGCATCTGGGCCGAGAAGTTCGACCAGCTCGCCGCGTTCCAGAATTTCCTGATCATGCCGGCGACCTTCCTGTCGGGCGTGTTCTATTCGATCCATTCGCTGCCGGCCTTCTGGCAGGCGGTGTCCCATGCCAATCCGTTCTTCTACATGATCGACGGCTTCCGCTATGGCTTCTTCGGCGTCTCGGACGTGTCGCCGCTGTTCAGCCTGGCGGTGGTCGGATCGGCGTTCGTGGTGCTGGCCGCGCTGGCGCTGCGCCTGTTGAAGTCCGGATACAAGCTGCGCCACTGAGCGGCGGCCGGCCCTGTTGAATCAAGCTGAATCACGCTGAAGAGAACCCCATGCTGCCTACACCGGAACAAGTCAGGGACTACATTGCCCAAGGACTGCCCTGCGAACACTTGCAAGTCGAGGGCGATGGCCAGCATTTCTTTGCCACCATCGTCAGCAACGAATTCGAAGGCCAGCGGCTGATCCAGCGCCACCAGCGTGTCTACGCGGCGCTGGGCGACCGCATGCGCGCCGAGATCCATGCGCTGTCGATGAAGACCCTGACCCCCGCGGAGTGGCAGGCGGGCGAAGGCAAGTAAGAATCGTGCGCCGCGCGAACGCGCGGCTCCAGAACAATGATGCCCGGGCGCGTGCCCGGACCAGACCACAGAACATGGACAAATTCCAGATTCACGGCAACGGCCCGCTCAAGGGTGAAATCCGCGTCTCGGGCGCCAAGAACGCCGCCCTGCCGATCCTGTGCGCGGGCCTGCTGACGGCCGATACCGTCGCGCTGGACAACGTGCCCAACCTGCAGGACGTGCGCACCACGCTCAAGCTGCTGCGCCTGATGGGGATGCAGGCCGAATTCGACGGCGCCCGCGTGACCCTGAACGGCGCCGACGTCAATGTGCTCGAGGCCCCGTACGAGCTGGTCAAGACCATGCGCGCCTCGATCCTGGTGCTGGGCCCGCTGGTGGCGCGCTTTGGCGAGGCCCGCGTGTCGCTGCCTGGCGGCTGCGGCATCGGCGCACGGCCGGTCGACCAGCACATCAAGGGCCTGCAGGCGATGGGCGCCGAGATCACCATCGAGCATGGCTTTATCCATGCCCGCGCGAAACGCCTGAAGGGCGCGCGCGTGGTCACCGACATGATCACCGTCACCGGCACCGAGAACCTGCTGATGGCGGCGACGCTGGCCGAAGGCGAGACCGTGCTGGAAAACGCCGCGCGCGAGCCCGAGGTGACCGACCTGGCCCAGTTGCTGGTCAAGATGGGTGCGAAGATCGACGGCATCGGCACCGACCGGCTGGTGGTGCATGGGGTCGAGCGCCTGCACGGCGCCAGCCACAGCGTCATCGCCGACCGCATCGAGGCCGGCACCTTCCTGTGCGCGGCGGCCGCGACGCTGGGCGACCTGGTGCTGCGCGGCGTGCAGCCCGAGATCCTCGATACCGTGCTCGACAAGCTGCGCGAAGCCGGCGCCAGCATCGAGACCGGCGCCGACTGGATCCGCCTGGCGATGCCGCACCGCGCCCGCGCGGTGAGCTTCCGCACCTCGGAATATCCCGCCTTCCCGACCGACATGCAGGCCCAGTTCATGGCCCTGAACGCGGTCGCCGAAGGCACCGCGCGCGTGACCGAGACCATCTTCGAAAACCGCTTCATGCACGTGCAGGAACTGAACCGCCTGGGCGCCGACATCACCGTCGAAGGCAACACCGCGGTGGTCAACGGCGTGCCGCGGCTGTCGGGCGCCAACGTGATGGCGACCGACCTGCGCGCCTCGGCCAGCCTGGTGATCGCCGGCCTGGTGGCCGACGGCGAAACCGTGATCGACCGCATCTATCACCTGGACCGCGGCTACGACCGCATGGAAGACAAGCTGTCGGCAGTGGGCGCGAAGATCCGCCGCATTGCCTGAGCACCAAGGACTGAAGCCCGATGAGCCCCGCTTTCAACGCATCGCCCAACCAGCTGACGCTGGCGCTGTCCAAGGGCCGCATCTTCACCGAGACGCTGCCGCTGCTGGAAGCTGCCGGCATCCGCGTCACCGAGGATCCCGAGACCTCGCGCAAGCTGATCCTGCCGACCTCCGATCCGGCGGTGCGCGTGGTGATCGTGCGCGCCTCGGACGTGCCGACCTACGTGCAGTACGGCGCGGCCGACTTCGGCGTGGCCGGCAAGGACGTGCTGATGGAAAGCGGCATGGCCGGCCTGTATGCGCCGATCGACCTCAACATCGCACGCTGCCGCATGTCGGTGGCGGTGCCGGCCGGCTTTGACTACGCCAAGGCCGTGCGCCAGGGCGCGCGCCTGGCCGTGGCCACCAAGTACGTGCAGACCGCGCGCGAGCATTTTGCGAAAAAGGGCGTTCACGTCGACCTGATCAAGCTGTACGGTTCGATGGAGCTGGGCCCGCTGGTGGGCCTGTCCGATGCCATCGTCGACCTGGTCAGCACCGGCAGCACGCTGCGCGCCAACAATCTGGTGGAAGTGGAAGAGATCGTGCAGATCTCGTCGCGGCTGGTGGTGAACCAGGCCGCGCTCAAACTCAAGCGCGAGCGGCTGGCACCGATCCTCGACGCCTTCGAACGCGCTTCAGCGGCGCTGGCCTGAGGCCGGGTCGCCGCCTGACAGGAACAGAAGTCATGAACCCAACCGAAATGGAAAGCCTGCCGATCCGCCGGCTCGATTCCAGCGAGCCGGGCTTTGCCGAGGCGCTGCGCCAGGTGCTGGCCTTCGAGGCCGGCGAGGACGAGGCCATCGATCGCGCCGCGGCGCAGATCCTGGCCGACGTGAAAGCGCGCGGCGATGCCGCGGTGCTGGAATACACGCGCCGCTTCGACCGCGTCGAGGCGGCGTCGATGGGCGCGCTCGAGGTTTCGCAGCAGCAGCTCGAAGCCGCGCTCGAAGATCTCGAGCCCAAGCGCCGTGCCGCGCTGGAAGCGGCCGCGGCGCGCGTGCGCGCCTACCACGAGAAGCAGAAGATCGAATGCGGCAGCCACAGCTGGGAATACACCGAGGCCGACGGCACCATGCTCGGCCAGAAGGTGACGCCGCTGGACCGCGTTGGCATCTACGTGCCGGGCGGCAAGGCCGCCTACCCGTCGTCGGTGCTGATGAACGCGATCCCGGCGCGCGTGGCGGGCGTCAAGGAAATCATCATGGTCGTGCCCACGCCGGGCGGCGTGCGCAATGAACTGGTGCTGGCCGCGGCGCAGATCGCCGGCGTCGACCGCGTCTTCACCATCGGCGGCGCACAAGCCGTGGGCGCGCTTGCCTACGGCACCGCGACGCTGCCGCAGGTCGACAAGATCGTCGGCCCGGGCAATGCCTACGTGGCCGCGGCCAAGCGGCGCGTGTTCGGCACCGTCGGCATCGACATGATCGCCGGCCCGTCCGAGATCCTGGTGATCTGCGACGGCACCACCGACCCCGACTGGGTGGCGATGGACCTGTTCTCGCAGGCCGAGCACGATGAACTGGCGCAGTCGATCCTGCTGTGCCCGGACGCGGACTATATCGCCCGCGTCGAAGCCAGCATCCAGCGCCAGCTTGGCACCATGCCGCGCCGCGACGTGATTGCCGCGTCGATCTCCGGCCGCGGTGCGCTGGTCAAGGTGCGCGACATGGAAGAGGCCTGCGAGATCGCCAACGCGATCGCGCCGGAACACCTCGAGATCTCGGCCGAGAACCCGCGCCAGTGGAGCGAGAAGATCCGCCATGCCGGCGCCATCTTCCTGGGCCGATATACCAGCGAGTCGCTGGGCGACTACTGCGCCGGCCCCAACCACGTGCTGCCGACCTCGCGCACCGCGCGCTTCTCGTCGCCGCTGGGCGTCTATGACTTCCAGAAGCGCTCGAGCCTGATCGAGGTGAGCGAGGGCGGCGCGCAGATGCTGGGCCAGATCGCCGCCGAACTGGCCTATGGCGAAGGGCTGCAGGCCCACGCCCGCAGCGCGGAATACCGTTTCAAGCGTAGCTGAACCCCTGACCCAACCCACACTGGAGCTTCCATGTCAGCCGTAGAGCCCTCCCTGATCGAACGCATCATCCGTGACGACGTGCGCGCCATGGGCGCCTACCACGTGCCGGATTCGCACGGTCTGGTCAAGCTCGACGCCATGGAGAACCCGTACCGCCTGCCGCCCGCGCTGCGCCAGCAACTGGCCGAGCGGCTGGGCGAGGTGGCGCTGAACCGCTACCCGGTGCCGAGCAGCGAAGCGCTGCGCGCCGCGCTCAAGCGCGTGATGCAGGTGCCGGCCGGCATGGACGTGCTGCTCGGCAACGGCTCGGACGAACTCATCAGCATGCTGGCGCTGGCCGCGGCCAGGCCGGGCGCCAAGGTGATGGCGCCGGTGCCGGGCTTTGTCATGTATGCGATGTCCGCGCAGTTTGCCGGCCTGCAGTTCGTCGGCGTGCCGCTGCGCGCCGACTTCACGCTCGACCGCGCCGCGATGCTGGCGGCGATGGCCGCGCAGCAGCCCGCCATCATCTATCTGGCCTACCCGAACAACCCCACCGGCAACCTGTTCGACGCCGAAGACATGAAGGCCATCATCCGCGCCGCGCAGGGCGAGGTCTGCAACAGCCTGGTGGTGGTCGACGAAGCCTACCAGCCGTTCGCCCAGCACAGCTGGATGCCGCGGCTGACTGACTTCGGCAACCTGCTGGTGATGCGCACCGTATCGAAGCTCGGCCTGGCCGGCATCCGCCTGGGCTACCTGGCCGGCGCGCCGGAATGGCTGTCGCAGCTCGACAAGGTGCGCCCGCCCTATAACGTCAACGTGCTGACCGAGGCCGCCGCGCTGTTCGCGCTCGAGCATGTGGCGGTGCTGGACGAACAGGCCGCGCAACTGCGTGCCGAGCGCACGCGCGTGGCCGACGGCATGGCGGCGCTGCGCGGGGTCACCGTGTTCCCCAGCGCGGCAAATTTCCTGCTGGTGCGCGTGCCGGATGCCGCACAGACCTTCGAGCGCCTGCTGGCGCGGAAGGTATTGATCAAGAACGTGAGTAAAATGCACCCGTTGCTGGCCAATTGTCTGCGCGTCACGGTCAGCACGCCCGAAGAAAACGCGCAGTTCCTTGAGGCATTCGCAGCTTCGCTGCAGGATTAACACCATGCGTGTTGCAGAGGTCACCCGCAATACTTCGGAAACGCAGATTCGCGTTTCCCTGAATCTCGACGGCAGCGGCCGCCAGAAGCTGGCGTCGGGCGTGCCGTTCCTCGACCACATGCTGGACCAGATCGCCCGGCATGGCATGTTCGACCTGGAGGTCGAAGCCACCGGCGACACGCATATCGACGACCACCATACGGTGGAAGACGTGGGCATCACGCTCGGCCAGGCGGTGGCCAGGGCCATCGGCGACAAGAAGGGCATCACCCGCTACGGCCACAGCTACGTGCCGCTGGACGAATGCCTGTCGCGCGTGGTGATCGATTTCTCCGGCCGCCCGGGCCTGGAGTTCCACGTTCCGTTCACGCGCGCGCGCGTGGGCAGCTTCGACGTGGACCTGACCATCGAGTTCTTCCGCGGCTTCGTCAACCATGCCGGCGTGACCTTGCACATCGACAACCTGCGCGGCATCAACGCCCATCACCAGTGCGAGACCGTGTTCAAGGCCTTCGGCCGGGCACTGCGCATGGCGGTTGAGCTGGATCCGCGCGCGGCCAACACGATCCCGTCGACCAAGGGTACGCTCTGAGCTTCCTGAAACCGTAGGCGTGCCGGCTGGTTGCGGCGCCCGCCCACCTCTCTAGCCAATACGGCCAGCGATGCTGGCAACCGCAACCGATGGATACGCTCAAGTCGTTTATCTCGCTGCTGGCGCTGATCAACCCGATCGGGGCGATCCCGTTCTTCATCAGCCTGACCAGCCAGCAGACCGAAGCGGAAAAGCTGCGTACCATCAAGATCGCGTCGATCTCGGTGGCGATCGTGGTGGCGGTGTCCGCGCTGCTGGGCCAGCAGATCATCGAGTTCTTCAATATCTCGGTGGCATCGCTGCAGGTGGGCGGCGGGCTCATCATGATCATGATGGCCATGAACATGCTGAATGCGCAAACCAGCCGCACCAAGGCCACGCCGGAAGAAGAGGACGAGGCCGAGGTAAAGTCCAGCATTGCGGTGGTGCCGCTGGCGCTGCCGCTGCTGACCGGGCCGGGTTCGATCAGCACGGTGATCGTCTATGCCGGCAAGACCCAGCACTGGTACCAGTTGCTGATCCTGGTCGGCATCGGCGTGCTGCTGGGTTCGGTGGTGTACCTGGTATTCCGCGCGGCAGACCCGATCGCCCGGGTGATCGGGCGCACCGGCATCAATATCGGCACGCGTCTGATGGGCTTGATCCTGTCGGCGCTGGCCGTGGAATTCATCGTGGACGGGCTGAAGACATTGTTGCCTGTTTTGAAATCATGACTACCATAGCAATTGTGGATTACGGCATGGGCAACCTGCGCTCGGTGGCGCAGGCGCTGCGCGCCGCGGCACCGGAAGCCGATGTCCGGGTGGTGGATGCGCCCGAAGGCATCCGCTCGGCGGACCGCGTGGTGTTGCCGGGCCAGGGCGCGATGCCCGACTGCATGTCGGCGCTGGGCGCGTCCGGGCTGCAGCAAGCGGTGGTCGAGGCCGCCGCGAGCAAGCCGATGCTGGGCGTGTGCGTGGGCGAGCAGATGCTGTTCGAATTCAGCACTGAAAGCCGCGCCGGCACGGATCGCACCCCGGCGCTGGCGCTGATGCCCGGGCAGGTCGTACGGTTTGCGCTGGATGGCATGACGCAGCCCGACGGCTCGCGTTTCAAGGTGCCGCAGATGGGTTGGAACCGGGTGCGCCAGGCCAGGCCGCACCCGCTGTGGGACGGTATCCCGGACGACAGCTGGTTCTATTTCGTCCACAGCTACTATGTGCAGGCGCAGGATCCGGCCCATATTGCCGGCGAAACGGAATACGGAGTCGTGTTTACCAGCGCGGTAGCGCGCGATAATATTTTCGCGACGCAGTTCCACCCCGAGAAAAGCGCGGCCATGGGCCTGCAGCTGTACCGGAACTTCGTCCACTGGAATCCCTGAAGCGCAGCTTGCCGATTCGCGATTCGCTTGTTTTCGCTTGTTGACCCGATGCTCGACCGCTGACCGACCCGGCACCTGACCTGTTTCCGATCGACTATCGACCCGACCTGACCGGCATGCGCCGGTCTCGCTCAATCTCACTCACTCAACCACGCTCGTCACGCATATGTTGCTCATTCCGGCCATCGACCTGAAGGACGGTCAGTGTGTACGCCTCAAACAAGGCGACATGGACCAGGCCACCGTCTTTTCCGAAGATCCCGCCGCCATGGCACGCCACTGGGTGGAGCAGGGCGCCCGCCGCCTGCACCTGGTGGACCTGAACGGCGCGTTCGTGGGCAAGCCCCGCAACGAGGCCGCCATCAAGTCCATCATCGCCGAGGTCGGCGACGAGATCCCGGTGCAGCTGGGCGGCGGCATCCGCGACCTGAACACCATCGAGCGCTGGCTGGACGACGGGCTCTCGTACGTCATCATCGGCACCGCGGCGGTGAAGAACCCCGGCTTCCTGAAGGACGCGTGCTCGGCCTTCGGCGGCCATATCATCGTCGGGCTCGATGCCAAGGACGGCAAGGTGGCCACCGACGGCTGGAGCAAGCTGACCGGCCACGAGGTGGCGGACCTGGCGCGCAAGTATGAAGACTACGGGGTCGAGGCCATCATCTACACCGACATCGGTCGCGACGGCATGCTGCAAGGGATCAATATCGATGCCACCGTCAAGCTGGCGCAGTCGATGTCGATCCCGGTGATCGCCAGCGGCGGGCTGTCCAACCTGGCCGATATCGACAACCTGTGCGCGGTCGAAGGCGAGGGCGTGGAAGGGGTCATCTGCGGCCGCGCAATCTATTCCGGCGACCTCAACTTTGCCGACGCACAGGCACTTGCGGACAAGCTGCGCAACGGGCAATAAGCAACGGCGCCGCGGGGCGCGGCCGCCTGGCCGCTGCCGGCACGGCAGCGGTGGCGGACAAGGAATCTCATGCTAGCCAAACGTATCATCCCCTGCCTGGACGTGACTAACGGGCGGGTGGTCAAGGGCGTCAACTTTGTCGAGCTGCGCGACGCGGGCGATCCCGTGGAAATCGCGCGCCGCTATGACGAGCAGGGCGCCGACGAAATCACATTCCTGGACATCACCGCGACCAGCGACGGGCGCGACCTGATGCTGCATATTATCGAGGACGTCGCCTCGCAGGTATTCATCCCGCTGACGGTGGGCGGCGGCGTGCGCACCGTCGAAGACGTGCGCCGGCTGCTCAATGCCGGCGCCGACAAGATCAGCGTCAACTCGTCGGCGATCGCCAATCCGCAACTGGTTTCGGACGCCACCGCGCGCTATGGCTCGCAGTGCATCGTGGTGGCGATCGACGCCAAGCGCAGCTCCGCCCCGGGCGAAGCGCCGCGCTGGGAAGTCTTTACCCATGGCGGGCGCAAGGCGACAGGGCTGGACGCAGTGCAATGGGCGCGTGAGATGGCGACCCGCGGCGCGGGCGAGATCCTGCTCACCAGCATGGACCGCGACGGCACCAAGAGCGGCTTCGACCTGGAACTGACGCGCGCCGTCAGCGACGCGGTGCCGGTGCCAGTGATCGCCTCGGGCGGCGTCGGCGGCCTGCAGGACCTGGCCGACGGCATCACCCAGGGCCGCGCCGACGCGGTGCTGGCCGCCAGCATCTTCCACTACGGCCAGCATACCGTGGGCGAAGCCAAGGCATTCATGGCCCGCGAGGGCATACCCGTGCGGATCTGATCATGCCGAAGAAGTGGCTCAACAAGGTGAAATGGGACGACAACGGCCTGGTGCCGGTGATCGTGCAGGAAGTCGGATCGAACGACGTGCTGATGTTCGCGTTCATGAACCGCGAGGCGCTGTTGCGCACCGTGGAGCTGGGCGAGGCCGTGTTCTGGTCGCGCTCGCGCAAGCGCCTGTGGCACAAGGGCGAAGAATCGGGCCATGTGCAGAAGGTGCACGAGATCCGTCTGGACTGCGATGAAGACGTGGTGCTGCTGAAGGTGACGCAGATTGACAGCATCGCCTGCCATACCGGGCGCCATTCCTGCTTCTTCCAGAAATTCGAGGGCGATGCCGACGCCGGCGACTGGCAGACGGTCGAGCCGGTGCTGAAGGACCCTGCCCAGATCTACACCAAGCCATGAGCGACAACGCACTCAGCAGCAACGATGTCCTGGCGCGCCTGGCCGAGGTGCTGGAATCGCGCAAGCCCGCCAACGGCGGCGACCCCGACAAGTCCTATGTGGCGCGCCTGTTCAGCAAGGGCGACGACGCCATCCTGAAGAAGATCGGCGAGGAGGCCACCGAGACCGTGATGGCCGCCAAGGACGCGCGCGCCGCCGGCGAGAGCGGCGCCGCGGCCGGCAAGGTAGTCTATGAAGTGGCCGACCTGTGGTTCCACAGCATGGTGCTGCTGGCAAACTTCGGCCTGACGCCGGCGGATGTGGTCAACGAGCTGGCGCGGCGCGAAGGGCTGTCCGGCCTGGAAGAAAAGGCCCGGCGCAAGGACTAGCCGGCGCGGGTGCCGGCCGGTTTCCCGCCTGCCGCGAGGCAGGCTTTCAACCGAGGGCGATGATGGCGAACGACTACACCGGGCAGGTCACCACTCCCAGCGGCGAACAGCTGGGCAGCCTGCGCAAGCTGCTGCACATCCTTTACGCGCTGTATGCGATCTTCTGGCTCACCGGCGGCATCACCGCGCTGATCGCCATCGTGATCGATTACGTCAAGCGCGATGACGCGCGCGGCTCGCTGTATGCCTCGCACTTCGCCTGGCAGATCCGCTCGTTCTGGTGGTCGGTGGCCTGGGGCGTGCTGGGCGGGGTGCTGTTCGCGACAGTCGTGCTGATGCCGCTGGCCTTTGCCGTGTGGGGCGTGCTGTCGCTGTGGATGCTGTATCGTATCGTCAAGGGCTGGCTGTATCTGAACGACAGCAAGCCGATGTACCCGGACCAGCAGTTCTGAGGTCGGGCAGCCGATGCATAGGTGGTCACCGGAGCCACGGCCGTCGCAATGAAATTTTCATGAACGCTCAGGATAATTGCATCTTCTGCAAGATCGTGGCCGGCCAGCTGCCGTCGAACAAAGTCTATGAAGACGACGACATGCTGGCTTTCCACGATATCCATCCCAAGGCCCCGGTACACTTGCTGGTCATTCCCAAGGCACATGTCGACTCGCTGGCCGATTGCGGCGCCGGCGATGGAGAGGTGCTTGCTAGAATGATGCTGAAGGTGCCAGAACTGGCGCGCGCGGCCGGCTGCTCCAACGGCTTCCGGACGGTGATCAACACCGGCCCAGACGGCGGACAGGAGGTCTACCACCTGCACCTGCATGTGCTGGGTGGACCGCGCCACGCCTGGAAAGGACCGCTGCCCTGACCGGGCGGCCTTGGCAGGGGAGTGTCCGCGGCGGCAACGCCCGGGCAGAAGCTGCGCCGGCAACCGTCGCCCGGCGCGGCCATCACGGGACGGAACAACGGGTCCGGGCATCAATGATCGCGCCCGCGGCTGCATCAGGAGCAAGAGATGGGTTCGTTTAGCATTTGGCACTGGCTGATCGTGCTGGTGATCGTCATGCTGGTGTTCGGCACCAAGAAGCTGCGCAATATCGGCCAGGACCTGGGCGGCGCGGTCAAGGGCTTCAAGGACGGCATGAAGGACGGCGAGGACAAGGGTGCCCAGCCGGGCGCGTCCAAGGAACTGCGCGATTCCACCACCATCGACGTCGACGCCAAGGAAAAATCCCGCCAGCAATAAGCCGGCGGTGTGCCCTCCCTTCCACGCAAACCTCGCTGCGCGTGTCGTTGCGCGCCCGCGCTATTCCGCATGTTGTCCGCATGATGTGTCCGCATGATTGATCTCGGCATTTCCAAGCTGGCGCTGATCGGCGCCGTGGCACTGATCGTGATCGGTCCCGAACGGCTGCCCAAGGTCGCGCGCACGGTAGGCGCGCTGGTAGGCCGTGCGCAGCGCTACATCAACGACGTCAAGGCGGAAGTCAGCCGCGAGGTGGAGCTGGAAGAACTGCGCAAGATGCGCACGGAGTTCGAGGACGCCGCGCGCGATGTCGAGCGCACCATCCACAAGGAAGTCAGCGAGCAGACCCAGGCGCTCAACGAAGCCCTCGGCGGCGCCGAAACCGGCGCAGCCAGCGGCGCCGGCAGCGGCAGCGACGCCGGCGGCGGCTTCGTGCCCAGCTGGGACGCGGCGCACAAGGCGCACAACGGGCGCAAGAGCTGGCGCGTCAAGCAGGGCGCGCGTCCACTGTGGTTCAAGCGCCAGCACAATGTCCGCGTCTGGGTGCAGTCGGGCGCGGCTCGCGTCAAGCGGCACCGGCCGGCGAGCCGGCCCTCCCGTTCCTTCTTCGAATAAGCATGGCGCGCGGCGAACTCCTGCCGGCCGCCGTGGCCGCTGTCGTTGTGTCCGCCTTCCCCCGCCGCCACGTTGCGGTTTCATCGATCCACTTGCCAGCCCCCGCGGCTGAGCGGTTCACGCCATGAGCGACACCCGGTCCTCCGATCCCCAAGACCCGCAAGACGAGTCGCAGCAGGAAACCTTCATCTCCCACCTGATCGAGTTGCGCCAGCGACTGGTCAAGGCGGTGGCCGGCATCATCCTGGTGTTCGTCTCGCTGGTCTACTGGGCGCCGGTCATCTTCAACCTGTTCTCCGCGCCGCTGATGGAATCGCTGCCCAAGGGCGGCAAGATGATCGTCACGGACGTGACCGGCTCGTTCTTCGTGCCGATGAAGGTGACCTTGCTGGTGGCATTCCTGATCGCGCTGCCATGGGTGCTGTACCAGGTCTGGCAGTTTGTCGCGCCGGGCCTGTACCAGCATGAGAAGCGCCTGATCCTGCCGCTGGTATCGAGCAGTTATTTCCTGTTCCTGTGCGGCGTGGCGTTTGCGTATTTTTTGGTATTCCCCACGGTGTTCCATTTCATGGCGCACTACAACGCGCCGCTGGGGGCGGAGATGTCCACCGACATCGACAAATACCTCAGCTTCGCCATGACCACGTTCCTGGCCTTCGGCATCACCTTCGAAGTGCCGGTGGTGGTGATCGTGCTGGTGCGATTCGGCGTGGTGGAACTGGAAAAGCTCAAGCAGATCCGCCCCTATGTGATCGTCGGGGCCTTCATCATCGCCGCTATTGTCACGCCGCCGGACGTGCTGTCGCAGCTGCTGCTGGCGATTCCTCTGGTGGCCCTCTATGAACTTGGCCTGATCCTGGCCCGTTTCATCGGCCGCCCGGAAGCCGAGGAGGCCACTTCCGCAGAAACGCAGCCGGATGAATCGCGCTGAGGCAGGCTTTTTCGCAGGGTGTGCTGTTCGTTTGCACCAAAATGGGGATTCTTGCCCGCATTCCTGTTGCTCTCCGACAACAAAAACCGCCAGTAAGCATGGTTTACGCCGAAAAAGCCTTCTGACGGCCGGGGGGGCTGGCACATAATACGCAGCAGACGTGAATGTAAATGCGTCGCCCAAGCACTTGGGCAACCAAGATTTCCCAATCAGTTGACAAGGAAAGTGTCGATATGAAGATGAAACTGTTTGCTGCTGCCGTCGCCGCTCTGGCCGCTGGTGGCGCGTATGCCCAGTCGAGCGTGACCCTGTACGGCGTGGCTGACGTCGGCCTCGAATACGTCAGCAAGGCCAACGCTGCCGGCGACGATCTGTTCCGCATGTCGTCGGGTAACCAGTCCGGTTCGCGCTGGGGCCTGCGTGGCGTGGAAGACCTGGGTGGCGGTCTGAAGGGCGTGTTCGTCCTGGAAAGCGGTTTTGACCTGGATGACGGTCGTTCGGCCCAAGGTGGTCGTCTGTTCGGTCGTCAAGCCTACGTCGGTCTGCAAAGCAACTTCGGTTCGCTGCTGCTGGGCCGTCAACAGACCGCCTTCTACGACTTCGGTCTGATCTATGACCCGATGGCCATCTCGTCGCGCTACGGTATCCTGGCTCAGGACGCCGCTTTCGCTTCGCGCGCTGACAACACCGTCAAGTACATCGGCAAGTTCGGTGGCCTGACCGCTTCGGCCTTCTACAGCTTCAACAACAACGGCCAGGAAACCGCCGGCGCCTTCCGCCGCGGCCAAGAGTACGGCGCGCTGCTGAACTACGCAGCTGGCCCGTTCTCGGTTGGTGCTGCCTATGACGAAGTCCACGGTACCGTGTCGGCTGGTGGCGTTGACCAAAGCGGTCAGCGTATCCGCCGCGCCACCGTTGGTGCCAACTACGCCTTCGGCCCGGCCAAGGTCTACGCTGGCTACCGTTGGGCCAAGGCTGCTGACGGCGCGGCTCTGCCGGGCCAAGTCGGCACTGCCGCCAACCCGCTGGGCACCAACGGCACCTCCAACCTGTACTGGCTGGGTCTGGGTTACCAGCTGACCCCGGCGTTCTCGCTGTCGGGCGCTGCGTACTACCAAGACTTCCGCAAGACCGACGCCGATCCGTGGCAATTCGTCGTGACCGCCGACTACGCGCTGTCGAAGCGTACCGACGTGTACACCTCGCTGTCGTACGCTCTGAACGACAACGGTTCGCTGCTGGGTGTGAACGGCTTCAACACCGTCCAAGCTGGCAAGGACCAGTTCGGTGCTGTGGTCGGCCTGCGCCACAAGTTCTAATCTGACGCGGGCTTCTGCCCGCTTAAGGTTGACTTGAAAAACGCCGGCATCCGCAAGGATGCCGGCGTTTTCTTTTGTGCAATTCGATGGCGGCAATCAGCGACACGGCTGGGGCCTTGCGCCGCTTCCGCATTGCCGCCGGACCGCGCGACGGCTCCATTGGTCCGCGGATCCGATCAGCTCGCATGCACGCCACACGGATCGTGGCCGCCTAGCATGGCACGCCGGTGGACCGATCCCGATGGGCTGCTATCGCCTGAACAACCGGCGTCGCGCGGCATGACACCTGCGGCTATGTCGCAAGTCGAAGCACGCCGACCCGTCCCGTCACCGCCACGTGCCCGGGGGAATGCGGCCATAAAAAAACCCGCCATCGCTGGCGGGTTTGCTGACTCCGATAGGGGCAAGGCCCGGCTTACTCCTCTTCTTCAAACGGCAACGAGCGGCGCGGCGGCGGCGGCCGTTTGCCAATGGTGACCGTCAGGTCCGTCGGCTTGCCGCGCCGGATCACCGTCATCTTGATGTCCACACCGGGCTTGAGCTGCGCAATCGCATTCAGAAGCGCGGTGGTGTCCGTGATCGACAAGCCATCCACCTTGGTCAGCACATCGCCTGGCCGCACGCCCGCCTTGTCGGCCGGGCCGCCCTGGACCACGGCGGCAATCAGTGCACCTTCCTTGGCATCGAGGCCGAACGACTCGGCGATCTCCGGCGTCATATCCTGCGGCTCGACGCCGATCCAGCCGCGCGTCACGCTGCCGGTCGAGATAATCGACTCCATCACCTGCTTGGCCGTCGATACCGGGATGGCGAAACCGATACCCAGCGAGCCGCCCGAACGCGAATAGATCGCCGTGTTGATGCCCAGCAGGTTGCCCTGCGCATCTACCAGCGCGCCGCCCGAGTTGCCGGGGTTGATCGCGGCATCGGTCTGGATGAAGTTTTCGAAGGTGTTGATACCCAGGTGGCTGCGGCCAAGTGCGGACACGATGCCCATCGTCACGGTCTGGCCCACGCCGAACGGGTTGCCGATGGCCAGCACCACATCGCCGACCTTCACGTTCTCGAGCCGGCCCAGCGTGATCGCCGGCAGGTCCTTGAGCGTCACCTTCAGCACGGCCAGGTCGGTTTCCGGGTCGGAGCCGACCACCTTGGCATTGGCCTTGCGGCCATCGGTCAGCGCGATCTCGATCTCGTCGGCGCCGTCGACCACGTGGTGGTTGGTTAGAATGTAACCCTCGGCGCTGACAATGACGCCCGACCCCAGGCTGGAGACCGGCTCCTGCCGCTCGGGCAGGCGGTCGCCGAAGAAGAATCGGAACCACGGATCCTCGGCCTGCGGATTGGGCGAGCGCTTGTTGCCGTTCTTGCTGGTAAAGATATTGACCACCGCCGGCATGGCCAGCTGGGCGGCTTCGCTGTATGACCCTTCGGCCGCAGGACCGGACACGTTGGGCACGACCTCCTTGAGCGCCACGATGGGCGAGCCGGATTGGACCGCGACGCGCCCCCTCTGCAGCCATTCAGGCTTCAGCGTTGCCACGACGAACCAGACCGCCAGCACGACGGTGACAGCCTGGGCAAAGAACAGCCAAAAGCGCCGCAACATATTGGAGTTTTGAGCAGAAAATGAAAACAAAAGAGCTTGAATTGTACTTGAACGACCTGTTGGAAGTTTCCCGCTACAAGGACTATTGTCCCAATGGGCTGCAAGTGCAAGGTCGCTCGGAGATCACACATGTGGTGACCGGGGTGACGGCAAGCCTGGCACTGGTCGATGCCGCGGTAGAGGCGGGCGCCGACGCCATTCTCGTGCACCACGGCTATTTCTGGAAAAACGAGGATGCGCGCGTGGTGGGGCAGAAGCATGCGCGCCTGAAGCGCCTGCTCGGCGCCGATATCAACCTGTTCGCCTACCACCTGCCGCTGGATAATCACCCGGAATTCGGCAATAACGTGCAACTTGGCCTGCAGCTCGGCTTCACGCCCACCGGCCGCTTCAGCGACGACCAGCTGGGCTGGACCGGCACGCTGCCCGCGCCGATGCCGCTGTCCGCGCTGGCTGCGCATGTCGGCGGCGTGCTCGGGCGCGAACCGCTGGCGATCGGCGCGCCGGAGCAGATGATCCGCACCGTTGGCTGGTGCACGGGCGGGGCGCAAGGGTACTTCGATGCCGCGGTGGCCGCCGGCGTCGACGCCTATCTGAGCGGCGAAGTCTCGGAGCAGACCACGCACCTGGCGCGCGAGAGTGGCGTGGCGTATCTGGCGGCGGGCCATCATGCGACCGAGCGCTATGGCATTCGCTCGCTGGGCCAGCATGTGGCCGAGCGCTTCGGCCTGCGCCATACCTTTATCGATATTCCGAATCCGGTCTGATCTGACACAAAACAAAACGGCCCCAGCGGGGCCGTTTTATCGTTCGGGATTCGAAATCAGCGCGCCTTCAGGCTGTCACGGATTTCACGCAGCAGCGCCACTTCCTCGGGCGGGGCGGCGGGCGGCGGCGCCGGTTCCGCCGCGCGCATCCGGTTGAAGGCGCGCACCATCAGGAAGATGATGAAGGCCAGGATGATGAAGTTGACAACGATGGTCAGGAAATTGCCATAGGCAAACACCGGCACGCCGGCCTTCTTCAGGGCATCGAGCGTCAGCGGTGTCCCGGGAGGGGGATCCGCCAGAACAATGAACATACTGGAGAAATCCAGCTTGCCCACCACACGGCCCACCAACGGCATGATCAGGTCGTTGACCACCGAATCCACGATCTTGCCGAAGGCCGCGCCAATGATCACACCGACAGCCAGGTCGATGACGTTGCCGCGTACGGCGAAGGTTCTGAATTCCGAGATCATGCCCATGGGGGGTTCTCCTTCTTGTGGCTATGGATGAACGGTTTCAAGCTGGAAGCCTGCCGCATCACTCACCGGAAATCAAGCGTGCAGGCGGATTTCCGGGGTGCATGTCCGATAATCGCGCGCGGCCGTGGCATTTTCTGCCTATCTAGTGCGCAGGTGTCTAAGGTACACTTTATGGTTGACGCAAAATCTAAATTGACTTCCCCTGGGGTTTGGAATGAGTGACCAGCAAGACGTGAAGAGCGTGGATAAAGGTCGCCGCAATTGGTTGATCGCGACATCCGTCGCTGGCGGCGTCGGAGGCGTAGCGGTAGCGGTTCCTTTCGTCAGTACCTTTGCACCATCGGAGAAGGCCAAGGCCGCGGGTGCCCCAGTCGAGGCGGATATCGGCGCCCTGAAGCCGGGCGAGATGATGACCGTCGAGTGGCGCGGCAAACCGGTCTGGATCATGCGGCGCACGGAGGAGCAACTGGCGTCGTTGAAGAAGACGGACGGCGAAGTGGCCGATCCCAATTCCGATATCCCGTTCACCATGCAGACGCCCGAGTACTGCAAGAACGAAACCCGTTCGCGTCCGGAACACAAGGACGTGCTGGTGGTAGTGGGCATCTGTTCCCATCTCGGCTGTTCCCCCTCGGGCCCCTTCGCCCCCGGTGCCAATCCTCAACTCGGCACTGATCCCGGTTTCCTCTGCCCCTGCCACGGTTCGACCTTCGACCTGGCCGGGCGCGTCTTCAAGAACAAGCCGGCTCCACAGAATCTCGATGTTCCCCCCTACCAGTTCCTGTCCGAAAGCAAGATCGTGATCGGCAAGGACGAGAAAGGAGAAGCCTGATCATGGCGGCCGAAAAACAAGTCAAGACGACCGGCCTGCTGGGCTGGATCGACGCCCGCTTTCCCGCGACCCAGCTGTGGGAAGACCACCTGTCCCGCTACTACGCGCCGAAGAACTTCAACTTCTGGTATTTCTTCGGTTCGCTGGCGCTGCTGGTGCTGGTGATCCAGATCGTCACCGGCATCTTCCTGGTGATGAACTACAAGCCGGACGGCACGCTGAATGCCGCCGGCATTCCGGTGGCCTTTGCCAGCGTGGAATACATCATGCGCGAAGTGCCGTGGGGCTGGCTGGTGCGCTACATGCATTCGACCGGCGCCTCGGCCTTCTTCGTCGTGGTCTACCTGCATATGTTCCGCGGCCTGCTGTACGGTTCGTATCGCAAGCCGCGCGAGCTGGTCTGGATCTTCGGCTGCCTGATCTTCCTGTGCCTGATGGCCGAAGCCTTCATGGGCTACCTGCTGCCGTGGGGCCAGATGTCGTACTGGGGCGCCCAGGTGATCGTGAACCTGTTCTCGGCCATTCCGGTGATCGGTCAGGACCTGTCGCTGTTCATCCGCGGTGACTACGTGGTCAGCGACGCGACCCTGAACCGCTTCTTCTCGTTCCACGTCATCGCCGTGCCGCTGGTGCTGCTGGGCCTGGTGATCGCCCACATCATCGCGCTGCACGAAGTGGGCTCGAACAACCCGGACGGCGTCGAGATCAAGGCCAAGAAGGACGAAAACGGCATCCCGCTGGACGGCATCCCGTTCCACCCGTACTACTCGGTGCATGACCTGCTCGGCGTGGGCGGGTTCCTGATCCTGTTCTCGGCCGTGATCTTCTTCTTCCCCGAAGTGGGCGGCTATTTCCTGGAAGCCAACAACTTCTTCCCGGCCGATCCGCTGAAGACCCCGCCGCATATCGCGCCGGTCTGGTACTTCACGCCGTTCTACTCGATGCTGCGCGCCACCACGTCGAACTTCCTGCCGATCCTGTGGGTGTTCTTCGCGCTGCTGCTCGGCATGGTGTTCCTGCGCAGCAAGGATGCGCGCGTCAAGATCGGTGCCATCGCCATCGCGGTGATTCTGGCCGTGGGCTTCTACTTCATCGACGCCAAGTTCTGGGGCGTGCTGGTGATGGGCGGCTCGGTGGTGATCCTGTTCTTCCTGCCGTGGCTCGACTGCTCGCCGGTCAAGTCCATCCGCTATCGTCCCGCCTTCCACAAGACCATCCTGATCGTCTTCGTGGTGGTGTTCCTGGTGCTCGGCTATCTCGGCGTGCAACCGCCGTCGCCGGTGGGTGAGAAGGTGTCGCAGCTCGGTACGCTGCTGTACTTCGCCTTCTTCCTGACCATGCCGCTGTGGAGCCGTGTCGGCGAGTTCAAGCCGGTCCCGGAGCGTGTCACGTTCCACCCGCACTGAGCGAAGCGAACCCCGACAAGAGCACAAGGACACAAGATGAAAAAGCTGCTTTCGATCCTCGCGCTGGCCGGCGCCTGCATTGCCGGCGCGCCCGCCATGGCTGCCGAGGGGGGCTTCCCCCTCGAGCCGGCGCCGGTGAACACCGCCGACCTGTCGTCGCTGCAGCGCGGCGCCAAGGTGTTCGTCAACTACTGCCTGAACTGCCACGGCGCATCGATGATGCGCTACAACCGGCTCAAGGACATCGGCCTGACCGACGACCAGATCCGCGAGAACCTGCTGTTCACCGCGGACAAGGTGGGCGAGACCATGAACATCGCCATGCAGCCGAAGGAAGCCAAGGCCTTCTTCGGCGCGCAGCCGCCTGACCTGTCGGTGATCGCGCGCGCCCGGGGCGACGACTGGCTCTACACCTACCTGCGCACGTTCTATCGTGACGACAGCCGCGCCACCGGCTGGAACAACCTGGTGTTCCCGAGCGTCGGCATGCCGCACGTGCTGTGGGAACTGCAGGGCCAGCGCGCCGCCAAGTTCACCGAAGTGGAAGAGCATGGCGAGAAGGTGCACAAGTTCGCCGGCTTCGAGCAACTGAGCCCGGGCAAGCTGAGCAAGGTCGAGTACGACCAGATGGCCGCCGACCTTGTCAGCTTCCTCGACTGGATGGCCGAGCCCGCGCAGAACCACCGCAAGCGCCTGGGCGTCTGGGTGCTGCTGTTCCTGGGCGTGTTCACCGTGTTCGCCTGGCGCCTGAACGCGGCGTACTGGAAAGATGTGAAGTAAGTTGTGCCAGGGCCTGGTTCAGGCCCTGATCCAGACAGGCCAGGGGCGGTTGCTGCGAAAGCAGCGCCGCCCCTGGCCTTTCTAATTTGTAGCAGCTAGAAGCCTGAGCAAAAGCGCCGCATTTGTCACTTATTTGCTTTTCGGTAGCCGAGTTTGGCAGAATGGCAGACCTTACTGTCCGACCCAGCTCCGGCTAAGCCCAAGGAATCCAACCATGATGGTGTTGTATTCGGGTACGACTTGCCCGTTTTCCCAACGTTGCCGCCTTGTCCTGTTCGAAAAGGGCATGGATTTTGAAATCCGCGACGTCGACCTGTTCAACAAGCCCGAAGATATTTCGGTGATGAACCCGTACGGCCAGGTGCCCATCCTGGTCGAGCGCGACCTCATCCTGTATGAGTCGAACATCATCAACGAGTACATCGACGAGCGCTTCCCGCACCCGCAGCTGATGCCGGCCGACCCGGTGCAGCGCGCCCGCGCCCGCCTGTTCCTGTTCAACTTCGAAAAGGAACTGTTCACCCACGTCTACACGCTGGAGAACGAAAAGGGCAAGGCCGCGGAAAAGAACCACGAACGCGCCCGCGCCGCGATCCGCGACCGCCTGACGCAGCTGGCACCGATCTTCGTCAAGAACAAGTACATGCTGGGCGAAGAGTTCTCGATGCTCGACGTCGCTATCGCGCCGCTGCTGTGGCGCCTGGACCACTACGGCATCGAGCTGTCGAAGAACGCCGCGCCGCTGCTGAAGTATGCTGAACGCATTTTCAGCCGTCCCGCGTACATCGAAGCGCTGACCCCGTCCGAAAAGGTGATGCGCCGCTAACCGGCACCGGCCCGACGGCAACCGCCCTCGGGCCATCGCGGCGCCATTGGAAGCACAATGCCTGAAACCTCCACCAAGCCCTACCTGATCCGCGCCATCTACGAATGGTGCACGGACAACGGCTTCACGCCGTACATCGCCGTCTTCGTCGACGCCAACACCAACGTGCCGCGCGAGTTCGTCAAGAACAACGAGATCGTGCTGAACGTCAGCTTCGACGCCACCAGCGGCCTGGACATGGGCAACGAGTGGATCACCTTCAGCGCACGCTTCGGCGGTGTATCCCGCAAGATCGACGTGCCCGTCGAGAACGTGCTGGCGATCTACGCGCGCGAGAACGGACAGGGCATGGCCTTCCCGGTCGAACGCAGCGTGCCGGAGACCCAGGCCGCCACCGAACGTGAAAACAACCCGCCGCCCAAGCTCGCCCCGGTCGAAGCCGAAACCCCGGCAACCACCAGCGACACCGGCCCCGGCGACGACGACACGCCGCCCCCGGTGCCCCGCATCGGCGGCAAGAAGCCTGCACTGAAAGTAGTGAAGTAAGCCATCCCAAAGCCGACCGCAATGCAGTAGAATCGCGGTCTGCATCAATATGCCGGCTTAGCTCATCAGGTAGAGCAGTTGATTTGTAATCATCAGGTGGCGGGTTCGAGTCCTGCAGCCGGCACCAGAATTGAAAGACGGGCTACGCATGGCGTGGCCCGTTTTGTTTTTGGGATGTCCGAGGCGGTGTCACAGCGGTAGCCGGCCCACACCCGGGCGTCGACGCCTGATTTCCGTCGTTTCACGCCGCCATCCCGTCGATTCCCGGCACCCGCATATCAGCCCCCTTGGGGCCGGTGGTAACCTGCACAAATTCGCACCCCAACCACCGCCCGTGCCTTTCCCCCACTCGCGCCTCTGGCGCGCCGCCCCCGAGCAGCGTGCCTATGAAGAAGCCCGCCACCGCGTGCGCGCGTTGCGCTTCTTCTATCTGCATGCCATGGTCTACGTGGTGGTGAACGCGATGCTGATCGGCTTCCATCTGCTGGGCCCGTCGCACCGGCCGTGGGCGGGTGGCCCGCTGCTGGGCTGGGGCATCGGCCTCGCGGTGCACGGCATCATGACCTGGGGCCGCGTCGGTCTGCTTGGGCGGCGGTGGGAAGAGCGCAAGATTGCCGAGTACATGGCGCAGGAACAGGTGCGCACGCTGTCGACGGAGAAGCAGCTGGTCGAGGCGCGCATGAAGCTGCTGCAGGCGCAGATCGAGCCGCACTTCCTGTTCAATACGCTGGCCAACGTGGTCAGCCTGATCGAGCCCGCGCCGCAGAAGGCCACGATGATGCTGGAGCATTTCATCGCCTACCTGCGCGCGTCGCTTGCCGCCAGCCGCGCGACACAGGGTACGGTGGCGCAGGAGGCGAAGCTGCTGCGCGATTATCTGGCGCTGATCCGCATCCGCATGGGCGAGCGGCTGCATTACGCGGTCGATGTCGACCCGGAGCTCGAAGCGATGCCGCTCGCACCGATGCTGCTGCAGCCCGTGGTCGAGAATGCGATCAAGCATGGCCTGGAGCCGAAGATCGAGGGCGGGCGGCTGCTGGTCCGGCTGGAGCGGCGCGGCGCGCGCATGCTGGCGACGATCGAGGACGATGGCATGGGCTTCCGGCCGTCGGCGGGCGCCGGCGTCGGCCTGTCGAACCTGCGCGAACGGCTGGCGGTGCTGTATGACGGCGATGCCCACGTCAGGATCGAAGAGCGCTCGCCGGGCACCGCGGTGCTGATCGATCTGCCGCTGCCGCCTGCATCCTGAACCGGAGACGCCCGATGACGCCAACCGCCCTGATCGCCGATGACGAAGAACACCTGCGTGCGTACCTGCGCGGCAAGCTGCAGCGCCTGTGGCCGGAGTTGCAGATCGTTGCCGAGGCGACCAACGGCATCGAGGCCGCCGAAGCCATCGCACGGTTGTCGCCGAACGTCGCCTTCCTCGATATCAAGATGCCTGGCCTGTCCGGGCTGGAAGTGGCGCAGGGCATCGAAACCGATACGCGGCTGGTGTTCGTCACGGCCTATGACGAATTTGCGCTCGATGCCTTCGAGCGGGCGGCGGTGGACTATCTGGTCAAGCCGGTCAGCGAGGAACGGCTCGGCCGCACCATCGAGCGGTTGCGCAAGGCGCTGCAGGAAGCGGCGCCCCTGCCCGAACTGGCACAACTGCTGAACCAGCTGACCCGCGCCCAGCCGCGCGCGGAGGGCGGCGGCCAGTTGCGGTGGGTCCGCGCCAGCCGCGGCAATACCACCAGCCACGTGCCGATCCAGGAGGTGATGTACTTCCAGAGCGACGACAAGTACGTGGTAGTCCATACCCGCGATGGCGAGCACCTGATCCGCACGCCGCTGGCGGAATTGATCGCCGGCCTGGACCCGGAGGTGTTCTGGCAGATCCACCGCTCATCCATCGTCAATATGGAATACGTGGCCGGCACGCGGCGCGACGAGTCGGGCCGACTCTTTGTCCGGATGCGCGGCAGCGATGCCGAACTGCCGGTGTCGCGTGCCTACATGCATCGGTTCCGGCAAATGTAAGCTGGCCGGCGCCACGCGCCGCCGGCCAGAGGTCCGGCTAGTGCCGGTCCATGAATTCCTGGATCTTGCGCTGTTCCCAGTCGCGGCCGCGACGCGACAGCCTGCTCCAGACCAGCAATCCATGCAGGGCCAGTCCCAGTCCCCAGGCCAGCGTGGTGGTCAGCGGCCACGGCCAACCGGTGGTGGCGTAATGCGACCACGGCGGCGACGGGAAGTAGAAGAAGCGGAACCACAGCCACGCATTGACCACGGCGTAGACCAGCAGGTGGATATACCAGCCGCGCAGCGCGCGCACCATGCGGCGCGCGCGCCAGTAGGCCATGGCGTTGGGATCGTTGGGCGGGAAGGCGTGGTGCATGGGATACCTCGTCGTCAGGAAGATTGGCATGCGACAGGTATAGGCCACCGCCTGGCGCCGTTCCAGGCCCATGGGCTGAATCGACGGATTCCGTTCGCGAGCGGGCGCGCAGTCAGCGTGAATGTCGCGGCGTCGCCACCTTCAAGATTGCGCTTTCAGCGCATTCCAGACCGCCTGCGTCTCCGGCAGCGGGGCCACGGCGCCCTGGCCGGTGGTGGCCAGCGCGGCTGCCACCGCCGCCCATCGGGCAGCGGACACAGCGTCATCCCCGGCTACCAGCCGCGCCAGATAAGTGCCGTCGAAGCAGTCGCCTGCGCCGGTGGCGTCGACAGCGTCGACGGGGAAGGGCGCCACCGCGGTCCGCTGTCCGCCGGCGGACACCAGGCAACCCTGGCTGCCCAGCTTCAAGACCACATGCGGTGCGCCCATCCGGTGGCACCAGTCGACGATGCCTTCGGGATCGTCGATGCCGGCAAGCTGGCGCACGTCGTCAAGGCTGGGCAGGAACAGGTCGCACAGGGACAGGGTAGCGAGGATGACCTCGCGGGCCCGCTCCAGGGGCCAGAGCTTGAGGCGCAGGTTGGGATCGTAGGACACCTTGGTGCCGGCCTGGCGGGCGATGCGGATGGCCTCGCGCACGGTGCGCGCGGCAGACGCGCTGATGGCCTGGCTGATGCCGGAGACGTGTAGCCACGTGGCACGTTCCAGCAATGCCACCGGCAGGTCGGCGGGCTGCATCCGGCTCGCGGCGGAACCCGTGCGCCGATAAGTGAAGATGTGGCCATCCGGCCCGTGATGGACGAAGTAGAGGCCGGTAGGCGCCGAGCCGTCGATGACCACGCCGCTGGTGTCGACCCGCTCGGTGCGCAACAGGTACACGCACATGCGGCCGAATTCATCGTCGCCCACCCTGGTCAGGTAGGCGCACCGCGCACCCTGGCGGGCCGCGGCGATGATGGCGTTGGAGGTATCGCCGCCAAAGCCCTGCACATAGGTACGCGAATCGCGCGGGCCGGCGTGGTTGAACTCGACCATGGGCTCGCCGAGCGCGACGATGTCGAAGGTCGCACGCATGTCACGCGTCCTCGCCCAGGTCGAGCAGCACCTTGCAGCAGGCGCGCGGATGGCTTTCGGCGAGGTCGAAGGCGCCGGCCACGTCGCGGAAGTTGATCTGGTGCGTAACGATACGGCCCGGGTCCACCAGCCCCCGTGCAATCCAGTCGATCACGGTGGGAAACATCGCGCAGTTCAGCCGCGAGGCGTACAAGGTCAGTTCCTTGCTGGTCAGCGCCTGCTGCGGCACGGCCGACGGCGCGGCGGAAAACCCGAGCACACCGATGCGGCCCGCCGGCGCGGCCATCGCCACGGCTTCCTCGAGGATGGCGGGATGGCAGACCGCGTCGTAGATCAGCGTTGGCCCGCCGCCCACGCCGCGCCGTTCGAGGGCGCGGGCAAGGGGTTCGCGCGCGGTGTTGATGATCTCGTCTTCTTCCGCGCCGCAGCCGCGCGCCAGGGCCAGCCGCTCATCGACATGATCGGTGATGAAGGTGCGTACGCCATACACACGCTTCAAGACTTGCAGCAGGTTCAGGCCGACCGGCCCGGCACCGTAGATCAGCGCCACGTCGGAGGGCAGCACACCGGTGCGGTGGGTGGCGTTGGCCGCCACGGCAAACGGCTCGATCACCGCTGCACTGGCGCTCGGCATGCCGTCAGGGACAGTGTAGGCGTTACGCGCCGGCACGCATGCGAATTGGCTGAAGCCGCCATCGCGGTGCACGCCTATCACCTGGAGCCGCTGGCAGACATTGTGCCGGCCGATGCGGCAGGCATGGCACTGGCCGCAACTGATCACCGGATCCACCACCACGCGCTCACCGATGCGGTCAGCGCCGACGCCAGAGCCGACCGCATCGATATGGCCGACGAACTCATGCCCGATCACGCGTGGATACGTCGCAAACGGATTCTTGCCATGGTAGATATGCAGGTCCGAACCGCAGATGCCGGCGAGGCGGACGCGCACGCGCACCTCGCCCTCGGCAGGGCATGGGTTGGGCCGCTCGCGCACCACCATGCGGTGCGGTTGCTCGACCACGATGCTAAGCATGCTTGCTCCTTGTTCCGGTCAACTGGCGCTGGCCGCTACCAGTTCCACATCGCGCCATCGCGCAGCCGCGCCACCGGCAGGTAGGCGCGCTCGTACGGATACCGGGCCGCCAGCGCCTCGTCGATATCGACGCCAAGGCCGGGTACGTCGTCCATTACCAGGTGGCCATCCTCCAGCCGGTAGTTGTGCGGAAACACCTCGTCGATCAGTGGGCCATGCGGCATCAGTTCCTGGATGCCGAAGTTCGGCGCCCACAGCCCGAAGTTGACCGCCGCCGCCATGCATATCGGTGACAAATCGGTCGCGCCGTGAAAGCCGGTTCGGACCTGGTGGATCGCGGCGAAGTCCGCGATGCGACGCACATGCGTGATGCCGCCGGCGTGGACGATGGTGGTGCGGATGTAGTCGATCAGCTGATGGCCGATCAGCTCCTTGGAATCCCAAAGTGAATTGAAGACTTCACCGACCGCAAGCGGGGTGGTGGTGTGCTGGCGGATCAGCCGGAATGCCTCCTGGTTCTCCGCCGGAGTTGCGTCTTCCAGCCAGAACAGGCTGAAGGGCTCCAGCGCCTTGCCGAGGCTGGCCGCTTCGATCGGTGTCAGCCGGTGGTGCGCATCGTGCAGCAGATGCGGGCCGAAGCCGACGGCTTCGCGCACCTTGCGGAACAGTGCGGGCGTGTGGCGCAGGTACAGCGCTGTGTCCCAGGGCTCCTCCGGCGGCAAGCCCTTCTGCGCTGGTTCGTAGTGGCCGGGTTGCGTGCCGACGCCATACACCTTGGACAAGCCCGGCACGCCAGACTGCACGCGAATCGCCTTGTAGCCCTGTTCGATATGGCGGTGCACCGCATCGATGGCCTCGGCGTGGTCGCGGCCATTAGCGTGGCCGTACACCATCAGGCCATGGCGGCTGCGGCCGCCCAGCAACTGGTACACGGGCATGCCGGCCAGCTTTCCCAGGATGTCCCACAGCGCCATGTCGATGGCCGCGATGGCGGTCATCGTGACCGGACCGCGCCGCCAGTAAGCGCCGCGGTAGAGGTATTGCCAGATGTCCTCGATGCTGCGCGGATCGCGGCCGATCAGGCATGGGATCACATGTTCGTCCAGGTACGCCCGTACCGCGAGCTCGCGGCCGTTGAGCGTGGCGTCGCCGAGTCCGTACACGCCTGCATCGGTGACCACCTTGACCGTCACGAAGTTGCGCCCCGGGCAGGTGACGATGGTTTTTATCTGTTCGATCTTCAAAAGGTGTCTCCGGCCGGATCGTCGTTGTCTTGGCCCGATGGCGCCGCCTGTTTGCGTAACGCCAGCATCGGTGTGGATGCGGCCAGAGTACTGCGGGCCGAATGCGGCGGAGTACGGCCGATTCCGCAATCAAATGCAGCCTTTGCCGTAGTGAATCGCGAAAGCACCGCACGTTGGACACCACGGCTGCGTGCAAACTTCATCGCATCGAAGATATCGCCGGATGCACGCACGATGCCGCTCACAATTGACTTGCCGAGGTACCGCCGATGAGGCTCACGCAACGCAACTGTTGCCGCGCCAACGCCGAGGTGCAACAGCCAGGCTACGATCGCAGCCGCTTGTCGCGCGGCGTGCTGCACCTGGGCCTCGGCGCGTTCCATCGCGCGCACCAGGCGCTGTACACCGAGGCCGCGATCCACGCCGGGGACAGCCGCTGGGGCATTGTCGGCGTCAGCCTGCGGGAGCCGCGCACACCACGTACGCTGGCGGCGCAGGATTTCCTGTATTCGGTGACCGAGTGCGAAGGCGCTGCGGCCACCACGCGCGTCGTCGGCGCCGTGGTGCAGGCGTGGTATGCCCCGCATGCGCTGGAGGAGGTGCTCGGCGCGCTGGCCGACCCCGGCATCGCCGTGGTGACCTGCACCGTGACAGAAAAGGGCTACTGCCTGCATCCGTCCAGCGCCGACCTGGACACGCAACACCCCGATATCCGACACGACCTGGCTCATCGCGACGCGCCCAGAAGCACGCTCGGCGTACTGGCTGCCGGACTGCGCCGTCGGCCCGCCGGGGCGCCGCTCAGCATCGTGTGCTGCGACAACATGCCAACCAACGGCGACACGCTGCGCAAGCTGCTGGGGCAGTACGCAGCGCTGAAGGACCCCGTGCTGGCCCGTCGCGTGCGCGACGACGTAACCTTCCCCAACACCATGGTGGACCGCATCGTCCCCGCTGCCACGCCCGCATCGCGCCGTGACGCGCAGCGCCGCCTGGGTTTGCGCGACGAGGCCGCCATTGTCTGCGAGGCCTTCACGCAGTGGGTGATCGAGGACCGCTTCGCCGGACCCAGGCCGGCGTGGGAAGCGGGCGGCGCGCTGCTGACCGGCGATGTCCGACCGTTCCAGGCGATGAAGCTGCAGCTGCTCAACGGCACCCATTCCGCTATCGCTTATGCCGGACAACTGTGCGGCCTGCAGACTGTTGCCGAGGCCATGGACGATCCGCTGGTCGGCGCCTTCGCCCGCGGAGTGATGGCTGACCTGCGCGCCACCGTGCAAGCGCCGCCCGGATATGACGTGGCCGCTTACAGCGAGGCCTTGCTGCAGCGCTTCCGCAATGCCGCGCTAGACCACCGCACGGCGCAGATTGCCGCGGATGGCACGCAGAAGGTGCCGCTGCGCTGGCTGCCGGCCCTGCGCGAAAGCCTCGCAGCCGGCGTCGCGCGGCCATGCCTGGAGCGCGCCCTGGCGCTGTGGCTCCACTATTTGCGCTGCGACACCAACCAGCACGGCGAGCCGCTGGCCGCCTCCGATCCCGGTGCTCCGCCGCTTGCCGCCGCGTTGCGCGGCGCGCACGACGATACGGACGCCATACACCAGGCCCTGGCGCATGGTGCCGTCTTTGGCGAGGCACCGTGGCCCAAGCAGTTCCAGCTGCGGCTGGCCGCACACCTGACGGTGCTGCGCGAGCGCGGCGCCGCGGCGCTCATGTCCTTCACGGCGACAACTTGAACAACAGGAGACAAGCACATCATGGCCAATCGGTTAACTCGCCGGCAGTTCGGCGCACTCGCTGCCAGCGGACTGGCGCTGGCCTTGCCCGGGCGCAAAGCGTTCGCCCAGAACGCCACGATCAAGCTCAGGTATGGCACGGCCTTTCCCGCGGACCATCCCGGCACGCTGCGCATCAGGGAGGCCGCCGAGGCCATTCGCCGGGACACCGGCGGCAAGGTGGACCTGCAGGTCTACCCCAACAGTCAGCTTGGCAGCGAGCCTGACATGGTGTCCCAGGTCCTCGCCGGCGCCATCGACTTCATGTCTACCGCCAGCACCAATTTGCAGACACGCGTGCCGGCCGCCAGCATCAACGGCGTGGCCTTTGCCTTCAAGGACTACACCACGGTATGGGCCGCGATGGACGGCGGACTGGGGGCCTATGTGCGCAACGCGCTGGTCAAGGTGAACCTGCACGTGTTCGAGAAGTGCCTGGACAACGGCTATCGCAATATCACCTCCGCTACCCGGCCGGTGAACACGCCGGCGGACCTGAAGGGATTCAAGATCCGCGTGCCGGCGATCCCGTTGTGGGTGTCGATGTTCCGGATGCTGGGCGCGGCGCCGACGGTGATTCCGTTCGCCGATCTCTATTCCGCGCTGCAGACGCGCGTGGTGGATGGACAGGAGACGCCGCTGTCGCTGATCCGCAGCGGCAAGTTGTATGAAGTGCAGAAGTTTTGCTCGATGACCGCGCATACCTGGGACGGCCACTTCATCTTCGGCAATGCCAGGAAATTCCAGGCACTGCCGCGCGAGGTGCAGGCTTCGCTGACGACGCGCTTCGCCGCCGCGGCGCTGAAGCAGCGCGAGGACGTCGCGCGGGTCGACGTCGAAGCGCAGGCGGAGATGACCCGGCTTGGCATCGCCTTCAACCGCCCCGATCCGGCGCCGTTCCGCAAGCTGCTGCGGGAGGGGGGCTTCTATGCGGAGTGGCGCAAGAAATTCGGCGACGAGGCCTGGGAGATGCTCGAAAAATACACCGGACCGCTGGTCTGAGGCCAGGCGCCGTCACGCCGATATGCAAGAGGAGGAGATCATGATGGAGCACGCCGCCGATCCACTGGTATCGGCCCATGCCGCCCGCAGCGCCCGCACCGACGGTACGCCACCGCCCGCCAGCGCGCGCTGGGGACGCATCCTGGCCTGCCTGGTGGAAGTGCCGGCCGCGCTGATCGTCGTCGCGGAGACGCTGATCCTGGGGGGCGGCGCCTTCGCACGCTATGCCCTGCATGCGCCGCTGCCGTGGACCGAGGAGCTTGCCGGCATCCTGTTCCTGTGGCTGGCAATGCTCGGCGCCATCATCGCCCTGCAGCGCAGTGCGCATATGCAGCTCACCACCTTCGTCAGCAGGCTGACGCCGCGGCGGCGCGCGTGGGTGGACGCCTGCGGCATGTGGATGGTGGTGGCATTTCTGTTGCTGCTGGTGCCGCCGGCGTGGGAACACCTGGCCGAACATGTGGAGGTGCTGACGCCGACGCTGGAGGTCAGCGAAGCCTGGCGCGCGGCGGCGGTGCTGGCCGGCACCGTGCTGATGCTCGTCACCGCCGTGATCCGCCTGTTCGAGCGCGCGAGCCGCACGCAGGCGGCCATCAGCGGCGTGCTGGTCGGGCTCGGCGGCGGCGCGCTATGGCTGCTCTCACCGGTGCTGATGGAGCTGGGCAATGCCAACCTGGTGATCTTTTTCCTGCTGATGCTGGTCGCCTGCGTCGCCATCGGCGTACCCATCGCCTTTGCCTTCGGACTGTCCACGCTGTGCTATCTGGCGTTGTCCACGGCCACGCCGCTGTCCATCATCCCGAATCGGATGCAGGAGGGCATGTCGCACCTGATACTGCTCGCGGTGCCGCTGTTCATCTTCCTGGGCGGGCTGATCGAAATGACGGGCCTGGCCCGGGCGATGATTCAGTTCCTGGCCGGGCTGCTCGGCCATCTGCGCGGCGGACTGCAGTACGTGCTGCTCGGCGCGATGTATATCGTCTCGGGCATCTCCGGGTCGAAGACGGCCGATATGGCGGCGGTCGCGCCGGCGCTGTTCCCGGAGATGAAGCAGCGTGGCGCCAAGGATGGCGAACTGATCGGGCTGCTGTCGGCGTCCGGCGCAATGTCGGAGACGATTCCGCCCAGTATTGTGCTGATCACGGTCGGTTCCGTCACGGGCGTGTCGATCACCTCGCTGTTCATCGGCGGACTGATGCCGGCGCTGGTCGGACTGGCGATGATGGCGCTGGTGGTCTGGTGGCAGACGCGCAAGGAAGACATGCGAAACGTGCCGCGTCCGTCCGGCCGCGCATTGCTGAAATTGCTGATGGTGGCACTGCCGGCGCTGGCATTGCCGGTCATTATCCGTACCGCCGTGGTGGAGGGTGTGGCCACTGCCACGGAGGTATCGACCATCGGCATCTTCTACGCGCTGCTGGCCGGCGTGCTGATGTACCGTCAGTTCGACCTCCGGCGCATTTATCCCATCCTGGTCGATACCGCGGTGCTGTCCGGCGCGATCCTGCTGATCGTGGGTTGTGCCACCACCATGGCGTGGGCGCTGACGCAGTCCGGGTTTGCGCAGGACCTGGTCAGCATCATGTCCGCCGTGCCGGGCGGGAAGACCGGTTTCCTGCTGGTGTCGGCGCTAGCTTTCGTGATCCTGGGCAGCTTGCTGGAAGGCATCCCGGCCATCGTGCTGTTCGGGCCGTTGCTGTTCCCGATTGCCAGAATGGTAGGCGTGCACGAGGTGCACTATGCCATGGTCGTGATCTTCGCCATGGGGCTGGGCTTGTTCGCGCCGCCGTTCGGCGTGGGGTTCTATGCCGCCTGCGCCATCGGGCGCGTGTCGCCGGACGTGGCGATGCCACGGGTGTGGCCGCATATGGCGGCGCTGTTCGTGGCGCTGGTGCTGTTGACGTTGGTGCCGTGGTTTTCGATCGGGTTTTTGTAATTGGACTTTACGTTGGCTGGTGCCTGTTATCTCCCTCTTATGCGGGATAGGGAGATAACAAGCGAGAGGAGACGCACTTAACCGCAACGCCCGGCAAGCGGTCTGCATCAGGAGGCCGGCAACTCGTCCTCCAGCACTCGCTCCAGTTGCGCCTTCACCAACCCCAACAGGCAAAACGCCGCAAAGCCGCCTTCCCACCATTCACTCTGCTGCTCCAGCAAGGCAAGTACCCCATCAATGCCTGCTGCCACCGCCAAGAGACTGTACCGCGCCGTAGATAAATCGATTTCCGACATAGGACCTCCAATCGTTGCATGAAGGTCCGCCGCGCGACGCAAGAGGAGGGCGGCGGGCCTGACGACGAGGGTGGAAACCGGTGTCACAACTATTGCCGGTCAGCCTTTCGGCTGCCTCATCCGGCCCGCCATGGGTGGCTTGCACGTATAGGCAAGAACGGTCGTCATGGACGACCGTTCGGTTGAGACATCGAGTTTCCACACTCGGTCACCGTTGTTCGATGACAGCCCCAGTCTCTCGCGGCGCGGCACGCGGCGCGATAAGACAGTTCGCATTCCTATACGGACGCCGCATCCTGCCCGAGGCTCGCACGTTAGCAAATAGCCGAAATCCTAAGTGCGCATTCGAACCGAGAATTCGTCCCGTTGAAGGGACAAAAGCTCTGGATATTTGATCGAGATGAATATCGGGCTTCGAATCCGGATCCCCGCTCGTTGATTTCCTTTAGATGCAGAGGCACAAATGGCCGATTGCTATGCGCCGAGGTCGCAATAGCGCGTCCGAACAACACGGCGGTTTGACGCATCGGAAAATGGACACTGCAAGCCTCTACCAACATCTCTTTTCCTCTACCCATCGTCTGTATGCAATGGATGGAGAAGGGCCGCTCGAGGAGTTGGCGGTGGAGGGCTGGATCGGCCGCGATGCCATCTCGGCGCTGTTCGAATGGCGCATCGTTGCGGTCAGCGCCAATGCCGACATCGCGCTGGACAGTCTGATGGGGCAGCGCATCACGCTGCTGACTACGCTCGCCGGCGGTGGCCAGTCACGCCGCACCGGCCTGATCCGCCAGGCCGAGAAGCTTGGTGCCGACGGCAGCCTCGCGCGCTATCGCCTGACTTTGGTCCCGTGGCTGTGGCTGACCACGCAGCAGCGTCACAGCCAGGTGTTCCAAGGTCGGACACTCGACAGCATCATCGAAGCCGTTCTGCAGGACTATGCGCCGTATGCGCAGTGGCGCTATGCGGCTGGAGCCGAAGCCCGCATCGCCGCGTTCGGCGAACGCGACCACATCGCGCAATTCCGCGAGACCGACTATCAGTTCCTGTCACGCCTGCTGGCCGAGGCCGGTCTCGGATATACCGTGGTGGAAGACGACGAAGCACCCTTCGGCCATGCCGTGGTGATCTTTGCCGACGGCGCGCAATTGCCAGAAGACTCCGAATCGGCGGCCGGCGGCGGTATCCGCTACCACCGCGCGCATAGCCAGGAATCGGTCGATGCCATCCAGCAGTTGATCTGGGAGACGCGTGCTGCAGTGGGCGGCGTGGCAGTGAGCGCCTGGGACCCCGAAGTAAAGCGCGCGATCCGGGCGCACGCGCCGGCGCGCTACGGCGTCTTTTCCGGCCGTGCCGTGAGCCCGGATCCCTATTTTTCAGTCAGCCTGTCGCTGGCACCGGACCTGGCCAGCGCGCAGCGCGTCGCCGAGCAGGTGATGGAAGCCATCGAAGCCCGCGCACTAGTGTTCACCGGCAGCGCTTCCGTACGCAGCCTGCGCAGCGGTACGCGCCTGACCGTCACGGATTGCCCGCACCTGCCGCCCCAACCGGACGATACGGCGGGGTATCCGCTGCTGCTCGATGCGGTGGAACACTGCGG
>NZ_QKZN01000014.1:0-118171 GCF_003254285.1 Cupriavidus phytorum
ACTCATGGTGTCTCGGGCGCTCCACGGCATGGTTCGTTCTCCCGGGCAGATATCTGCCCGGGAGTGTCAACCATGTCCTCGCACACCTGTCACCTTTGTCCCCGGTCCATACAGCGGGAGAGGGGCCGGGGGAGAGGGCAGGCGCTGGCAATAGCGACGCGCTTTACTGCGTGGGCGCTCCCGCCCTCTCCCCAACCCTCTCCCGCAAGCGGGAGAGGGAGTACCCCATCGCGTAGCGAGCGTTTTTTCAGACGCCCGGCGTAGCCGGCGCCGCCGGCTCTACCCCCGGCGGGGTCACGTTGAAGCAGCCGCGGTACGTCGCATAGAACGAGCAGTACAAGATCGCCAGCATCAGCAGCGAATACGGCGTGACCAGGAACGACAGCACCGTCTCGGCGCCAAAGGCGCTGAACACCGCCTCCAGGAAGAACGGGATCGCCACCAGCAGCATCGCGAACAGCACCGCGTAGGTGAAGAACGCGCCGCGGTTGCGCCAGCATGCGGTCCAGCTGAAGAACAGCGCCTTGACCGGCGGCACGCCGTGCCACGCCGCCAGCAGCGGCGCGAACCAGAACATCATTGCGATCGGCGTGTACAACAGCGCGCCGATCAGCATGGCGTAGTACAGCTGGCGCACCGCCTCGGCGGTCGGCGCTTCTTCCTTCAGCACGATCGGCACCAGCGCGCTCATGTCGACCACCGCGCCGGCGATCAGCCCGAGAATGAACACCAGCCCGGCGTAGATGCCGCCCAGCACCAGCAGGTTGCGCGTGGCTTCCTTGCCGTTGGCGCGGAAGCCCGCCAGCAGCACGGTGGGCAGCACCCGCTTGTTCTGGATCACGTCGCGGCACGCGGTCATCACGCCGACCGACAGGCCGGGCGTGACCACCAGCAGCGCGATGATGCCGATCAGCGGCACCACGATGGCCAGCTGCGCGGCGATCAGGTAGACGAACAGCAGCATCAGGAAGGTCAGCGGGTTCTTGCGGAACAGCCAGATGCCCTGGCGGAACCAGGTGTAGCCTTCCTTGGCAGGGACTTCCAGTAGTTGCATACGGGTCAGATCCAGGGGAGCGGGGCGCTCTCGGGGTTCGCGGGTTGTGCGTCCAGGCGCCGGCGGAGGATGCGTTCGAAATGGGTCGGATCGTGGGGCTGCAGCATGTCGGCCTCGCGCGGCAGGTAGAAGTCCCACAGTCGCGACACCCAGAAGCGCAGCGCGCCCGCGCGCAGCATGTCCTGCCAGTGCGCGGCCTCGGTCTCGGTCAGCGGCCTGACCGCATGATAAGCCCGCAGCAGCGCCTGCGCCCGCGCGGGGTCGAGTTCGCCGGTGGCCAGGTCGATGCACCAGTCGTTGACGGTGACCGCCACGTCGAACAGCCACTTGTCGTTGCCGGCGAAGTAGAAATCGAAGAAGCCGCCCAGCCGGTGGCGGCCGCTGGCGTCTTCCTCGAACAGCGCGTTGTCGCGGAACAGGTCGCAGTGGCACGGGCCTTCGCCCAGGCTGGCATACGCCGCGCTGGCGAAGAACGCCGCCTGGTGGGCGATTTCCCGCTGCAGCAGCGTGCGCTGGCCGGCATCGAGGAAGGGCAGGATCTCGCGCTCGGTCTGCTGCCACCAGGGCAGGCTGCGCAGGTTGGGCTGGCGGCGCGGGTAGTCGGCGCCGGCCAGGTGCATGCGCGCCAGCATGTCGCCGACCTCGGCGCAGTGCTGCGCGTCGGGCGCCAGCTGCGACGCGCCGGGCAGGCGCGTGACGATGGTGGCGGGCTTGCCCTTGAGCGGGCGCAGGATCTCGCCGTCGCGCGCCGGGATCGGCGCGGGCACGCGGATGCCGCGCTCGGCCAGGTGCGCCATCAGGTGCAGGTAATAGGGCAGCTGCGCGAACGACAGCCGCTCGAAGATAGTCAGCACGTACTGGCGCGTCTGGCCCTCGTGCTCCATGGTGAGGAAGAAATTGCTGTTCTCGATGCCCGAGGCGATGCCGCGCAGGTCGCGCACTTCGCCAAGGTCGAAATCCAGCAGCCAGCGTGCGATCTCGTCCTGCGAGACCGTGGTGAATACGGCCATACTCGTTGTGTGATGCGAATCGGAAAGCGGCGGGCGCCAGTTCCGGACAAAATCCGGGCCGCCGCCGCGGCATGACTGCCGGAGGGCCGGCGCGGCCTGGCGTTCAGGCCAGGCCGTGGGCAAGCGGGTTCAGAACTTCAGGTTGACCGAAGGCACGCGGTTGACGTCGTGCTCGCGGATCTTGGGCGAGCTGTCTTCCGGCTTGCTCATCTCGTACCTGGTGCCGAAGCCCGACCTGACCTGGATGTCGGTGGCGCGTCCCTTGTCGCGGTACTCGCGCACCTGGGTGCCATCGCGTTCGTTCAGCTGGAAGCTCGGCTGGCGCGGCTGGTTCAGCTGCGACCTGGCGGCCGGGGCAATCGGCTGGTTGTTGATCTGGTTCAGTTCCTGCTGGGTCAGCGCATTGCTTTCCTGCGCGACGGCCCAGCCGGACGCCAGCGCCAGTGCGGCGGCCACTGCCGCGGCCAGGCCGGACACGGGCCGCCTGGCAGGCGATTCAGGCTCGCCGGCCACGGCGGCGGCGCGCGTGGACCGGACCGGGCGGACGGGGGAAGGGGAGGTCATCAGGTGCTCCTGTGCGGGCTGCGGCGCAAGCGGCACGCAGCGCCGCGGCATGCGGCGGTTGGACTGCAACCCGGCGACGCCGGGCTTGGCAGACGGACAGGTTCCATTCTAGCAATTCCTGTCCCGCACAGGCCGCCGCCGTGCCCCGGGGGGCACCTGCGCCACGGTGCCGGGTGGCGCATGCGTGGCCGTGGCGTCCTGGCGACCCCCGGACCACGGAGACCGGCCTTACAGGTAGAACATCTCTTCCTTCGGCGGGATCGGCTTGTCGCCGCCGCGCTGCTCGTAATAGTCGTAGACCGCTTCCAGCACTTCGTGCGGCTCGTCGACGATCTTCATCAGGTCCAGGTCGTGCTCGGCGATCAGGCCCATCGGCAGCAGCGTGAAGCGGAACCAGTCCAGCAGGCCCTTCCAGAAGCGGCTGCCGAACATGATCACCGGCACCGAGCGCGACTTGCCGGTCTGCACCAGCGTCAGCACCTCGGCCAGCTCGTCGAGCGTGCCGAAGCCGCCCGGCATCACGATAAAGGCATCGGAATTCTTGACGAAGGTGACCTTGCGGGTGAAGAAGTGGCGGAAGCGCATGGCAATGTCCTGGTACGGATTGCCCTGCTGCTCGTGCGGCAGTTCGATGTTCAGGCCGACGCTGGCCGACTTGCCCGCGTGCGCGCCCTTGTTGGCCGCTTCCATGATGCCGGGGCCGCCGCCGGAGATCACGGCAAAGCCGGCGTCCGAGAACAGCCGCGCGATCTCGATGGTGCGCTGGTAGTAGGGGGAGTCCTCACGCAGGCGCGCGCTGCCGTAGATCGACACCGCCGGGCGGATCTCTGACAGGTACTCGGTGGCCTCGATGAACTCTGCCATAATCGTGAACATTTGCCACGAGGCGCGCGCCTTCTTTGCGGTCGCGCGGTCTTCGTCGGCCAGCGCACGCAGGCTGGGGATCATCTTGCGCGGATTGGCGCGCGCCGCCGCAGCAGCAGCCTTTTCAGCAGCAACTTCTGGCGGATTGCCGGCGGCGGCGGCGGCATCGGCCGCAGCGGCAATGGCCGCGGCGTGCTCGGAGGCAGCCTCCGGCGGCGGTTGTACGGTATCGCCGGAGATATCAGCAACATCCGGGTCAGCAAGGGGGGCGGTCGAGGCACCGCCTGCAGCGGCACCAGTCAATTTTGAGTCCATGGGAATGTCGGATAGTCCAAAAACACTCTTGCTCGTCGATGGATCGAGCTATCTGTATCGCGCTTATCACGCTTTGCCGGACCTGAGGAATGGGGAGGGTCTGCCCACAGGGGCAATCTACGGCATGATCAACATGCTGCGCAAGTTGCGCAACGACTACCCGGCAGAGTATAGCGCCTGCGTGTTCGACGCGAAGGGCAAGACGTTCCGCGACGACATGTATCCGGCCTACAAGGAGCACCGCCCGTCGATGCCCGAGGACCTGGCGCGCCAGATCGAGCCGATCCACGAGGCCGTGCGCGCGCTGGGCTGGCCGATCGTGGTGGTCGACGGCGTCGAGGCCGACGACGTGATTGGCACATTGTCGCGCCAGGCCATGGACCAGGGCGTGCGCACGGTGGTGTCGACCGGCGACAAGGACCTGGCGCAGCTGGTCAACGAGCACGTCACGCTGGTCAACACCATGAGCGGCGAGGTGCTCGATCCTGCCGGCGTGGTGGCCAAGTTCGGCGTGCCGCCCGAGCGCATCATCGACTATCTGTCGCTGATCGGCGATGCCGTCGACAACGTGCCGGGCGTGCCCAAGGTCGGCCCCAAGACCGCGGTCAAATGGCTGGCCGAGCATGGCTCGCTCGACGGCGTGATCGCGGCCGCGCCCGGCATCAAGGGCGTGGTCGGAGAGAACCTGCGCAACACGCTGGAATGGCTGCCGATGGCGCGCCGCCTGGTGACGGTCAAGACCGACTGCGACCTGAGCAAGTCGGTTGCGGATTTCCACGCGCTGCGCGAGACCGGCGAGGACAAGGAACAGCTGGTGGCGTTCTTCCAGCGCTATGGCTTCAAGACCTGGCTGCGCGAGGCCACCGGCGAAAGCCTGCCCGATGCGCGCGCCCAGGCCCGCGCCCGCGCCGCGGCCAGCGCGCCCGCGCAGGGTGGCCTGTTCGATGCGCCGGCGCCGTCGGCCGATGCCATCGCGGCGCCGGCCGAGGACGCGGCGCCCACCGAGATCCGCTACGAGACTGTCACCAGCGCGGGCGTGCTGGAAGACTGGCTGCGGCGCATCGAGTCGGCGCCGCTGGTGGCGATCGATACCGAGACCACCTCGCTCGATCCGATGCAGGCGCAGCTGGTCGGCATCTCGCTGTCGGCGGCGCCGGGCGAGGCCTGCTATATCCCGGTGGCGCACCGCGGCCCGGACGTGGCCGGCCTGCCCGAGCACGGCCAGCTTGCGCGCGAGTTCGTGCTGGAACGCATGCGCGCCTGGCTGGAAGATGCCGGCCGCCCCAAGCTCGGCCAGAACCTGAAGTACGACGTCCATGTGTTCGCCAACCACGGCATCAGGCTGCGCGGCATTGCACACGACACCATGCTGCAGAGCTACGTGCTGGCGTCGCACCGCAACCACGGCATGGACAGCCTGGCCGAGCGCCTGCTGAGCCTGAAGACCATCACCTACGAAGAGGTGTGCGGCAAGGGTGCGAGCCAGATCGGCTTCGACCAGATCGACCTGGCCCGCGCCACCGAGTACGCCGCCGAGGATGCCGACGTGACGCTGCGCCTGCATCGCAGGATGTTCCCGCAGGTCGAGGCCGCGGCCGGGCTGCGGCGGGTCTATGAAGAGATCGAGATGCCGGTCTCGGTGGTGCTGCAGAAGGTCGAGCGCAACGGCGTGCTGATCGACGCCGAACGCCTGGCCGCGCAGAGCGCCGAGCTGGGCCAGCGCATGCTGGCGCTGGAGCAGTCGGCCTACGAGGCCGCGGGCCAGTCGTTCAACCTGGGTTCGCCCAAGCAGATCGGCGAGATCCTGTTCAACCAGATGAAGCTGCCGGTGGTGAAGAAGACCGCCAGCGGCGCGCCCTCGACCGACGAAGAGGTGTTGCAAAAGCTGGCCGAGGACTACCCGCTGCCCAAGCTGCTGCTGGACTACCGCGGCCTGTCCAAGCTCAAGTCCACCTACACCGACAAGCTGCCGAAGATGGTCAACCCGCAGACCGGGCGTGTGCACACCAGCTACGGCCAGGCCACCGCGGTGACCGGGCGGCTGGCGTCGACCGAGCCCAACCTGCAGAACATCCCGGTGCGCACCGAGGAGGGCCGCCGCATCCGCGAAGCCTTTATCGCCGAGCCGGGCAGCGTGATCGTGTCGGCCGACTATTCGCAGATCGAGCTGCGCATCATGGCCCATATCTCGGGCGACGAGAACCTGCTGCGCGCCTTTGCCAACGGCGAGGACATCCACCGCGCCACCGCCGCCGAGATCTTCGGCGTCGAGCGCGACGCCGTCAGCAGCGAGCAGCGCCGCTACGCCAAGGTGATCAACTTCGGCCTGATCTACGGCATGAGCGCGTTCGGCCTGGCCAGCAACCTCGGCATCGAGCGCGAGGCCGCCAAGCACTATATCGACCGCTACTTCATGCGCTATCCGGGCGTGGCCCACTACATGGAAGAGACCCGGCAGACCGCGCGCGAGCAGGGCTATGTCGAGACCGTGTTCGGCCGCCGGCTGTGGCTGCCCGATATCAACGGCGGCAGCGGCCCGCGCCGCCAGGCCGCCGAACGCGCCGCCATCAACGCGCCGATGCAGGGCACCGCGGCCGACCTGATCAAGCTGTCGATGATCGCGGTGCAGGACTGGCTGGAGCGCGACGGCCTGCAGACGCGCCAGATCATGCAGGTGCACGATGAACTGGTGCTGGAAGTACCCGAGCACGAGCTGGAACTGGTCAAGGCGCGCCTGCCCGAGCTGATGTGCACGGTGGCCGAGCTGCGCGTGCCGCTGGTGGCCGAAGTCGGCAGCGGCGCCAACTGGGAAGAAGCGCACTGAGGCTGCCCCGGGCCTCCCCTGGCGAGCCGGCGGTCCGGCCGGCTCGCTGCCCCTGCTTGGTGGTATCGAATGAAGCGACTGCTGAGTCAGCGTGCCGCGCTTGCCAGCAATGCTGCAATGCAGCAGACTGTGGCAAACGCCTCGGTAACGCCTCGGTAAGCGCCTCAGGCAAAGAATTTACAAAAACGCAGCAGGTAGACCATGACAGAAACAAGGACGCACCGCATCGTCGTCGTCGGCGGCGGAGCAGGGGGGCTGGAACTGGTAACGAAGCTGGGCGACAAGCTCGGCCGCAAGGGCGCGGCGCACGTGGTGCTGGTGGACCGCCTGCCCACCCATATCTGGAAACCGCTGCTGCATGAAGTCGCCGCCGGCAGCATGGATCCCAACACCCACCAGCTCGAATACGCGGCGCAGGCGCGCTGGCATCATTTCGAGTTCCAGCAGGGCGAGCTGACCGGCATCGACCGCACCCGCAAGACCATCTCGGTGTCGGCCTGCGTCGACCAGGACGGCGCCGAGCTGCTGCCCGCGCGGGAACTGCCGTACGACACGCTGGTGCTGGCGATCGGCTGCGTCACGCATTTCTTCGGCGTGCCGGGCGCCGCCGAGCACGCCATTGCGCTCGACACCGTGGCCCAGGCCGAGCGCTTCCGCAAGCGGCTGATCGCGGCCTGCGTGCGCGCCCAGAACGGCCGCGGCCGCGTGGATGGCGACGGCCGGCCGCGCGTCGACGTGGCCATCATCGGCGCCGGCGCCACCGGCGTCGAGCTGTCGGCGGAGCTGCGCAACACCGCGCATGTGCTCAGCGCCTACGGCCTGCACCGGCTCGACCCGCGCCGCGACGTGCGCATCCATGTGATCGAGGCCGGCCCGCGCATCCTGCCGGCGCTGTCCGAGCGGGTCTCGGCCGAGACCGCCAAGCTGCTCAGGAAGCTCGATGTCGACGTCTTCACCAGCGAGCGCGTGACCGAAGTCACGCCGCAGGCCGTGCTGACCGCCAGCGGCAAGACCATCGATGCGGACCTGACGGTGTGGGCCGCCGGTATCACCGCGCCCGCGGTGCTGGCCAGCCTGGGCCTGCCGGTCAGCCGCCAGGGCCAGATCGTGGTCGGCCCGACGCTGCAGAGCGAGGGCGACCCGGACATCTTCGCCTTTGGCGATTGCGCCAGCTGTCCGTGGCCGGAGAAGCAGACCTCGGTGCCGCCCCGCGCGCAGGCCGCGCACCAGCAGGCCACCTTCCTCTACGAGGCGCTGTGCGCGCGGCTGGCGGGGCGGCCGCTGCCGCAGTTTGCCTTCAAGGACTTCGGCTCGCTGGTGTCGCTGGGGCACTTCAGCGCGGTGGGCAGCCTGATGGGCGGGCTGATCGGCGGCTCGATGTTTATCGAAGGGCTGATGGCGCGCTTCATGTACACCTCGCTGTACCGGATGCATGTGATGGCGCTGCACGGCGCGGTCGGGATGGCGCTGGACACCGTCTCGCACTGGCTGCGCAGCAAGACCAGTCCGCGCGTCAAGCTGCACTGACGCATGGCCGGCCCGGACCCCCGCTTGTGGGTGGGGGCGCCGGCGGGCCTGCGCCGCCATGTTTTCTCCATGTCTGCTTAAAATCGGGCGCGGGCGCCGCGTGGCGGCCCAGCCACCAACGATCCTGGAGACAAGCATGCTCAAACCAGAAGTGGACAGCCTGGTCCCCGGCCAGACCTTCGACCGCCGCGGCTTCGTCAAGACCGCGCTGGGTTCCGCCTTTGCGGCCGCCGCCCTGCCGGTGATGGCCCAGCAGGCGATCAAGACCGATTTTTCCGGCCTGAACGCGGGCGAGGTCACGATTGCGTCGGGCGGCTTCAGCATGCCGGCCTACCGGGCCCAGCCGGAAGGCAAGAAAAACCTGCCGGTGGTGCTGGTGATCAGCGAGATCTTCGGCGTGCACGAGCATATTGCCGATGTGTGCCGGCGCTTTGCCAAGCAGGGCTACCTGGCGATCGCGCCCGAGCTGTTCGCGCGCCAGGGCGATCCGCAGAGCTTCGGCACGATCCAGGAACTGCAGCGCGAGGTGATCGCCAAGGTGCCCGACGCGCAGGTGATGGGCGACCTGGATGCCGCCGTGGCCTGGGCCGGCGCCAACGGCGGCGACGTCTCGCGCCTGGCCATCACCGGTTTCTGCTGGGGCGGCCGCATAACCTGGCTCTACGCCGCGCACAGCCAGCGCCTGAAGGCCGGCGTGGCCTGGTACGGCCAGCTGGCGCCCGAGCCGACGCCGATCAAGCCGAAGAATCCCATCGACCTGGTCGGCCAGCTCCATGCGCCGGTGCTCGGCCTGTACGGCGGCAAGGACACCGGCATCCCGCTGGAGCAGGTGGACCGCATGAAGGCCGCGCTGGCATCGTCGTCCGACCCGGACGCCAAGCGCTCGCGCTTTATCGTCTATCCCGAGTCCGGCCATGCCTTCCATGCGGATTACCGGCCCAGCTACCGCGAGGCCGATGCCAGGGACGGCTGGCAGAAGTGCCTGGACTGGTTCCGGCAGTACGGCGTCGCCTGACCTGGCAAGCGGTCCCCGCCCCGAGCGTTGCCTGCCGGCCGACGGCAGGATTGCAAAGTCCCGGCGGATACGTACAATGCGGCCTTTGAGTTATTGCAACATTGTTGCGTTTGCCGCCCGGCGCGATGCGGGCGGAACGGCGGGGCCGCCCGGCACCGCCACCCCGGGAGCCCATCATCCATTCGACGCTTTTGTATATCCTGCTCGCCGCCACGATCTCGGGGGTGGGCAGCATCTTCGGGGCGGCGCTGCTGTCGCTGACGGTGGCGTCCCGCGTGGTCGAGCGCATGGTGAGCTTCTCGGTGGGCGTGCTGCTGGCCACCGCGCTGCTGCATTCGCTGCCCGAGGCGTTCGAGTCCGGCGCCGATCCGCGCGCGCTGTTCGGCACCTTGCTGGCCGGGCTGCTGGGTTTCTTCCTGCTGGAAAAGCTGTCGCTGCTGCGCCATTCGCACCATCACGAGGGCGACGGGCACCACCACCACCACGGCCATGACCGCGAGGAAGCGGGCCGCAGCGGCCTGACCATCCTGGTCGGCGACACCTTCCACAACTTCGCCGACGGCATCGTGATCGCGGCGGCGTTCCTGGCCGATCCGCATATCGGCGTGGTCACCGCGCTGGCGATCGCGGCGCACGAGATCCCGCAGGAGGTGGGCGACTTTATCGTGCTGCTCAACGCCGGTTTCTCCAAGGCGCGCGCCTTTGCCTTCAACCTGCTGTCGAGCCTGGCGGCGATCGCCGGCGGGGTGGTCGGGTACTTCCTGCTCGACCAGCTGAGCGGTTGGATTCCCTACGTGCTGGTGATCGCGGCCAGCAGCTTTATCTATATCGCTGTCAGCGACCTGATGCCGCAGATGCAGCGCAAGCCGCGCTGGCGCGAGTCGGCGATCCAGGTGGTGCTGGTGGCGGCGGGGATCTCGGCCATCGTCTTCATTACCAACGGCGTGCACGAAAGCCACAGCCACGGCGCTCATGGCCACGACGGGCACGCCCACGCCGCGCCCGTGGCGTCGTCACGCTAGCGGCTCAGGCCGCCCCGGTGGCCCCGGTAGCGACAGGGCGCGCCGGGTCGGCGCACCACTCGCTCCACGATCCCGGATACAGCGCCGCGCCGTCCAGGCCGGCCGCTTCCAGTGCCAGCAGGTTGTGGCAGGCCGTGACCCCCGAGCCGCACTGCATCACCGCCTGCGCGGCGGCGTGCGTGCCCAGCACCGCGCCGAATTCCGCGCGCAGCGTTTCGGCCGGCTTGAAGCGGCCTTCCGCGTCCAGGTTGTCCTTGAAGAATCGATTGACCGCCCCCGGGATATGGCCGCCGACCGGGTCCAGGGTCTCGTTCTCGCCGCGGAAGCGGTCGGGCGCGCGCGCATCGACCACCAGCAGCCGGCCCTTGTCGAGGTTGTCCACGAGTGTGTCCGCATCGACGGTCGGCACCAGCGACTTGCTGCGGCGGATCGTGCCCGGCACCTCGGGCTCTGCCGCGGCGTCGTGCTCCAGCGGCAGGCCGGCCTTGACCCAGGCGTCCTTGCCGCCATCGAGCACGGCCACGTCGTCGTGGCCAATCCAGCGCAGCAGCCACCACAGCCGCGCGGCGAACATGCCGCCCTGGGCGTCGTAGGCGACCACCGGGGTGTCGTCGTCGATGCCGAGCGCCTGCAGGCGCGCGACCAGGTCGTCGGCGTCCGGCAGCGGATGGCGGCCGTTGCGGCCGGTCTTGGGGCCGGACAGCTCGTTGTCCAGGTGCAGGTAGAAGGCGCCGGGCAAGTGGCCGGTGCGGTAGGCCTCGCGGCCGGCGGCCGGGTCGGCCAGGTCGAAGCTGCAGTCGATCACGACGCAGCGGCCGGGGCCGGCTAGCAGAGACTGCAGTGCGGTGACGGAAATCAGCGGTTTCTGCATGGGAATCCTGTAGCGAGCGGAGAAGAAATTCGGGGCGGTCGGGCTTACCGAATGCTACACCTCGGGGTGCACTTCCGCCTCCGGCGACTTGACCGGGGTGGCGGGCGTGGGCTTGGCGTCGGTGCCCTGGCGCGCGCGCATCAGCGTGGTGGCGATGCCGCTGGCGATGATCAGCCCCATGCCCAGCCACGACAGCCAGTTCAGGCGGTCGGACCAGATCAGCATGCCCCACACGCTGGAGAAGACGATGCCGGCGTATTGCAGGTTGGCGGTCAGCAGGGTGTTGCCGCGCTTGTACGCGCGGGTCATCGCGGTCTGGCCCAGCGTGGCCAGGATGCCGATCGCCAGCAGCAGGCCGGCGCCGTACCAGGTATGCGGGCTGGTGCCGCCGAGCAGCATCCACACCAGCCCGGCAATCATGCCGACCAGCGAGAAATAGAACACGATGCGGCCTTCGGGCTCGCCCAGCTGGCCAAGCTGGCGCACCTCGACATAGGCCAGCGCGGTGAAGATGCCCGAGATCAGCCCGACCAGGCCGCCGGTCAGCTGGTCCTTGCCCACCGACGGCTGCAGCAGGCAGATCACCCCGGCAAACGACAGCAGGATGGCCAGCACCAGCCGGCGGTCGGCGTTGCCGCCGGTGCCGGCCAGCGCCGCGCTGGCGCCCAGGATCAGCGCGATCCACACCGGCGACATGTAGTTCAGCGTCATCGCGGTGGCCAGCGGCAGCAGCGAGATCGAGGTGAACCACAGCATCAGCGAGGTCACGCCGAACACGCTGCGCTTGATATGCGACAGCATGTACGGGGTGCGCACCGAGACCCCGCGCGAGGACAGCAGCACCCACATGATCACCACGCTGATCAGGCCGCGGTAGAACACGATCTCGCCGGTGGTGTAGAGGTCGGACGCCAGCTTGACGCCAACCCCCATCAGCGAAAAGGCGAAGGCGGCGAACAGCATCCAGAGCGATTGCATGGCGAGGGCGCGGTGAAGCGGGCAGGAGCGAAGGAGAGAAGGCCGGCGCAAGAGCGGGGCTCTGCGGCCCCGCGTCGATCGCGCCGGACAATGATTCTAGCAGCGCACATCGCCGGCCAAAGCAAAACGGACCGCCGTGGCGGTCCGTTTCAGGTTGCCTTGTGCGCTGATCGCACTAGCCGGCGTAGGCCATGGCGCGGCGGTACCACTCGTGGAAGTGCTGCATGCCGTCTTCCATCGGCGACTGGTACGGGCCGACCTCGCTGGTGCCGCGCTTGAGCAGCGCCAGCCGACCGGCATCCATGCGTTCGGCGATCTCGTCGTCCTCGATGCAGGTTTCCATGTAGGCGGCGCGCTCGGCCTCGACGAACTCGCGCTCGAACAGCGCGATTTCCTCGGGGTAGTAGAACTCCACCACATTGCGGGTCTTGCGCGGGCCGACCGGGTGCAGCGTCGAGATCACCAGCACGTTCGGGTACCACTCCACCATGATGTTGGGGTAGTAGGTCAGCCAGATCGCGCCGTGCTTGGGCAGCACGCCGTTGTTGAAGCGCAGCACCGCGTCGTGCCATTTCTGGTACGTCGGGCTGCCGGGGCGCTTCAGGCCGGCGTGCAGGCCGACGGTCTGCACGCTATGCCATTCGCCGAACTCCCACTTGAGGTCGTCGCACGAGACGAAGCTGCCCAGCCCCGGGTGGAACGGCACGACGTGGTAGTCCTCGAGGTAGACCTCGATGAAGGTCTTCCAGTTGTAGTCGCACTCGTGCACCTCGACGTGGTCGAGCATATAGCCGTCGAAGTTCAGGTCCTGCGCCACGCCCAGCCGCGCCAGGTCGGCGCGCACGTCGCGCGGGCCCTCGAACAGCAGGCCGTTCCAGTTCTGCAGCGGCGAGCGCTTCAGGTGCAGGCAGGGCTGCTTGTCGAAATGCGGCGCGCCGAGCAGTTCGCCCTTGAGGTCGTAGGTCCAGCGGTGCAGGGGGCAGACGATGTTCTGCTTGTTGCCGCGGCCGTTCAGCATGATGGCCTGGCGATGGCGGCAGACGTTGGACATCAGCTCGACGCCGGTGGCGTTGCGCACCAGCATGCGGCCTTCGTCCTCGGCCTTGAGCGTGTGGTAGTCGCCGGTTTCCGGGACCATCAGTTCATGGCCGACATAGCCCGGGCCATTGCTGAACAGCAGTTCGAGTTCTTGTTGATGCAGCGCTTCGTCGAAGTAGACGCCGACGGGCAGTTGCGAATCAGCCGGCGCCAGGTTGAGCGCGGTGCTGAGATTGGACATTATCCCCACTCCCAGATGAACAGGTGAAAGCAGTGAACAACCCAACCATCGAAAATGGAATCGATTTGGGAAAGACTGCCGCCCGGTTGGATGCGCTGGCAACCCCTGGCGGCGAACGAAAGATTGTACCCGACCCAAAAAGTTAAGGGACTGATTTTTTTGCCTTTTTAGCGAAAAAGTCGACCCGGGTCGTCATCGGGGTGCCGTAGCGGCCGCATTCGGAAAGACGACCCGAACGCACAAGTCACTTCTGCTTCGGAAGCACCCGCTCGGGGCACGGTATCCCCCGGCAAGATGGGGGCAGGCCCGCGCTTTGGCGTAAAATCCGGGCTTCCCCATCCGGGTTTCCCCGGTTCCAGCTTCCAGGGCCTGATATGCCAAAAACCACGACCGCTGCGGTCCAGACCGACAACACCGCCGACGCCGCCTCGGCGCCGCCTGCCTCCTACGAGGCGGCGATGGCCGAACTGGAGACGCTGGTGGCCAGCATGGAAAGCGGCGAGCTGCCGCTCGAGGCCTCGCTGGCGGCGTACCGCCGCGGTGCCGAGCTGGTGCGCTACTGCCAGCAAAAGCTGGAGCGGGTCGAACAGCAGGTGCGGGTACTGGAGGGCGACGCGCTCAGGCCGCTGGCGGGCGAAGGCAACGGTGCCAATGGCGCACAGGAGACGGACGAGGCATGAGCGACTTCGCACAATGGATGCAGGCGCAGGGCGTGCGCACCGAGGCCGCGCTGCAGGCCGCGCTGCCCGACGCCGGCACGGTGCCGCATACGCTGCATGAAGCGATGCGCTATGCTGCGCTGGGTGGCGGCAAGCGCGTGCGCCCGCTGCTGGTCCATGCCGCCGGCGAAGTCAGTGGCGCGGCGCCGGCGGCCTGCGACGCGGCCGCCTGCGCGGTGGAGATGATCCACGCCTATTCGCTGGTCCACGACGACATGCCGTGCATGGACGACGACGACCTGCGCCGCGGCCGCCCGACCGTGCACAAGGCCTATGACGAGGCCACCGCGCTGCTGGTCGGCGATGCGCTGCAGACCCAGGCCTTCATCGTGCTGGCGGAGGCCGGGCCGATCGCGCCCGCGGTGCGGCTGCAGCTGGTGGCGGAGCTGGCGCGGGCGTCGGGCTCGGCCGGCATGGCCGGCGGCCAGGCGATCGACCTGCAGAACGTGGGCCGCGCCATGACGCGCGACGCGCTCGAAGCCATGCACCGCATGAAGACCGGCGCGCTGCTGCGCGCCAGCGTGCGCATGGGCGCGCTGTGTGGCGAGATCGATGCTCAGGGCCTGGCCGCGCTGGACCGCTACGCGGCGGCGGTGGGATTGGCGTTCCAGGTGGTAGACGATATTCTGGACGTCACCGCGGATACCGCGACGCTTGGCAAGACCGCCGGCAAGGACGCCGCCCACGACAAGCCGACCTACGTGTCGCTGCTGGGGCTGGACGCGGCCCGCGAACTGGCCGGATCGCTGCGCGCCGAGGCGTACGAGGCGCTGGCCGGCTTCGGCGAGCGCGCCGCGCGCCTGCGCGACCTCGCGGACCTGATCGTGCTGCGCACGCATTAAACTAGAGCCGGCCGAACGGACATCATGACCTACGCACTCCTCAACAAGATTGACGCCCCCGCGGACCTGCGCAAGCTCGACCGGCGCGAGCTCCAGACCCTGGCCGACGAACTGCGCGCCTACGTGCTGGAGTCGGTCTCGCAGACCGGCGGCCACCTGTCGTCCAACCTGGGCACGGTCGAACTGACCATCGCCCTGCACTATGTCTTCAACACCCCGGACGACCGGCTGGTGTGGGACGTGGGCCACCAGAGCTATCCGCACAAGATCCTGACCGGGCGCCGCGAGCGCATGCGCACGCTGCGCCAGTGGGGCGGCATCTCGGGCTTCCCGCGCCGCAGCGAGAGCGAATACGACACCTTCGGCACCGCGCATTCGTCGACCTCGATCTCGGCCGCGCTGGGCATGGCGCTGGGCGCTCGCACGCTGGGCCAGAAGCGCGTCTCGGTGGCGGTGATCGGCGACGGCGCGATGACCGCCGGCATGGCCTTCGAGGCGCTCAACAACGCCGGCGTCTACAAGGACCTGCCGCTGGTGGTGGTGCTCAACGACAACGACATGTCGATCTCGCCGCCGGTGGGCGCGCTCAACCGCCACCTGGCACGGCTGCTGAGCGGCCAGTTCTATGCCGCCACCAAGAAGGGCATCGAGAAGGTGCTGTCGGTGGCGCCGCCGGTGCTGGAGTTCGCCAAGCGCTTCGAGGAACACGCCAAGGGCATGATGGTGCCGGCCACGCTGTTCGAGGAATTCGGCTTCAACTACATCGGCCCGATCGACGGCCACGACCTGAATTCGCTGGTGCCGACGCTGCAGAACATCCGCGAGCGCGCGCTCGAAGGCGGCGGCCCGCAGTTCCTGCACGTGGTCACCAAGAAGGGCCAGGGCTACAAGCTGGCCGAGGCCGACCCCATCCTCTACCACGGCCCCGGCAAGTTCAATCCGGCCGAAGGCATCCGCCCGGCCGCCAAGCCCGCGCGCAAGACCTACACCCAGGTGTTCGGCGACTGGCTGTGCGACATGGCCGCGGCCGACAAGCGCCTCGTCGGCATCACCCCCGCGATGCGCGAGGGCTCGGGCATGGTCGAGTTCGAGAAGCGCTTCCCCGAGCGCTACTACGACGTCGGCATCGCCGAGCAGCATGCGGTCACCTTCGCCGGCGGGCTGGCGTGCGAGGGCCTGAAGCCGGTGGTGGCGATCTACTCGACCTTCCTGCAGCGCGGCTACGACCAGCTGATCCACGACGTGGCGCTGCAGAACCTGCCGGTGGTGTTCGCACTGGACCGCGCCGGCCTGGTCGGCGCCGACGGCGCGACCCACGCGGGCGCCTACGATATCGCCTACCTGCGCTGCATCCCCAACATGATGGTGATGACGCCGTCCGACGAGAACGAGTGCCGCCAGTTGCTGACCACGGCGTTCCAGCAGGACTGCCCGAGCGCGGTGCGCTATCCGCGCGGCTCCGGCCCGGGCGCGGCGATCGCCGCCGACCTGGCGCCGGTGCCGGTGGGCAAGGGCGTGGTGCGCCGCGAGGGCGGCGCGCGCGCCGGACATCGCGTCGGCTTGCTGGCATTCGGCTCGATGGTGCAGCCGGCGCTGGGCGCGGCAGAGGCGCTGGACGCCACGGTGGCGGACATGCGCTTCGTCAAGCCGCTCGACGTGGCGCTGGTCAGGCGCCTGGCCGCCGACCACGACTACCTGATGACGGTGGAAGAGGGCAGCGTGATGGGCGGTGCCGGCAGCGCCGTGCTCGAAGCGCTGGCCGAGGCCGGCATCGACAAGCCGGTGCTGACGCTGGGCCTGCCCGACCGCTTCGTCGACCATGGCGACCCGGCCTTCCTGCTGCAGCAATGCGGCCTCGACGCGGCCGGCATCGAGCGCTCGGTGCGCGAGCGTTTCGGGCTCGACCAGCCCCAGGTCACGGTCGCCTCGCGCGTGGCCTGATCACCTGCCATCCCCAAGGGGATTCGGGCCGCCGCACCACGGGTGCGTCCGAATTCCCTTACACTCCGTTTTTTGTGTTCGCAGCTGCGGGTCGGCACGCCAGTGCCGGGTCCCGTGGTTTCACACTCGTTGCGCGGCATGGAGGGACTGCGAAAATGCCGCGACCGTAAGGGCTTGCGCTTGCCTGGCGCAACCCTGGAGGAAACCGTAGATGAATGACATCAACCCCGCCTTCGTGATGCCCGACGTCCAGTCGAGCCCCGACACCCGCCAGATCCCGATCCAGCGTGTCGGCGTGAAGGGCGTGCGCTATCCCGTGACCCTGAAGACCCCGGCCGGCATCGTGCCGACCGTCGGCACTTTCAACCTCGACGTGCACCTGCCCGCCGAGCAGAAGGGCACGCATATGTCGCGCTTCGTCGCGCTGCTGGAGGAAGAGCGCGCGCCGCTGGAGCTGGCCAGCTTCCGGCTGATGCTGGACAAGATGCTGGAGAAGCTCGAAGCCGAGGCCGGCCGCATCGAGGTCACGTTCCCGTACTTCATCAGCAAGATCGCGCCGGTGTCCGGCGTGGAGTCGCTGCTGGACTACGAGGTCACGCTGACCGGCGAGGTGCGCAACGGCGCCACGCGGGTGTTCCTGAAGGCGCTGGTGCCGGTGACCAGCCTGTGCCCGTGCTCGAAGAAGATCTCGCAGTACGGCGCGCACAACCAGCGCTCGCATATCACCATGAACGTCGAGCTGGCCGGCGAGCTGCCGGTCGAAGCGCTGGTGCGCATGGCCGAGGAAGAGGCGTCGTGCGAACTGTGGGGGCTGCTCAAGCGGCCCGACGAAAAGTTCGTCACCGAGCGTGCCTACGAGAACCCCAAGTTCGTCGAGGACCTGGTGCGCGACATCGCCATGCGGCTGAATGCGGATGAGCGCATCGTGGCCTATGTGCTGGAGGCGGAGAACTTCGAGTCGATCCACAACCACAGCGCGTATGCGGTGATCGAGCGGGACAAGCGCGTCGGGTGATTGGGTCCGTCGCTGTCATGAAAAAAAGCCACCAGAGTTCGGTGGCTTTTTTTCTTGGATGCGTTTGGGTATGTCGACGGTCAGGCCGCCGATGGCAACCGGATATCCGCCAGGTCCCAGCGCGGCGTCACGCCATAACCGTATTCACGCCGCGCCAGTTCGGGAGCGGCCTGCAGCCGCATCGCGCCCGCAAACGCGATCATCGCGCCGTTGTCGGTGCAGAACGCCAGGTCGGGGTAATAGACTTCCAGCTTGCGCTGCCTGCCGAGCTGGTCCAGCCGCTCGCGCAGCTGCCGGTTGGCGCCGACGCCGCCGGCCACCACCAGCCGCTTGTGGCCGGTCTGCTTGAGCGCAGCCATCGACTTGGCCGCCAGCACGTCGACGATCGCATCGACAAAGGCGCGCGCAAGATTGGCGCGGTCCTGCTCGCAGGTATTGGCCAGCTTGCGGGTTTGCGTCAGCACCGCGGTCTTCAGGCCGGCGAAGGAAAAATCCAGGTTGCCCGAATGCAGCATCGGCCGCGGCAGCTCGAACGCGCCGGGTACGCCGAACTCGGCCAGGCGCGACACTTCCGGCCCGCCCGGATAGCCCAGGCCGAGCAGCTTGGCGGTCTTGTCGAAGGCTTCGCCGGCGGCATCGTCGAGGGTTTCGCCGAGCAGCGCGTAGTCGCCGATGCCGCGCACTTCCATCAGCTGCGTATGCCCGCCCGACACCAGCAGCGCCACGAACGGGAACGGCGGCGGCTCGCGCGTCAGCAGCGGCGACAGCAGGTGGCCTTCCAGGTGGTGCACGCCCACCATCGGCACGTTCAGCGCGAAGCCCAGCGCATTGGCCACCGAGGCACCGACCAGCAGCGCGCCGGCCAGCCCCGGGCCCTGGGTGAAGGCAATGGCGTCGATGTCCTGGCGAGTGCGGCCGGCGTCGGCCAGCACCTGCTCCAGCAGCGGCAGCACGCGGCGGATATGGTCGCGTGAGGCCAGCTCGGGAACCACGCCGCCGTAGTCGCGGTGCATGGCGATCTGCGAGTGCAGCGCATGCGCGAGCAGGCCGGCGCCGGTGTCATAGAGGGCGAGGCCGGTTTCGTCGCAGGAAGATTCGATGCCAAGGACAAGCATGGGAGCATGACGCCGTCTCCGGTCAGGGAAACAGCCGTCGGAACAAGGGTTTGCGGGAAGCGCGCAGGGTAGCACAGCAGCGCGCGGCGCGCTTTTCGCTACAATCTGCCCTTTCTCAGGCGGTGGCAAGACACATGGATTCGCGAGGCGTGCAATGAGCGGGGCAGCCCAGGCCCGGACCGGCCGGTATGACGTGGCCGTACTGGGCGCCGGCGCCGCGGGCATGATGTGCGCCGCGGTGGCGGGGCAGAACGGCGCGCGCGTGGTGCTGATCGACCATGCCACCCGGCTCGCCGAGAAGATCCGCATCTCGGGCGGCGGCCGCTGCAATTTCACCAACCTGCAGGCCGGGCCCGCCAATTACCTGTCGTCCAATCCGCACTTCTGCCGCTCGGCTCTGGCCCGCTACACGCCGCAGGATTTCCTGGCGCTGATGCGCCGCCATGGCATCGCCTGGCACGAGAAGCACCGCGGCCAGCTGTTCTGCAACGACAGCGCCGAAGACGTGATCGCGATGCTGCGCGCCGAATGCGACGCGGGACAGGTGCGCTGGCAGACCGGCTGCGCGGTCGCGGAAATCCGGCGCGAGGGCGACGATTTCCTGCTGCTCACCGCCGCGGGCACGGTGCGCGCCGGGGCGCTGGTAGTGGCCACCGGCGGCCTGTCGATCCCCAAGATCGGCGCCACCGACTTCGGCTATCGCATTGCCCGGCAGTTCGGGCTGGGCATCGTCGAGACCCGGCCGGCGCTGGTGCCCTTGACCTTCGACGGCAAGGACTGGGCGCCGTTCGTGCCGCTGGCGGGAGTGTCGCTGGAAGTCGATATCGCCACCGGCAATGGCAAGGCCGCGGGTGCGTTCCGCGAGGACCTGCTGTGGACGCACCGCGGCCTGTCGGGCCCGGCGGTGCTGCAGATCTCCAGCTACTGGCATCCCGGCACGCCGGTCGCGATCGACCTGTTCGATGGCGAGGACGCCGCCGAGTGGCTGCTGGAGCAGAAGGCCGGCAGCCGCAAGCACCTGGGCAACCTGCTGGCGCAACGGCTGCCGTCGCGGCTGGCCGACGCATGGTGCGCGGCCGCGGGCGTTGCGGCGACGATGCCGCTGCACGACGTGACCGACAAGGCGCTGCGCAAGCTCGGCGCGGCGCTCAACGACTGGCGCATCGTGCCGTCCGGTACCGAGGGCTATCGCAAGGCCGAGGTTACGCTGGGCGGGGTCGACACCCGGGGACTGTCGTCGTCCACCATGATGGCGCGCGACGTGCCGGGCCTGTATTTCATCGGCGAAGTGGTCGACGTGACCGGCTGGCTCGGAGGCTACAACTTCCAGTGGGCCTGGGCCTCCGCAGTGGCGGCGGGGCAGGCCGCGGCCGAGGCGGCACGGCAGGCCCGGGCGGGGCAATCGGCAGCCTGAGCCAGTCTGTCTTTAGGGCGCCGGAATCACATCCAGCATGTCCGTAGCACGCCACTTCCGCGCCGGATTGTTGGTGCTACAATCCAGAACTTCGTAACGCCGCCATCCCGAAAATACTTTCATTTTCCGGCCAAATGACTACGATCCGCCTCAAGGAAAACGAGCCTTTTGAAGTTGCCCTGCGCCGTTTCAAGCGCACCATCGAGAAGAACGGCCTGCTGCCGGAACTGCGGGCCCAAGAGTTTTACGAAAAACCCACCGCCGCGCGCAAGCGCAAGAAGGCTGCCGCAGAGAAGCGCCATTACAAGCGCATCCGCAGCCAGATGCTGCCGAAGAAGCTGTACTGACACCGGCTTCGCGCTTGCCCCTGACCCGCTGTGGCGTATGCTCGGCGGGTTTTTGCGTTATGGGCCTTGCAGCAGCGGCATCCGCCGTCATGTGTAAGTGCCCGCCCACTTTCTGGAAGATCACGATGTCCCTCAAAGCCCGTATCAGCGAAGACATGAAGACCGCCATGCGCGCCCGCGAGACCGAGCGCCTTGGCACCATCCGCCTGCTGCTGGCGGCGATCAAGCAGCGCGAAGTCGACGAGCGCGTGGAACTGGACGACAGCGCCGTGCTGGCCGTGGTCGAAAAGCTGATCAAGCAGCGCAAGGACTCGATCGCGCAGTTCCAGCAGGCCGGCCGCAATGACCTCGCCGACAAGGAACTGGCCGAGGTCGACGTGCTGAAGGTCTATATGCCCGCCGCTCTGTCGGATGCGGAAGTGGCCGCCGAGGTGCAGCAGGCCGTAGCCGCCACCGGCGCCGCCGGTCCGCAGGATATGGGCAAGGTCATGGGCGTGCTCAAGGGCAAGCTGGCCGGCCGTGCCGACATGACCGCCGTATCGGCCCTGGTCAAGGCGGCGCTTGCACCAAAGTAAATACTGATTTAATTGGTTGTAAGCGCGATGCGCGCAAGATCTTGTTGAATAACAGGCGTTGCGCGCAGATGTGAAGCAATCCGGGCAGCCGTTCCGCGCTGCACTACAATATTCCGATAGCAGCCGGGCGCCGCACCGGTCACGCATTCCAAAAAGGGCCGCCCGCCGTGGGACGGCCAAGCCTCAGGACGGTCAGTCGGGTGATTCCGCAATCCTTTATTCAGGACCTGCTCAACCGTGTCGACATTGTCGATGTGGTGGGCAAGTATGTGCAGCTGAAGAAGGGCGGCGCCAATTTCATGGGCCTGTGCCCGTTCCATAACGAGAAATCCCCGTCGTTCACGGTGTCGCCGACCAAGCAGTTCTACCACTGCTTCGGCTGCGGCGCGCATGGCTCGGCCATCGGGTTCCTGATGGAGTTTTCCGGCCAGTCCTATCCCGAGGCGGTGCGCGAGCTGGCCCAGTCGGTCGGCATGACCGTGCCCGAAGAGCGCGACCGCCTGCCCCCCGGCCAGCGCGCCGAGCAGCAGGCGCGCTCGGTGGCACTGTCCGACGCCATGACCCGCGCCACCGACTTCTACCGCCGCCAGCTGCGCGGCGCCCCGCAGGCGATCCAGTACCTGAAGGGGCGGGGGCTGACCGGCGAGATCGCCGGCCAGTTCGGCCTTGGCTATGCGCCCGATGACTGGCAGGGCCTGGAGGCGGTGTTCGGCAGCTATCGCGACGACAACGTGGCGGCGCCGCTGGTCGAGGCCGGCCTGCTGATCGAAAGCGACAAGCGCGATGCGGACGGCAAGCCGCGGCGCTACGACCGCTTCCGCGACCGCATCATGTTCCCGATCCGCAACACCAAGGGTGCGGTGATCGGCTTCGGCGGCCGTGTCATGGGGCAGGGCGAGCCCAAGTACCTGAACTCGCCCGAGACCCCGCTGTTCAGCAAGGGCACCGAGCTGTATGGCTTGTTCGAGGCCCGCCATGCGATCCGGGAAACCGGCTATGTGCTGGTGGTCGAAGGGTATATGGACGTCGTGGCACTGGCCCAGCTCGGTTTTGCCAACGCCGTCGCCACCCTGGGCACGGCGTGCACACCCGTGCATGTGCAGAAGCTGCTGCGCCAGACCGACGCGGTGGTGTTCTCGTTCGACGGCGATTCGGCGGGCCGGCGCGCCGCCAGGCGGGCGCTCGAAGCCTGCCTGCCGCATGTGGCCGACAACAAGACCATCCGCTTCCTGTTCCTGCCGGCCGAGCACGACCCCGACAGCTATGTGCGCGAAGAGGGCACCGAGGCCTTCGCCGCGCAGGTGCGCAATGCGATGCCGCTGTCGCGCTTCCTGCTGCAATCGGTCACCGAGGAACTGGACCTGCGCCAGCCCGAGGGCCGCGCCCGCGCCCAGTACGAGGCCAAGCCGCTGCTGCAGGCGATGCCGGCCGGCGGGCTGCGGCTACAGATCGTGCGCGAACTTGCCGATGCCACTGGTACGACACCCGCAGAGATCGAGGCGATCTGCGGCCTGCGCAGCGACCCGGCCCGGGTCGGGCGCTTCGCCCAGCCGCGCCCGCGCGCGCGCCGCCAGGCCCCGACCGGGCTGGAGCAGCGCGTGATCCAGTTGCTGATGTGCTATCCGGCGCTGTCGGCACGGCTGGACGAGGATGCCCGCGCGTTGCTGCTGGAAGGCGAGGGCGGCGACAGCGAAGTGCTGGCGCACCTGGTCAGCGCATGCGACGGCGTCCAGGGCGAAGTGAATTTCGCGGCCTTCAGCGAGCACCTTGCCCAGAGCCCGTATGCCGAGGTCTATGCCGCGGCGCGCACGGCTGTATTGCGCGAAGAGATTGAAGAGGCACCTGCAACACAGGAATTCGATGCGGCCATCACCAAGCTGCTGGCCGAGCCGCTGCGGCGCGAACTCGACAGCCTGCAGGCGGAGGTGGTCGCCGGCACGGCCGACGAGGCGGCCAAGCAGCGCATGCGCTGGCTGGTGGGCGAAATCCACCGGCGGCGCCAACTGGGCTGAGGCGCCGGCGGGCGCCCTGGCCTTCAACCGGGAGGCGGCAACAAGCGTTGGACAAGCAGTGGATCAGGGACCGGGCCCGGCCGCGCCGAGCTTAAGCCTTGATTTTTCAGGTGAAAACCTCACCTGACAGGGAGCCGGCTATGCGTGGCGTGCTACAATAGCCGGTTTGGATTGCGAAATCTTTCTCTCCAGTTCTGGTGAAAGTGAGCGTGCCAATGGCAAAGGCCAAAGCAACCGAAAGGGTTACCTCTAAAGCTCCCCAATCAGGGAGCGGCAAGGCGTCTGTGAAAACCACGGCGGCGAAGACATCGACCGCGACAGTCAAGACGCCAGCCCGGTCTGCGCCATCAAAGTCCGTGCGCCGCGCGCAAGCGCCCGCCGTGACGACTCCCACCAGAACCCGCACATCCGAAAAGACAAAGGCCTCGACTTCGGCACGCGAGAGCGGCAAGAGCGCCAGTACGAGCGGCAAGGTCGCCGCATCTGCAGCAGCATCTGCACCAGTGAAAGGCAAGAGTATCACCGTGGCGAAACAGCAGAATACCGAAGTCGAGAGCAAGCGAGCGGCAGCCGCCGGCGCCAAGAGCGGAGGCGCCAAGCAAGGCGCGGCCGCGACGGCCGCCAAGGCGCGTGCCGCGACACCTGCATCCGTTGCATCCGAGCGTCCCGCTGCGCCGGCAATCAAGCCGGAGCCGAAAAAGCGTGGCCGCAAGCCCAAGGCCGAGATGCAGCACGACGACAGCACAACAGACGACGTGACTGAAGAGTTTTACGAGAACGATACGCGCGCGCCGGCAACCCCGGCGGCGCCGAAGACCGAAAAGCAGAAAGCCAAGGACCGCAAGGCCAAGGAAAAGGCCCTGCTCAAGGAGTTCGCCTCGACCCAGCAAGGCACCGAGGAAGAGCTCGAGCTGCGTCGCCAGAAGCTCAAGGCGCTGATCAAGCTGGGCAAGTCGCGCGGCTACCTGACCTACGCGGAAATCAACGATCACCTGCCGGACGACATGGTCGATTCGGAAACGATCGACACGCTGGTCGCCACGCTGAACGACATCGGCATCGCCGTCTACGAACAGGCGCCGGATGCCGAGACGCTGCTGCTCAACGACAACGCCCCGTCCGCCACCAGCGAGGAAGAAGCCGAGGAAGAGGCCGAGGCGGCCCTGTCCACGGTCGACTCCGAGTTCGGCCGCACCACCGACCCGGTGCGCATGTACATGCGCGAGATGGGCACGGTCGAGCTGCTGACGCGTGAAGGCGAAATCGAGATCGCCAAGCGCATCGAGGCCGGCCTGAAGGACATGGTGATGGCGATCTCGGCGTGCCCGGTCACCATCTCCGAGATCCTGGCCCATGCCGAGCGCGTCGCCAACGACGAGATCAAGATCGACGAGTTCGTCGACGGCCTGATCGACCCGAACGCCGACGAAACCCCTGAAGCGCCGTCGGCCCCGGCCGCCGCCGCCGATGACGAGGACCTCGAGTCCGACGACGACGAGGAAGGCGACGAGGACGAAGACGACGAAGGCGGTGCCGGCGCCGGCGCGTCCGCGCGCCAGCTGGAAGAGCTGAAGCAGAACGCGCTGGAGAAATTCCGCGTGATCGCCGAGCAGTTCGACAAGATGCGCCGCGCGTTCGAGAAGGAAGGCTACAAGTCCAAGCCCTACGTCAAGGCGCAGGAAGCGATCCAGGCCGAGCTGATGGGCATCCGCTTCACCGCCCGCAACGTCGAGCGCCTGTGCGACACGCTGCGCGGCCAGGTCGACGAAGTGCGCAAGCTCGAGCGTGCCATCCTGAACATCGTGGTCGACAAGTGCGGCATGCCGCGCTCGGACTTCGTCGCCCGTTTCCCGGGCAACGAGACCAACCTCGAGTGGATCCACACCGTGGTCGCCGACGGCAAGGGCTACAGCACCATCGTCGAGCGCAACGTGCCGGCCGTGCACGAGCTGCAGCAGAAGCTGATCGACCTGCAGGCGCGCGTGGTGCTGCCGTTGAAGGAACTGAAGGACGTCAACCGCAAGATGTCGGAAGGCGAGCGCCGCGCGCGCGAAGCCAAGCGCGAGATGACCGAGGCCAACCTGCGCCTGGTGATCTCGATCGCCAAGAAGTACACCAACCGCGGCCTGCAGTTCCTCGACCTGATCCAGGAAGGCAACATCGGCCTGATGAAGGCGGTGGACAAGTTCGAATACCGTCGCGGCTACAAGTTCTCGACCTACGCCACGTGGTGGATCCGCCAGGCCATCACGCGCTCGATCGCCGACCAGGCGCGCACCATCCGCATCCCGGTGCACATGATCGAGACCATCAACAAGATGAACCGCATCTCGCGCCAGATCCTGCAGGAAACCGGCAACGAGCCGGATCCGGCAACGCTGGCCGAGAAGATGGAGATGCCGGAAGACAAGATCCGCAAGATCATGAAGATCGCCAAGGAACCGATCTCCATGGAAACGCCGATCGGTGACGACGACGACTCCCATCTGGGCGACTTCATCGAGGACACCAACACGCTGGCCCCGGCCGAAGCGGCGCTGCACGGCTCCATGCGCGACGTCGTCAAGGACGTGCTGGACTCGCTCACGCCGCGCGAAGCCAAGGTGCTGCGCATGCGCTTCGGCATCGAAATGAGCACCGACCACACGCTGGAAGAGGTCGGCAAGCAGTTCGACGTCACGCGTGAACGGATCCGCCAGATCGAGGCCAAGGCGCTGCGCAAGCTGCGCCACCCGAGCCGCTCGGACAAGCTGAAGAGTTTCCTGGAAGGCAACTAAACGCTTCCAAGGGCCTCTAGCTCATGCCTGGTTAGAGCAGCGGACTCATAATCCGTTGGTGCCGTGTTCGACTCACGGGAGGCCCACCAATGCAGTGAAAAGGGGTTACGGTGAATGCCGTAGCCCCTTTTTTTCATGGTGCCGTGCCGCTTCAAGCCAGCGCCGCGGTGGCGACCTTCCAGCGGCGCAGACGGTCTTCCAGTCCGTTGGTGCCGCCGTTGATGCGCCGCGTCAGCGCGATGAAGTCGCCGCTGTCGGCGAGTGCGTTGCAGCCGTGCGTGCGCCACCACCATGCCGCCGAGCGCGCGGCCCAGATGTCCTGTTCCAGCAGTTCGGGCGTGGCGGTCAGGTCGGCGCCGAGCGCGGCCCCGCATGCCGCGTAGTTGGCGCGGCCGGTGATCTGGATCAGCCCCCGGCCGCGGAAGCGCTTGCCGTCGCCGGCCCGCACGTTGCCGAGCGCCATGGCCTTGCGCGACGGCGGCTCGTACAGCGCCTGCGCCGGCGTCGGTCCCCACAGCTCATGCGTGAACTGGTAGCCGAGCGACTCGTGCCCGGTCTGCGCCAGGAACGCGGCCATGCGCGCCGCGCCGGTGATGTCGTACGCCTGCATCGCTTCGCACAGGCGCGCGAACCAGCGCTCGCATTGCGGCTCGCTCAGTCCGGTGGCTGCGCGGAATTGTTCCGGGGTCATCTGCATCTTGTGTCTCCTTGTTGTGATGGCGGCCGTTGCGGCGTGCCGTTATGGCGCTGCATATGGCATCGGCTGTGACGCCGGTTGCGACTCCCGCCACGTGCCGTTGGCCACCAGGGTGTCGATGGTGTGCTGCAGCGGGTCGGCGCTGACGCTGAACTCGCCGGCAAAGGGCCGGTCGACCGCGAGCAGGAAGAAGAACGCCAGGCCGATGGTGATGGCCCACGCGGTGATCAGCGCCAGGTTGAAGGGCGTTGCCGGCAGCACGTACAGCAACGCGAACGACAGGGCGCTGACAATCAGGATCACGCCCCACAAGGTGTTCGGCATTGCCGCGTGCAGCGTCAGGATCCGTTGCTGGCGGTACTTGACCATCTCGTTGACGCGCATCAGCACCTCCCCCAGCAGCACGGTCTGGCGGCTGTCGAGCGGACGGATCCGGTTGGCCAGGTCGAACATCTGGTCGAAGCGCTGTTCGGTGTGCGCATCGGGCCTGCCCAAGCGTTGCATGCGCGGCCATTCCTCATGGACCACCATCACCAGGTAGGTGCGCAATGCCGCCGCGGCGGCATCGGCGGCGCTGCTGTCGAACGCGGCCAGGTCGCGCGCGAGTTCGCCCGCGGCGGTGGCTTCGGCGGCGACGGTGCGGTCGGCGGCGTTGTAGGTGTCCCAGACGTTGATCGCGGCAAAGGCGACCAGCAGCGAGTTGATGGTGGTGATGATCGAGACCATCGACACCGCCATCGCGCGCTGCTCGGCATCGAGCTCGATCAGCGCGAAGCGGCGCGCCACCGCATAGCCGGCCAGCACCACCGCGACGATGGCCGAGACCACGATGGCGGCCATGCCGGTGCTGGGCAGGCTGTAGAGGAACAGCATGGCGCTACTCCTTGCGCGGCTCGCGCGGGGCGCTGCCGCGCACCGCGGTCTCGACGATCTCGACGATGCGCTGGAGCAGGCGGTGCACCGCGGTCGCCGAGAAGCCGCCCAGCATCGACAAGGCCGGCTTGCCGAAGCTGCGCATGCCGGCCGAGTCGAACAGTTGCGGCGGCAGCATCTCGACCAGGATCAGCCCCGACATCACGCCGAGGATCAGTTGCGCGGCGTAGGCGGCGTCGTACTTGGGGTCGTAGGTGCCCTTGGCGATGTAGCCGTGCACCTGGAACAGCGAGGCAAACGAAGCCCCCAGCCCGGCGCAGAACAGCAGGAACAGCATGTTGAACAGCAGCGTGCGGCCCGACGAAGCCAGGATGCCGGCGCGCATGTTGTCCATCGACACCTCCGCCGGCAAGCCGGTCAGCACCACCGCCAGCAGGCAGCACACCGCGGTGCCGGTCAAGGCGCGCACCAGCGGCACCGGTCCCAGGCAGGCGAGCGGATGCGCGCGGCGGCGTTCGTCGTCGAGCAGCGTGATGCATTGCGGCGTCGCGGGCGTGATGGCGCGGGCCAGCTCCTGGTGGAGTTGCGCGAGCTGCTGCGCGGCAAGGCCCGTCCCGGCTTGCGGCTGCGACGAAGCCGACGGTGCCGCGGCCGCTTCGTGAGCGCTGCCGATCAGCATGGTCCAGCCGGCCGGCATCGCGATGCCGAGCCGCAGCGCATGGCTGGCCATGGCCTCGCATTCGCGGCGCAGCTGGCCATCGAGCGGCAACGGCGCTGCCGTCGCCGCGGCAAGCCGGGGCGGTGCGGCGACGGTATCGACGGCCGCGGCAGCGGCGCGCCGCAACGGCGCGGCGGTGAAATCGAGCGTGCGCATGATCTATGGAAAGAAGAGGGCGGCCCGGTGGCCCGGGCCGCGTTGTTGCCCGCGCGGCGGGAGGCGCGTCTTACTGCGACCGGCCCAGCAGGCGCTGCAGGTTCTGCAGCTGCGGCAGGCCGCCGCCGAAGCGGTTCTCCGGGTCGTGCGCGACGATCGGCGAACTGATGGCGCGGATCAGCTGGAACAGCGCCGCGACACGGCGCGGTCCGCGCGGCCCCATCCACGCCGCCAGTTGCGGATCGGACAACAGCAGCGCGGCCAGCCCTGCGATATGCGGCGCGGCCATCGAAGTGCCGGAGTCAGGCATGAAGGCGGCGCCTGGCACCGTCGAGATGATGCCCACGCCGGGGCCGCACACCGCTATCTGCGGGCCGAAACACGAGAACGTCGGCGCGAACAGCCCGGCGCGCGTGGCCGCATGCTGCACCACCTGGGTACGTTCCCACACGTCGTGCGGCAGTTCGCACTGCAGGCCCAGTGCCGAGACCGCCAGCACCGACGCGGACGCCGCCGGGTACTGCACCGGCCCGCCCGAGTTGCCGGCCGCGACGATGCAGGCCACGCCGCTGTGCACGGCCTCGATCAGCTTCTGCTCGACCGCCTGCGACGGCTGGGGTGCGCCGAGGCTCAGGTTGACCACGTCGACATCGTGGTCGATGCAGTAGTCGAGCGCGCGCAGCAGCGTGCTGAACTGCCCGCCCGGAAAGATCTTGAGCGCATGGATTTCCGCCTCTGGCGCGAAGCCGAGCATGGTGGCCTGGGCCTCGGCACTGGCGGATGCCGGCGCGCCCGGCTGCGGCCGCGCGCCGATCACGCCGGCGCAGTGCGAGCCGTGGCCGATGGTATCGAGGCGCCAGGTGTCGCCGGCATCGTCGCCAGTGCCGGTCAGGTCCATGCCATGGCGGATATGCGCCAGCAGCGGGTGCGCGGCATCGGCGCCTGAATCGACCACCGCGACGCGCACACCGCGGCCGCCGAAGCTGCGCGTGAGCCGGTCCAGCCCCATCAGCCGCTGGCCCCAGCCGAAGCGGCCGTGCGGCGGCACGTCCGGATTCGGCTGCGACAACGGCGTCACGCGTATCACGTTGGGCTGGCCCGACACCACATTGGGCGACAGCAAATACTTGTTCCAGTAGCCGCTCAGCGGCCGCACGAACAGCGAGCGCGCCGGCCCGGGCTGCTGCTGCACCAGCGTCAGCGTCGCTTCGCCGCTGGCGTCGGTGGTGGCGGTTGCCGGAAAGCCATCGCCCGCCAGCGTGATCGCCACGCCCGGCAGCGGCGTGTCGCCGGTGCCCAGCACCCGCACCAGCACTTCGCGCGACACCGGGCCGTCGAACGCCGACTGCGGATGCAGCCGGTCGGAGGTCTCGAGTTCGGCCTTGCGGCCATAGCCGAGCGGATGGTCTTCCTCGACGATCATGTGCGGCGGCGCGGTGGCCTGCAGCATCTGCGCGTGCGCGGCATCGAGCTTGACCACATAGGTGTGGGCGGCCTCGTCGGGCCGTACCGAATGCAGGTGCGTGTTCTTGTGGCCCTCGACCACATGCACCACTTCAACGCCGGGCAGCTGCGTCACCGTGCTGTGCAGTTCGCTGGCCGACATCGGCGCCACGCCCGCCTGCCGGGCCAGTGCGTGGCGCCGCGGCGCGATCAGGTATTGCTTGCGGCCGGCGTCCAGCGCCACGGCCTCGCGGTTGCCCGCACCGGTAGTGGTGGCACGGTCCGCGCCGGCGCGCGTGGCCTCGCCTTTCTTGTCTCGTTCCATTTGCTATCTCCACCGCGGCGCCAGGCGGCGCGCGCATCGATTCGGGCGGGCCGGCGCGTACGCCGGCCCGCGGCGGCGCCGTCTGGCGCCACGGTCATGCCCGGGACGTCATGCGACTTCAGGCATAGACCACTTGCGGCTGCGCCGAGAACGGCAGCAGGCCGCCGAGGTGGCCGGCCACGGTGCCGATCTGCTGGCCCACGCTGGCATTGCCCAGCAGGCCGCCGACGGCATGGCCCAGGGTCGGCGCCACCGCGCCGATCAGCGAGCCGAACACGCCCTGCGGGGCCAGCGTAGCCTGGGGTTGCGCCGAGAACGGCAGCAGGCCGCCGAGGTGGCCTGCCACGGTGCCGATCTGCTGGCCCACGCTGGCATTGCCCAGCAGGCCGCCGACGGCATGGCCCAGGGTCGGCGCCACGGCGCCGATCAGCGAGCCGAACACGCCCTGCGGTGCCAGCGTGACCGCGGGCATGGCCGAGAACGGCAGGTAGCGCGCGCCTTCGCGAACGATGTTGGCGCCATGGATGGCGACGGTCGGATAGCCCGCGGCGGTGCCGGCCGCCTGGATGAATCCCGGTGCATGCGTGGAGATCGCGTTGCCGATCGGGCCGGTATGCCCGGGCTCGGGGAACGGCAGATGCTGGGCCAGGGCGCCGGCGGCGGCGCCGGCAACATGGCCGACCACCGGGTGCACATAGTGCGTGAGCACGGCCTGCACGCCGTCTCGCACCGCCGGAGCGACCGCGTCGGTCATCGCGCTCTGGGGCACCAGCATCGGCTGCGCGGCGAACGGCAGCAGGCTGCCGATACCGCTGACGAGATTGCCGAGCACACCTTGCGGCGCCAGGACGGCGGCGTGGATGGGGTAGGTCATGACGACTCCTTTTGAAAGACTGCGTGGATTGAGGAAGCTAGGGCGGCGGGCCGCGCATGCTGGCCCGGTGTCCGCGCCTGCCGCGGCGCCGCGCATCGTGCGGCACCGGGACAGGTGGAATCATTCTTGGATTTCGCCCCGCACCGCCGCCATTGGGCAAATGCGGTATAGGCAGTGGATAATGCCTGGCAACAATCAGAATTAAATATCGCGCAGCATGAATTGGCTTTTAAATATAAAAACCAGCACCTAGAATTCGCCTCTGCTGCCGGCATCCGGAAATTCCGGACCGCACCGTCGGGTAGTGCGCAATCCCATGCCGGCGCAACAGCGCAAGAGATCGAAAACAAAAGCAGTGATCTGGAGCCCGGCCGGGCTGTCCCCGGTTCCGCTCGTAGGTCCGCACTAGCCTTGCACGAAGGGTCCTGTGATGCACTGATGCACAGATTGACGCGCGGCTGCCGCTCCTGCGACGGAACCACTCGTTCCATCGCATGGAGTCCTCCGCATGAACCTCACCACTCGGGAAGAGACGGTGCTCGCCTTTATTGCCCGCGGCATGAGCGATCGCGAGATCGCCGCACGTCTCGCATTTTCCGTATCCACGGCGCGCAAGCACCGTGAGCATCTGCTCGCGAAAATGCAATTGCGAAAATCATCGCAATTGACCATGTACTATCTCGCGCGCCAGCATGAGCTGTTTAAAAAAGCGGGCCGCCGGCCGCGGATAATCCATTCTCGCAACGCGAGCGCGAATATCTGGAATGGCTCGGGCGCGGCCTGAGCGACAAGGAAATCGCGCGCGTGCTCGGCATCAGCGACCAGACCGCGCGCACGCATCGGGCCCGGCTGCTGCAGAAGGCGGGCGCAGGCAATGTCTGCGCCTTGCTGTTCGTGTGCGCGCAGCAGGGATGGCTGGAGCTGCCGCAGCACCAGGCCTGCGATGCCTAGACGGTGCGGACGACTGTGGCGCGCTACCGCATTTGCCCAATGGCCCGGCGTGGCGGTGGCTCCCGACAATGGCCCATGCAGCCGCCGCATGGCGACCAGCGCGCTGCCGGCCGCGATCCGTGCGGCGCTCCGATTCCTGTCGCCGTGCTGGAGCCATCATGATTCGATGCAAGCCAACCGCCCGCTACCGGGCACTTGCCGCGGCGTGCGCGCTCGGCGCCAGCGGGGGCGTCGCCGCGCAGGCGCTGCCCGCGCTCGGCGCGGACCTGGCGCAGACCTCGGTGTCGGGGCTGTCGTCCGGTGCGTTCATGGCCACGCAGTTCCACGTTGCGTATTCCGGCACCATGGTCGGCGCCGGCGTGGTCGCGGGCGGACCGTTCTACTGCGCCGGCCTGTTCGCGCCCACGCCGCCCGCGACCGCCGCCGCGACCCAGTGCATGCAGCCGGTCGGCGATACCGGCCCCGATGCGCAGGCGGCGCTGGACGCGGCACGCACCTTTGCCCGCGACGGCCGCATCGACCCGGTGCAGAACCTCGCGCGGCAGCGCGTCTACGTGTTTTCCGGCACGCGCGACCAGACCGTGCTGCCGCGCGTCGCCGCGCAGGTGGGGCGGTTCTATACGCTGGCCGGTATGCCGGCGTCGCAGCTGCAATACGTGGCCGATGTCGCGGCCGGACATGCCTTCATCACCAGCCAGGCAGGCGACGCCGCGTGTGCGGTCAGCGCATCGCCCTACATCAACAACTGCGGGCTCGAGCAGGCGCGGCAGATCCTGCAGTGGATCTATGGCGCGCTCAAGCCGGCGGCGCGGCCGTCGGGCGAACTGCTGCGCTTTGACCAGCGCGCGTTCGATGCGGGCGGCAAGGCGCTGCTGGCCGACAGCGGCTATGCCTACGTGCCGCGCGAGTGCGGCGCGGGCGCCGAGGGCAATGCCGCGGCTTGCCGCGTGCACGTGGCCTTCCATGGCTGCCTGCAGGGCGCGGGCACCATCGGAGAGCGCTTCGTACGCGGCGCCGGCTACCTGGAGAGTGCCGAGGCCAACCGCATCGTGGTGCTGTTCCCGCAGGTCGTCGCGTCGCGCCATAACCCGCTCGGGTGCTGGGACTTCTGGGGCTATACCAGCGACGACCCGGCCCAGCCGGACTTCTTCTCGCGCGAGGCGCCGCAGATGGCCGCGGTCATGCGCATGATCCGTCGTCTCGGCGCCGCGCCGCAGTGAGCGCTGCCGCTTCCGTCCCGTCCGATCCACTGCTCCGATCCGCAAGGAGATCCGCCATGCTTTCGATCCTGCAATCCCAATGGGCAAGCGCCAGCCGCGCGGCGCTGGACTTGACCCTGTGCCAGTTGGAAGCCGCCACCGTGCTGGCGCAGTCACCCTTCAGCGCCGCCGATCCTGCCGCGGCCCGCGCGCCGGCGCGCCAGGCGCTGGCCGTGCTGAACCGATATGCCGAAGAACGCGCCGCGCAGCAAGCGCAATGGTGGCGCGGGCAGCGCGACCGCCTCGACCTCGCCGGCGTCGCGCATGCGTGGCGCGGCCTCGATGCCATCGAGGCCGACCTGGCCGCGCGCGCGTCGCAGGCCAGGGCCGGCTACAGCGATGCCGTGCGCGAAGCGCTGGCGCGCTGCCTCGAAGACGTGGGCGAGGCGCGCGACGGCAACGACATCGGCCTGGCGCTGCTGCGTGCGCTGACCGACTGCCAGGAGGCCGGCAAGACCTGCGCGGCGCAAGTCGCGGCAATGAGTGCCGCGATGATGCCGGCGTGGACGCAGTGGCTGCAGTCGGCGCTGGCCGAGCCTGGCGCGTCGCGTGCCGTCGCGGGGACGGCGGCGCAGCGCGCGGCGCAGGACGGTTGACCCACGCGACGCAGCTGGTCGGCGTCGCTGCGTGTAGTGGCGATGACAGGCTCCGATGCCTTCCCGATCCCGTCCGCCGGAGAGGCGGACGGCGGACGGCGGACGGCAGATACCGCGCTACTGCCAGAAGCCGGCGTGCGGTGCCAAGGCTTCGTCTTCCAGCACCGGCCCGACCACCTCGACCCTGCGCTGGCCGCGCGCAAACACTTCGCGGCACGGCAGCGAGAAGGTCGGGTTCTCCGGGTGGTCGCCGGTCAGGCCCAGCAGCTTGTGTTCCGACAGCGCGTAGACCACGCGCCCGATGCCGGTCCAGTAGACCGCGCCCGCGCACATGCAGCACGGCTCCGCGCTGGTGTAGAGCGTGCAACCGGCAAGCTGTTCGGGCGGCAGCACGCGCGCGGCCTGCGCGGCGGCGGCCAGTTCGGCATGCTGGGTCGGATCGCCTTCGGGCGGCATCGAATTGTTGCCGGCGCTGGCGACGATATTGCCGGCCGCGTCGGCCACCAGCGCCGCGAACGGGTGGCGGCCGCGGGCCCTGGATTCATCGGACAGCGCAATCGACCGGCGCAGCAGCGCGAGGTCGAGCGGCGACAGTGCGGCGCCGGACGGATCGGTGATTCGGGTCATGCGGGGTCTCCAAGGTTACGGCGCAGAGCCGCCCCGGGCAGTGGCAGCGCGGCGCTTGCGCGACTCCATGGTATGCGAGGCGGAGCGCGCGCAGCACACCGCGCGCCGAGGCCGCGGGGATCGCCTATGGTAGTCAGACGTGTTCGCGTCCGGGCGGGCGCGACCGATCACCTTGACCAGGAGGGATGCCCATGTCCTATATCGATGGATTTGTGCTCGCAGTTTCCCAGGCCAACCGCGACCGCTATCGCGAGGTGGCGCAAAAGGCCGCCGCCGTGTTCAAGGAACATGGCGCGCTGCAGGTGGTGGAATGCTGGGGCGACGATGTGCCGGAAGGCAAGGTCACGTCCTTTTCGATGGCGGTGCAACGCAAGGACGATGAAGCGGTGGTGTTTTCGTGGATCCTGTGGCCGTCGCGCGAACAGCGCGACACCGGCATGAAGGCGGCGATGGCAGACCCGCGGCTGAAGGAAGGCATGGACCCGATGCCGTTCGACGGGCAGCGGATGATCTTTGGCGGCTTCGAGGTGATTGTCGAGGCTTGATCGGGCCGGGCGCCGCTGCCGCCGCGCCCGGCCCGGCGGTTCAGATCAGGTGGAAGACCATTCCCAGGGCGATCGCGCCGCCCAGGGTTTCCACTGCGGCAAGGGCGAGGAGGTTCTTCAGTACGAAAGCCTCTTCTTTCTTCGTCACCATGGTCTGTCTCCCGGTCATTGGACTAGTTTTACAGCACCATCGGCGGTGGCAATCCGGCGTGGGGCGGTGCCAGGGGCGTCGATGTGAGACCAGTAGACCGCATCTGGCCGCCGGCCGGAAGCTGGCGAAAACCCGCTCGGAGAAAACCCGGATTCCTACCAGCGTGTGACAGGGCCATGATTGACTGGCTTTGCAGGGCGCGGTTGCAGCCTGCCAGCCACGGCGCTTGCATTGGCCCACATTTGGGGGATGCCCGAGTCGGCGCGATGCGCCAAGATCGACGGCGTGGGTGGTCGAACAGATTGCCCCGCTACCGCTTGAGCCCCGCTGCCTCCCCGGCACGCGGGGCTTTTCTACTTGGGGCCGGGCCGCGGTTCAGCGCGCCTGCAGGATGGCCTCGATGCGGGCGGCGGCCTCGCGCAGCGGCGCCAGGAAGCGCGCTTCCAGGTGGGCCCGGTCGCGGCTGCCCAGCACCATGCTGAAGCCCAGCCCGGCCACCACCTTGCCGGCCTGGTCGCGCAGCGGCACCGAGATCCCGGCGTAGCCGTCGACCAGTTCGCTGACCAGCACGCAGTAGCCATCGGCGCGCACCTGGCGCAGCGTGCGCGCCAGCGTGGTGCGCGAGCTGACCGTGAACGGCGTCAGCTTGCGCAGCGTCGCGCCTGCCAGGTAGGCCTCCAGCGCATTGTCGTCCAGGCCCGCCAGCAGTACCCGGCCCAGCGAATGCGCATAGGCCGGCATCCGCCGCCCCAGCGCCATGTCCACGCGCAGCAGCTGGCGCGGCTCCTCGCGCGCCACCAGCACCACCGATTCGGCATCGAGCACGCCCAGCGAGCAGCTTTCGCCCAGGGTCTCGCACAGCTGCTGCAGGTAGGGCCGCGCCATCTGCGGCAGGCTCATCGAGGCAAAGTAGGCGTAGCCCAGCTCCATCACCCGCGGCGTCAGTGCAAAGTGGCGGCCGTCCTGGGCCACGTAGCCGTTGTGCTCCAGCGTCAGCAGCAGCCGGCGCGCGGCGGCGCGGGTCACGTCGAGCTGGTCGGCGACCTCCTGCATGGTCAGGCGCTCCGCGCCCGCGCCCAATAGGCGCAGCAGCGCCAGGCCCTTGCTCAGCGATTCCAGCAGTTCGTCTTTCTTGGCGGTTTCGGCTTGCGGCATGGGGCGTCTGGCAGGGAACGGTCGTGAGATGAACGATCAGGCACGTGCGGGTCGGTGCTGTCGCGCAGGGCTTGCGCCGATCGGCAGCATCTCCGTATGATAGCGTTTTCCGAACAAATGTTCGCAAAACGAATTCACGGAAAGCGTGCCGCCAGCGATGCAGGACGGTACGACCAGAACCGGAGACAGCAATGAAGGTAATCACCGCGCGTGAAGCGGCGGCGCTCGTGCAGGATGGCTGGACCGTGGCCAGCGCGGGCTTTGTCGGCGCCGGCCACGCCGAAGCCGTGACCGAGGCGCTGGAGCAGCGCTTCCTGCAGCACGGCCTGCCGCGCGACCTGACGCTGGTGTATTCGGCCGGGCAGGGCGACCGCGGCGCGCGCGGCGTGAACCATTTCGGCAATGCCGGCATGACTGCCACCGTGGTCGGCGGCCACTGGCGCTCGGCCACGCGGCTGGCGACGCTGGCGATGGCCGAGCAGTGCGAGGGCTACAACCTGCCACAGGGCGTGCTGACGCACCTTTACCGCGCCATTGCCGGCGGCAAGCCCGGCGTGATGACGAAAATCGGCCTGCACACCTTTGTCGACCCGCGCACCGCGCAGGACGCGCGCTACCACGGCGGCGCCGTCAACCAGCGCGCGCGCCGCGCCATCGCCGAAGGCAAGGCGTGCTGGGTCGATGCGGTCGAGTTCCGCGGCGACGAATACCTGTTCTACCCCAGCTTCCCGATCGACTGCGCGCTGATCCGCTGCACCGCCGCCGATGCGCGCGGCAACCTCAGCACCCATCGCGAGGCCTTCCACCACGAACTGCTGGCGCTGGCGCAGGCCGCGCACAACTCGGGCGGCATCGTCATCGCGCAGGTCGAAAGCCTGGTCGATCACCACGAGATCCTGCAGGCCATCCACGTGCCCGGCATCCTGGTCGACTACGTGGTGGTCTGCGACAACCCCGCCAACCACCAGATGACGTTCGCGGAGGCCTTCAACCCGGCCTACGTCACGCCGTGGCAGGGCGAGCGTGCTGCCGACGATGCCGATGATGCCGCCGCTCCGTCGCCCGAGGCCGGGCCGCTGGATGCGCGCACCATCGTGCAGCGCCGCGCGGTGATGGAACTGGCGCGGCGCGCGCCGCGCGTGGTCAACCTGGGGGTCGGCATGCCGGCCGCGGTGGGCATGCTCGCGCACCAGGCCGGGCTGGACGGCTTCACGCTGACGGTCGAGGCCGGCCCCATCGGCGGCACGCCCGCGGATGGCCTCAGCTTCGGTGCCTCGGCCTACCCGGAGGCGGTGGTGGACCAGCCCGCGCAGTTCGACTTTTACGAAGGCGGCGGCATCGACCTGGCGATCCTCGGCCTGGCCGAACTCGATGGCCAGGGCAACGTCAACGTCAGCAAGTTCGGTGAAGGCGAGGGCGCGCTGATTGCGGGCGTCGGCGGCTTCATCAACATCACCCAGAGCGCGCGCGCGGTGGTGTTCATGGGCACGCTGACGGCGGGCGGGCTGGAAGTGAGCGCCGGTGACGGCGGCCTGCGGATCGTGCGCGAAGGCCGCGTGAAGAAGATCGTGCCGGAGGTATCGCACCTGAGCTTCAACGGCCCCTACGTGGCGTCGCTGGGCATCCCAGTGGTGTACATCACCGAACGGGCGGTGTTCGAGATGCGCCCCAGTGAGGACAGCGAGGGCAGTGAGGGCGGCGAAGCGCGCCTCACGCTGGTCGAGATCGCCCCCGGGGTCGACCTGCAGCGCGACGTGCTCGACCAGTGCGCCACGCCGCTGGCGGTGGCGCCCGACCTGCGCCAGATGGATGCACGGCTGTTCCAGGCCGGCACCATGCGCCTGTAACGGCCGCCGCACCAGAAAACCATTCCATCGGACGAGCCGGCCATGACCGGTTCGCAAGGAGGCACGCCAGATCTGTCATGACGTTACGCAACCGCAGTCGCTTCATCCCGGCGCGGCCTGGGCCGCGCATCGATTCTGATTTATCGCGATTCACCGCAGGACACAGTCACACCATGCAGAACACCAGCCGCCGTACCTTCCAGCGCCGCCTGGGCGCCGTGCTCCTGAGCGCCACGCTGCCGCTCGCCGCCGCACCGGCTTTCGCCGAGACCTACCCCAGCAAGCCGATCCGGCTGGTGGTGCCATTCCCGCCGGGCGGCCCGACCGACACCGCCGCGCGCATCATCGGCCAGAAGATGAGCGAGACGCTGAAGCAGCCGGTGGTGGTGGACAACCGCCCCGGCGCCTCCGGCACCATCGGCGCCGAAAACGTCGCCAAGAGCCCCGCCGACGGCTACACGCTGCTGGTGCTGGCCACGCCCACGCTGCTGGCGCCGCACCTGATCAACCGCAAGGGCTATGACCTGTTCAAGGATTTCGCGCCGATCGGCGCCGCCTATGACCTGCCGATCGTGATGGTGGTCAATCCCCAGGCGATGCCGGACGTGACCAGCCTGCAGCAGTACATCGCCAAGGCCAAGGCCAGGCCGGGCGCGCTCAACTACACCAGCGCCGGCAACGGCAGCTTCGGCCACCTGTCGACCGAGCTGCTGAAGAACCTGGGCAACTTCGACGTGCAGCACGTGCCCTACAAGGGCAGCGCGCCGGCGATCTCCGACCTGCTGGCCGGCCAGGTGCCGATGATGTTCTCGGACATGATCGCGGCGCTGCCGCATATCAAGGCCGGCAAGCTGCGCCCGATCGCGGTCGGCTCGAACAAGCGGGTCAGCTTTACGCCGGAGGTCAAGACCGTGGCGGAACAGGGCTTCCCGGGCTTCGATGCCACCGCATGGGGCGGCCTGCTGGCGCCGGCCGGCACGCCCAAGGAGGTGGTGGCGACGTTGTCGGCCGAGCTGAAGAAGGCGCTGGCCGATCCGACCGTGCAGCAGAAGATGCTGGGCGCCGGCACCGTGGCCGCCTATATGCCGCCGGAGCAGCTGGCCGCGCGCATGAAGGCCGACTACAGCAAGTGGGGCAAGGTGATCCAGGACAACGGCATCCGCGGCGACTGAGCGTGCGGATGACGAGCCGGCGGTCCCGCTGCGGTTCAGGCGGGCTGCCGGCCCTGGTGCTGGCTTGCCGGCAGCGACGGCAGCGGCAGCGCCGGCTGGCGGCCGGCCGCGGTCAGTCCCAGGAACTGGCTGGAGGTGCGCAGGAATTGCTGGCAGGTCTGGCGAAACAGCTCGAAGTCCATGTCGGTCTCGATGTGAAGAAGTTGCGCGGTCCGGCAGGGCCGCCGCGCCGCCGGCATCTTGCTTGGCCGATATGACAATGTCTTGACAATGCGCGCGCCGGCCCGCCGCTGGCGGCGGCTTGTCGCGCCCGCCGCACGGCGGCGCCGGAGCGCCCACTGCGCGGGCAGAGATGCTAAAATCTAAGTCTTTGATTCTCTTGGCCAAATGCTGCAGGCAGCAGGGCCGCGCCGGAACCTTGCCGCCGGGCGAATGTTCAGGGCGAGATCAGGGCGAGATGAGTTCCAGACGCGTATCCGTTTGTGCCGGGTTCGCCTCCCGCCAATACCGATACCCATGACCACTACGAACCCACCAGAACCTACCACCGCGGCTCCGACCGCCGTGCAGACCTTCGACAGCTTCGGCCTCGACGCGCGCATCCTGCGTGCTTTGTCCGAGCAGGGCTACAGCTCTCCCACGCCGATCCAGGCGCAGGCCATTCCGGTGGTGCTGCTCGGCAAGGACGTGATGGGCGCCGCGCAGACCGGCACCGGCAAGACCGCCGGCTTCGCGCTGCCGATCATCCAGCGCCTGCTGCCGCTGGCCAATGCCAGCGCCTCGCCGGCGCGCCACCCGGTGCGCGCGCTGATGCTGACCCCCACGCGCGAGCTGGCCGATCAGGTCTACGACAACGTCGCCCGCTATGCCAAGCACACCGACCTGCGCAGCACGGTGGTGTTCGGCGGCGTCGACATGAACCCGCAGACCGACGCGCTGCGCCGCGGCGTCGAGATCCTGGTGGCCACGCCCGGCCGCCTGCTCGACCACGTGCAGCAGAAGTCGGTGAACCTGTCGCAGGTGCAGATGCTGGTGCTGGACGAAGCCGACCGCATGCTCGACATGGGCTTCCTGCCGGACCTGCAGCGCATCATCAACCTGCTGCCGGCGCAGCGCCAGACGCTGCTGTTCTCGGCGACGTTCTCGCCGGAAATCAAGCGGCTGGCCTCCAGCTACCTGAAGCAGCCGGTCACCATCGAAGTGGCACGCAGCAACTCGACCAACGAGAACGTGCGCCAGGCGGTGTACCAGGTCGAGGACGGCCACAAGCAGGCCGCGGTGGTGCACCTGCTCAAGCAGCGCGCGGCGCAGGGCATGTCGCGCCAGTGCATCGTCTTCGTCAACAGCAAGATCGGCTGCTCGCGGCTGGCGCGCCACCTGGAACGCGAGGGCATCAACGCCGCCGCGATCCATGGCGACAAGACCCAGACCGAGCGCATGCAGACGCTCGACGGCTTCAAGAGCGGCACCATCGATGCGCTGGTCGCCACCGACGTCGCCGCGCGCGGGCTCGACATCCCGGACATGCCGTGCGTGATCAACTTCGACGTGCCGTACAGCGCCGAGGATTACGTGCATCGCATCGGCCGGACCGGCCGCGCCGGCGCCAGCGGCGATGCGCTGTCGATCTACGTGCCGGGCAATGACGAGCGCCTGCTGTCCGATATCGAGAAGCTGATCAAGCGCAGCATCCCACGCGCCAAGCTGGAGGGCTTCGATCCCACCGGCGAGCGTGCCCGCCAGGCCGACAGCGAGCGCCGCCGCGAGCGCGGCGAAGTGCGCCGCGCGCGCGGCAGCGCCGACAGCGAAGAGCGTCCGCGCCGCCACGATCACGGCGCCAGCCGCCAGGCCTTCCGCGCCTCGGACGACCCGTTCTTCTCGCGCCCGTATGAGCCCAGCCCCGCCAGCACGGCGCAGGCCAAGGCCGCCGACGAAGTCGCCGCCGCGCTCACGCGTGGCCGCCAGGCGCCCAAGCGGCCGGTGGCGGCCTTGCTCGGCGGTGCGCCGCGCAAGTCCTGAACGGATCGACGTTTTGCCGAGAATGGCCCGCCTGCGCGGGCCATTTGTTTTTACGGCGGCTAGACCGATGCCGGCAGCGGCAGCGTGGCCAGCCGCTCGCGCCAGCCGTCGGTGGCTCGCGCCAGCCAGTCCTGGACCGTGCTGGCAGGATTCGACAGACCCAGGTGCGCGCCGGCCTCGCGCAGCGCGTCCAGCGGGGCGCCGGTGTCGATCGCCTGCGCGCCGCTCTGCTTGCTGAGCTTTTCGCCGGCCTGGTTTACCACCACCGGCACATGCAGGTAGGCCGGCGTGGGCAGCCCCAGCAGGTGCTGCAGGTGGATCTGCCGCGGCGTGGAGTCGAGCAGGTCGGCGCCGCGCACGATATGCGTGATGCCCTGCAGGCCGTCGTCGACCACCACCGCCAGCTGGTAGGCCCACAGACCGTCGGCGCGGCGCAGCACGAAGTCGCCCAGCTCCGTTTCCAGGTTCTGGCACTGGCGTCCCTGCCAGCGGTCGTCGAAGCACACCACGGCGGCAGGGCCGTCGGGTACGCGCACGCGCCACGCGCGCGGCAGCTTGCCGTTCAGCCCGTGGCGGCAGGTGCCGGGATAGCCCAGGGTCTGGTGGCGCTCGCGCACGTGCACCAGCGAATCGGCGATCTCCTTGCGTGAGCAGCCGCACGGGTAGAGCTGCCCCGCGGCATCGAGCCGGCGCAGCGCCTCGGCATAGTGCGGCTCGCGCCGGCTTTGCCACACCGGTGGCTCGTCGGGCGTCATGCCGACGCGCTCCAGCGTGCGCAGGATGTCGTGGTCCGCGTCGCGCACGCAACGCGGCGTGTCGATGTCTTCGATGCGCACCAGCCATTGCCCGCCATGCGCGCGCGCATCGAGCCAGCTGGCGAGCGCGGTGACCAGCGAGCCCATGTGCAGCGGCCCGGTGGGCGACGGCGCGAAGCGGCCGCGATAGCCGCCCGCGGCGCTCTTGCGCACTGCCGTTGCAGCCGTCTCTGGCATCAGCCTGTCCTCAGCCGGCGAAATCGGGTTGCTGCAGCAGCGCCTGCGCCAGGCGCGGGTCTTCCAGCTTGCCGGCCCACCACTGCAGCGCCTTGCCGCGGTTGCTGGTGCGCCATGCCACCTTGAAGTTGCCCGGTGCGCGCACCTCGACAGTCTCGCGCGCCTGCAGCACGCCGCTTTCGATATGCGGCTGCGCCATCGGCGCCGGCAGCCAGCCGCAGCCGAGGCCGCGGATCTGCGCTTCGAGCTTGTCGCGCATGGTTGGCACCACCAGCACGTCCTGCCCGGCCAGCACGCCATGGGTGCGGGCCGGCAGGTTGCGCGAGGTGTCGCCCACGGCGACGATGCGGTGCTTGGCGATCTGGATCGTGGTGAGCGGACCTTCCTCGGTGGCGAGCGGGTGGTGCGCGGCCACGGCGAAGACAAAGGGCACCGATCCCAGCGGCCGGATCTGGAAGCCCTGCGTGCTGGGGGCGTCGTAGGCGCCGCCGATCACCAGGTCGGCGCGGTTGCTGACCAGCGCGTCCCACGCGCCGCCCAGCACTTCCTTGGAAAAGCGCAGCCGGGTCGCGGTGTTCTCGGCATAGAAATCGTGGATCACCGGCAGCAAGGCGCGGAAGTTGATCAGGTCGTCGACCACGATGGTGAGGGTGGCCTCCCAGCCCGTGGCCAGGCGCTTGACGCGCCGCGCAAGGTCGTCCGCGGCGTGCAGCAGGTGGCGGCCCTCGTCGAGCAGGGCACGGCCGGCGGGCGTCAGTTCGGCGCGATGGCGGCGCCGGTCGAACAGCAGCACGTCCAGGTCTTCTTCCAGCTTGCGCACCACATAGGTCAGCGCGGAGGGGACCTTGCCCATCTCGTGGGCGGCGGCGGCAAAGCTGCCCTTGCGTTCGATGGCGTCGAGGACTTCGAGGGATTCTAGCGAGAGGGCCATGTTCAGAAATTCTGAATGACTGCTTCTAAGTCGATCCCCGTCAATATACGCCTGAAGGCCTAAACTGCCTAGCATCCAAAGCGAAAACACATGCCGCAGCACGGTTCTCCAGACGGTGCTGTCGGCGAAAAGGCTCAAGGAGGGCCATCAAAATGATTGAAATCAGAAAGTCCGCAGAGCGTGGGTACGCCGATCACGGCTGGCTGAAGTCCTATCATTCGTTCTCGTTCGCCGACTACTACGACCCGCAGCATGTGCAGTTCGGGCCGCTGCGCGTGATCAATGAAGACCGCGTCGCGCCGGGCATGGGCTTTGGCACCCATGGCCACCGCGACATGGAAATCATCAGCTACGTGCTGGAAGGCGAGCTGGCGCACAAGGACAGCATGGGCAACGGCAGCGTGATCCGCCCGGGCGACGTGCAGCGCATGAGCGCCGGCACCGGCGTGCGCCATTCGGAATACAACCACGCCGCGCACGACACCACCCACTTCCTGCAGATCTGGATCGTGCCGGCCGAGAACGGCATCGACCCCGGCTACGAGGAAAAGCATTTCGACGCGGCCGACAAGCGCGGCAAGCTGCGCCTGGTGGCGAGTGCCGACGGCGCCGACGGCTCGGTGCTGGTGCACCAGGACATCCGGCTCTACGCCGGCCTGTTCGACGGCGACGAGGCCGCCACGCTGGCGCTGGCGCCGGGCCGCCGCGCCTATGTGCACGTGGCGCGCGGCCGCGTCACGGTCAACGGCAAGGCGCTCGAGGCCGGCGACGCGGCCAGGCTGGAAGACGTGGCCGAGGTTGCGCTGTCCGCCGGCGATGGCGCCGAGGTGCTGGTGTTCGACTTGCCCTGACACCGTTCGCGGCCTGATGCGAGAGCCCGCCCCATGGCGGGCTTTTGCTTTTGCGCGGCGCGCCGGGGTGCCCGCGCGTAGCGCTGTGCTATCTTCTCGCTATGCATTGCGCCTGCGCCGGCACATCGCTGGCCAGTCGCGCCGGCCGGCCCGAACGGGCCGGCGTGCCCTTGGAGCACCCCGTACCAAGATGACCTTTGTTTCCATTCTCCTGGCGCTGATTGCCGAGCAGTTCCGCGCCCTGGGCCGCAACAACCCGATCTACGAGATCGTGCGCGCGCTCGGCGACCGCGCCGAGCACGCCTTCGACACCGGCCGCCCGCGCGACGCCGCGCTGGCATGGCTGACCGTGGTGCTGCCGCTGACGCTGGCGGTGATCGTGGTGCACTACCTGCTGGCGTCGATCAGCGTGGCGCTGACGCTCGCGTGGAATGTGCTGGTGCTGTACATGACGCTGGGCTTCCGCCAGTTCAGCCACTACTTCACCGATATCCACGAGGCGCTCAACCGCGACGACCTCCATACCGCGCGCACGCTGCTGCACGAGTGGACCGGGCTCGACACGGTCGAGATGCCGGTGTCCGAAATCGTGCGGCATACGCTGGAAGCGGCGATCATCGCCGTGCACCGGCACGTGTTCGGCGTGTTCTTCTGGTTCCTGGTGCCGGTCGGTCCCGGCGGCGTGGTGCTGTACCGCACCGCCGAATACCTGGGCCGCCACTGGAACCTGCCGTCGACCGAGCGCAGCCCGGCGCTGGGCCGCTTCGCCGCGCGCGCCTTCTACCTGCTGGACTGGATCCCGTCGCGGCTGACCTCGATCGGCTTTGCCATCGTCGGCAACTTCGAGGACGCGGTCTACGCCTGGCGCAACCATGCGCGCAAGTGGAACGATGCCGTCAACGGCATCCTGCTGGCGAGCGGCGGCGGCGCGCTGGGCGTGCGCCTGGGCACGCCGCTGGCCGAGGACGATTCCACGGTGGTGCTGCGCACCAGCGTGGCCGGCCCGGCGGTGGACTATGCGCCCGGCATGGAAGACGCCGACGGCGCCAACGGCGGCCCGGAGCCGGCGCCGCCCGAGTTCGGCACCGAGCCCGGCGTGCGCACGCTGCAGTCGGCGGTGGGCCTGGTCTGGCGCGCGGTGGTGTTGTGGATGCTGTTGCTGGCGATGCTGTCGCTGGCGCTGTGGGTCGGTTGAGCAGCGCCTGACCGGCAAGCGGCCAGCGAGTGTGGCCAGTTGAGCAAGTCAGGTTAGCCGCGCGCCGCGCCGCAGCGCCAGCATGCGCCGAACTGCGCCTCGTGCCATTCGCCGCAACGGTCGCATTGCCAGCTGGGCCCCGGCACCGGGTTGGCCGCGGCATTGAGCACCGCCCACGCCTGCGCCTCCATCTCGTCATCGACCAGCCACACCTGCGGCGCGCTCTCGCGGAACGGGATCTCGCCGGTCGCGCCGGCCAGCCAGGTATTGCGCAGCTCCGCCCGGATGCCGGCCGCGCGCAGGACGTTCTGGCAATGGGCCGCGTGGACGAGGGACGTGGCGGACAACAGCAGTTTCATGACAGCGCACCGTGAACCCAGGTGCGCTTACCTTACCACGGCTTCACCACGCGCCTTCACCACGCGTCTTCACCTCGCGCCTTTACCACGGCTTCTGCTGGCTGGATTCGTGCAGCAGCTGCGTGTAGAGCTGGTGCCGGCGCTCCGAGATATCGCCCGAGGCCACCGCGGCCAGCACGCCGCAGCCGGGCTCGTTGACGTGATGGCAGTTGTAGAAGCGGCACTCGGTCAGCAGCGGGCGGAATTCCGGAAAGGCGCGTTCCAGCATGCCCTCGCTGAGGTGGTAGAGCCCGAATTCCTGGAAGCCCGGCGAATCGATCAGCGCCCCCTGGCGGCCATCGACCGTACCCCAGTCCTGCGGCAGGTGGTAGAGCCGGGTGAAGGTGGTGGTGTGCTTGCCAGAATCCAGCTTGGCCGAGATCTCGCGCGTCTGCGCGTCGACGCCCGGGATCAGCAGGTTCAGCAGCGAGGACTTGCCCATGCCCGATTGCCCGATCAGGATGCTGGCCAGCCCCGCCACGCGCGGCCGCAGTGCGGCCAGCGCCTGCGCCGGATCGGCGCGCACCGACAGCTCCAGCGTGTCATAGCCCAGCCCGCGGTACAGCGCCAGGCGGCCGCGCGCCTCTTCCAGGCGTTCGGGCAGGTCGGTCTTGTTGAGCACCACCAGTGGCCGGATCCCGAGCGCCTCGGCCGAGACCAGCGCGCGCCCGAGCAGGTCTTCGGAGAAACCCGGCTCGGTGGCCAGCACGATGATGACCTGGTCGATATTCGCCGCCAGCAGCTTGGACTTGAACTGGTCGGAGCGGTGCAGCAGGTTCTTGCGCGGCGAAACCCCGGTGATCACGCACTGGTCGGCGGCGGCGCGCTCGACGCTGACGTGGTCGCCCACCGCGCAGTCGCTCTTCTTGCCGCGCGGGAAGGCGTGCATGCGCGCGCCGTCCGCCAGCTCGACCACGTAGTGACGGCCATGGGCGGCGATGATCAGCGCGGATTCGGTCGGGTTGCCGGCGCGGGTGCCGGCATCGGTGCCGCCGCCAGCGTTGCGGTGACGCGTGGCGCGGCTCATGCGTGCGCCAGCAGGCGGTCGATCCGCTGTGCCGCGGGCGGATGCGAGTAGTAGAAGGCGCTGTAGAGCGGGTCGGGCGTCAGCGTCGAGGCGTTGTCCTTGTACAGCTTCACCAGCGCCGACACCAGGTGGCTGGCATCGGTCTGGTCGGCGGCAAAGGCATCGGCCTCGAATTCATGGCGGCGCGACGACTGGCTCGACAGCGGTCCCAGCAGGAAGGTGAAGACCGGCAGCGTCAGGAAGAACAGCACCAGCGCCAGCGCGCTGTTGGAAACGCCCAGGTTGGGTGCCACCCCCAGCCCGGTGTAGAACCAGCTGCGCGTCGCCAGCCAGCCCAGCAGCGCCAGGAACACCAGGCTCAGCGCGAAGGTCACGGCGATGCGCTTGGCCACGTGCCGGCGCTTGAAGTGGCCCAGCTCGTGCGCCAGCACCGCCTCGATCTCGTCGCCCGACAGGCGCGACAGCAGCGTGTCGAAGAAAACGATGCGCTTGGCCGCGCCGAAGCCGGTGAAGTAGGCATTGCCGTGCGCGCTGCGCTTGCTGCCGTCCATCACGAACAGCCCCTTGCTGGCAAAGCCGCAGCGCTGCATCAGGCTCTCGATGCGCTGGCGCAGCGAGGCGTCGTCGAGCGGCTCGAACTTGTTGAACAGCGGCGCGATAAAGGTCGGGAACACCACCAGCAGGAACAGGTTGAACGCCATCCACACCAGCCAGGTCCACACCCACCACAGCGAGCCGGCGCGATCCATCAGCCACAGCACCGCCAGCAGCAGCGGCAGGCCCAGCGCGCTGGCCACCAGCAGCATCTTGACCAGGTCGGCCAGCCACAGGCCGAAGGTCATCTTGTTGAAGCCGAAGCGCTGCTCGATGCCGAACTGGCCATACAGCGAGAACGGCAGGTCGACCAGCCCGCCGATCAGCGCCACGCTGGCGACCAGCGCCACGCCATAGGCATAGCCCGGGCCGAGGGCCTGCAGCCAGAACTGGTTGAGCCACTGCAGCCCGCCCAGCATGGTGAAGGCGATCAGCACCGCGGCGCCGGCCAGAACCTCCAGCATCGACAGCCGCGTGCGGGCGATGGTGTAGTCAGCGGCCTTCTGGTGCGAGGCCAGGCTGATGGTGTCGGCAAAGCGCGCCGGCACGGCAGCGCGGTGCTGCGCGACATGGCGCACCTGGCGCGCCGCCAGCCACAGCTTGGTCAGCACCATCAGCACCAGGGCGGCGAGAAAGACAATCGTGAACATCGGCAAGCGCCTTGTGGGTGCGGGCGCCCGGCGTTGCAGGCGACGGGTGCCCGTGGGGACCGCGCCGCGGGGTGGGGCAGGCGGCGGTCCGGGAATTCCGGAAACGGCGCCGCACTGGTGCGCGATCAGCCATCCCGGACGGATATGCGAGAATTATAAATTGTTCGCGCCCGGCGCCGCCGCGGCCGCTTTCCCCAAATCCCTATCTCCCGCAGTCCCGATGACAAGCCAAGCCGCCGCCAAATCCGTCAAAAGCGAAAACAACCTGATCTGGCTGGACATGGAAATGACCGGCCTGCAGCCGGATACCGACCGCATCATCGAAGTGGCGGTGGTGATTACCGACTCCGAGCTGAATATCCTGGCCGAAGGCCCGGTGCTGGTGATCCACCAGAGCGATGCCGTGCTCGACGGCATGGACAACTGGAACAAGGGCACCCACGGCCGCTCGGGCCTGATCGACAAGGTCAAGGCCTCGACCCTGACCGAAGAGCAGGCCGAAGCCGAGCTGCTGGCCTTCCTCAAGCGCTGGGTGCCGGCGGGCAAGTCGCCGATGTGCGGCAACTCGATCTGCCAGGACCGTCGCTTCATGGCGCGCTACATGCCCAAGCTGGAAGCGTTCTTCCACTACCGCAACCTCGACGTGTCGACGCTAAAGGAGCTGTGCAAGCGCTGGGAGCCGGCCATCCACAAGGGCTTCGTCAAGCGCCAGCTGCATACGGCGCTGGCCGACATCCTGGAGTCGGTGGAAGAGCTGCGCTACTACCGCACCCACTTTATCCGCCACGCCGCACCTGGCACGGCGCCCTCCGGCGAGGCCCCCGCCGCCGGCGCGCCGGCGCAGTAAGCGCAGCGCGGCTCCCGCAAGCATCCCACCATTCCCGGCGCGCCGAGCCGTACAGGCGGCGCGTTGCCCGTCCGCCCGCCCATGTTCGAGCGCATCGTCTCCATCATCACGCCGGTCATCCTGATCATCCTGGTCGGGTGGCTGTACGGGCGCAAGGCCCATCCGGACATGGCGGGCATCAACCGCGCCACGCTGGACGTGATCGCGCCGCTGCTGGTGGTGTCGGCCTTCGTCAGCAAGGACTTCGTGCTGGCCGACCAGCTGGTGCTGCTGGGCTGCGCGGTGGCGGTGGTGCTGGGTTCGGGCGTGCTGGCGTGGGGGCTGGCGCGGTGGATGAAGGTCGATCCGCGCACCTTCGTGCCGCCGATGATGTTCAACAACTCCGGCAACATGGGTTTGCCGCTGTCCGTGTTCGCCTTCGGCCCGGCCGGGCTGGCGCCGGCGGTGGCGCTGTTCGCGGCGTCGAACCTGATGCACTTCACCATCGGCATGAAGATCGTCAACCGGCATGCGTCGCTGGCGCAGATCGCGCGCAACCCGATGGTGCTGGCGACCGTGGCGGGCGTGGCGCTGGCGCTGGCGCGGCCGTGGTTCACGCTGCCGGACCCGGTCTACCAGTCGGTCAAGCTGCTGGGCGATGCCACCGTGCCGCTGATGCTGTTTGCGCTGGGCGTGCGCATGAAGGATGTGAGCCTGCGCAACTGGGGCATGGGGCTGGTCGGCGCGGCGGTGTGTCCGCTGACCGGCATCGCGGTGGCGCTGGCGCTGGCGCAGTGGGTGCCGCTGACCGAACTGCAGCGCGGCCTGCTGTTCGTGTTTGCGGCGTTGCCGCCGGCGGTGCTGAATTTCCTGGTGGCGGACCACTTCCGGCAGGAGCCGGACCAGGTGGCGTCGATCGTGCTGCTCGGCAATATCGCCGCGGTGGTGTTCGTGCCGGTGGGGCTGTACCTGGGCCTGCGCTGAGGGCACGCGCCCGCGCGGCGCGTGCCGGCGGGCCGGGCAGTTCGAATCAGGCCGCGGGCTTGGCCCGCACGGCGTTCTTCGGGCGCCAGGCCTTGACGATGGTCTCGTCGGTTTCCATGTAGGGCCCGCCGATCAGGTCGATGCAATACGGCACCGCGGCAAAGATGCCTTGCACCACCGGCTTGCCGTCGGCGTCGCGCAGGCCTTCCAGCGTTTCGCGGATGGCGCGCGGCTGGCCTGGCAGGTTGATGATCAGCGCGGCGCGGCTGGCGGTCTCGCGGATCACCGCGACCTGGCGCGACAGGATCGCGGTCGGCACGAAATGCAGGCTGACCTGGCGCATCTGCTCGCCGAATCCCGGCATTTCCTTGGTGCCCACTGCCAGCGTGGCCTCGGGGGTCACGTCGCGGCGTGCCGGGCCGGTGCCGCCGGTGGTCAGCACCAGGTCGCAGCCGGCCACGTCGACCAGCTCGATCAGCGTGCGCGAGATCTGCGCCTGCTCGTCGGGGATCAGCCGCTCCACCGCCTGCCAGGGCGAGGTCAGCGTGCGCCCGAACCAGTCGCGCAGCGCCGGGATGCCCTCGTCCTGGTAGGTGCCGGCCGAGGCGCGGTCCGAGATCGAAACGAAGCCGACGACGAGTTCGTCGGGATGGTGGCGGACAACCGGCTGGGTGGTCTGGGTCATGCCTCGGGCTCCGGATGGTCGGGGGTGGGTTCCTCGGCGGCGCGGCCCTTGCCGTCCTTCAGGTCCAGCGCCGTCTTGATTGCCTGGAACAGCTCGCGGAAATAGCGCGGCGGCTTGCCCAGTTCCTTTTCCTTGCGTGCGTTGCGGATGGTGTTGCGCAGGGCCTGCACGTCGATGCCGGGATGCTCGCCGAGGAAGCGCGTCAGCGCCGCGTCGTCGGCCAGCAGCAGCTCGCGCCAGCGCTCGATCAGATGCATGCGCGCGGTTTCGGCCTTGCTGGTGCCCTTGAAGCCCTCCAGCGCTTGCCGGATCACCTCGACCTCTTCGTCCTCGAGGCCGCGCATGATCTTGCCGACGTACTGCATCTGACGGCGCTTGCCTTCGTGGCTGCTGATGCGGCGCGCCTGATGGATGGCATCGGCGAGCGCCTCGGGCATCGGCACGCGCGCCAGGCGGTCCTTGGGCAGCGCCTCGAGCTCGGCGCCGAGGTCCTGCAGGGCGGTCATGTCGCGCTTGCGCTGCGACTTGCTTTTCGGCTCGTCGTCTTCCGGCTCGGGGGCAAAGCCCCCGGGAAAGCGCGCGCCTTGGGAGTTACGGGAATTTCGCGTCATGCCCGGCATTTTATCTTGCTATGATTGCCGCTTGGACTTTTGATGACACCCGCCCAGCATGGACCAGATCGCCGAACAGACCGCGCATTTCACCTACACCCAGGCCCAGCTCAGCGAGATGGCCGCCGATGTGCTGCGGGTGGCACGCGAACTGGGGGCGACCGACGCCGCCACCGAGATCTCCGAAGGCAGCGGCCTGTCGGTGTCGGTGCGCAAGGGGCAGGTCGAGACCATCGAGCAGAACCGCGACAAGGTGGTCGGGGTCACGGTGATGATCGGCAAGCGCCGCGGCAACGCCAGCACCTCGGACTTCTCGCCGGCCGCGCTGCGCGCCACCGCCGAGGCCGCCTACAACATCGCCCGCTTCACCGCCGAGGACGACTGCGCCGGCCTCGCCGAAGAGGAATTGCTGGAGCGCGCGCCGCAGGACCTGGACCTGTTCCACCCGTGGGCCCTCGACGCCGAAGCCGCCATCGACATCGCCACCCGCGCCGAGGCCGCGGCCTTTGCGGTATCGCCGCGCATCCGCAACAGCGACGGCGCCAGCGTCTCGGCCCAGCATTCGCAGTTCGTGCTGGCGACCACGCGCGGCTTCACCGGCGGCTATCCGTATTCGCGCCATTTCATCTCGTGCGCGCCGATCGCCGGCAGCGGCAGCGGCATGCAGCGCGACGACTGGTATTCGTCCAAGCGTTCGCCGCTGGCGCTGGCCGCGCCCGAGGACATCGGCCGCTACGCCGCCGAACGCGCGCTGGCGCGGCTGCAGGCGCGCAAGCTGTCGACGCGCCGCTGCCCGGTGCTGTTCGAGGCGCCGCTGGCCGCGGGCCTGCTGGGCGCCTTCGTGCAGGCGGTGTCGGGCGGCGCGCTGTACCGCAAGTCCACTTTCCTGTGCGATTCGCTGGGCCAGGCTGTGTTCGCCCCGCATATCCAGATCCATGAGCAGCCGCATACCCCCGGCGCCATGGGCAGCGCCCCGTTCGACGAAGAGGGCGTGCGCACGCGCGAGCGCGACGTGGTCAAGGACGGGGTGGTGCAGGGCTATTTCCTGTCGACCTATTCGGCGCGCAAGCTCGGCATGCAGACCACCGGCAATGCCGGCGGCTCGCACAACCTGACGCTGTCGAGCAGCCTGACCCGGCCCGGCGACGACTTCCCCGCCATGCTGCGCAAGCTCGACACCGGCCTGCTGGTGACCGAGCTGATGGGGCAGGGCGTCAACTACGTCACCGGCGACTATTCGCGCGGCGCGTCGGGCTACTGGGTCGAGAATGGCGTGATCCAGTACCCGGTCGAGGAAATCACCATCGCCGGCAATATGGCCGAGATGTTCCAGCAGATCGTCGCGATCGGCGCGGACGCGCTGGTGCGCGGCACCAAGGAAACCGGCTCGATCCTGCTCGAGCAGATGACCATCGCAGGCAACTGAGCGGCATCGTCCACTCCAATAAAAAAGCGGGCCAGGGCCCGCTTTTTTTATTTCAAGCGCCGGTCACGATTCTTCCGAAGGCGGCCGCTCGTACGTGACGAAAGCGTAGTCGAAGCCGTTCGCTGCCGAATGATGGGTCTCGCGCGCGGTTTCGATCCATTGGGTGCGATCGATCTCGGGGAAGAAGGCGTCGCCCTCCACGTCCGCATCGATCTCGGTCACCACCAGCCGGTCCGCGCTCGGCATGGCCTCGGCATACAGCTGCGCGCCGCCGATCAAAAAGATCTGCTCGGCGCCCACGCACAGGCGCTGGGCTTCTTCAAGCGATGGCGCCACCTCGGCCCCCTCGATGCGCAGGTCCGGGTTGCGGCTGACCACGATATTGCGGCGCCCCGGCAGCGGGCGGCCGATCGAATCCCAGGTCTTGCGCCCCATGATCACGGGCGCGCCCATGGTGGTGCGCTTGAAGTGCGCCAGGTCTTCCGGCAGGCGCCACGGCAGCGTGTTGTCGCGGCCGATGGTGCCGTTGCGGGCGCGCGCTACAACCAGTGTCAGCAGCGTCATACGGCCACCGGTGCCTTGATCGCGGGGTGCGACTGGTAGCCGGCCAGCTCGAAATCTTCGTAGCGGTAGTCGAAGATGCTGTCGGGCTGGCGCAGGATCTTCAGCCGCGGCAGCGCCATCGGCTCGCGCGCCAGCTGGGTCTGCACCTGTTCGAAATGGTTGTTGTACAGGTGGCAGTCGCCGCCGGTCCAGATGAAGTCGCCCACTTCCAGCCCGGTCTGCTGCGCCATCATGTGGGTCAGCAGCGCATAGCTGGCAATATTGAACGGTACCCCCAGGAAGATGTCGGCGCTGCGCTGGTACAGCTGGCACGAGAGCCGGCCGTCGGCAACGTAGAACTGGAAGAACGCATGGCAGGGCGGCAGCTTCATGCGCGGGATGTCGGCCACGTTCCACGCCGACACGATCAGCCGGCGCGAATCCGGGTTGGCGCGGATCTGCGCCACCAGCTCGGAGATCTGGTCGATATGGCGGCCGTCCGGCGCCGGCCACGAACGCCATTGCGAGCCGTAGACCGGGCCAAGTTCGCCGTGCTCGTCGGCCCACTCGTCCCAGATGGTGACGCCGTGCTCCTGCAGCCAGCGCACGTTGGTCGAGCCCTGCAGGAACCACAGCAGTTCATAGATGATCGATTTCAGGTGCAGCTTCTTGGTGGTTACCACCGGGAAGCCTTCGCGCAGGTCGAAGCGCATCTGGTAGCCGAACACCGAGCGCGTGCCGGTGCCGGTGCGGTCGGCCTTGTCGGTGCCATGCTCGTAAACATGGCGCATGAAGTCGAGGTACTGTTTCATCGGCGCGGGGCGGGATGGAAGGTGGCGCGGGCGCGTGGGCCCGCAAAGCTGGCATTTTAAAGCAAGACGGGCCGCCCCTCCGGGCGGCCCGTCCTTTGCGGCAGGCCAGGGCACGTGGCCCTGGCGCCGGGGGCAGGCTTAGTGGCTGCCGGCCGGCTCCTGCTGCTGCTGCTCGCGGCGCTTCTGCACCAGGTAGCCGGCGCCCAGCACGCCGCCGACGATCAGCACGTACAGGCCCCAGTTGACCACCGGGTTGGCTTCGAAGAACGCCTTGATCAGCGGCTCGTGCACGATCATCTTGACCGCGGTGAAGGCCAGCACGCCGGCGCCCAGGTAGATGATGACCGGGAAGCGGGCCATCAGCTTGAGCACCAGGCTCGAGCCCCACACCACGATGGGGATGCTGATCAGCAGGCCCAGCACCACCAGCAGGAAGCTGCCGTGCGCGGCGCCGGCCACGGCCAGCACGTTGTCGACGCCCATCACCGCGTCGGCGATGATGATGGTCTTCATTGCGCCCCACAGGGTCGCGGCGCCTGCGCCGTGCCCTTCTTCGCCGCTGTCGTCGGACAGCAGCTTGTAGGCAATCCACACCAGCGCCAGGCCGCCCACCAGCATCAGCCCCGGAATCTTCAGCAGCCAGACCACGCCGATCGTCATGGCCGAGCGGACCACCACGGCACCCACGGTACCCCAGATAATGGCCTTCTTCTGCAGGTGGGGCGGCAGGTTCCGTGCCGCCAGCGCGATCACGATGGCATTGTCCCCGGCCAGCACCAGGTCAATGACGACGATGGACAGCAGCGCTGTCAGGAACTGCATCGTGAACAGATCGGTAAACCACTCCATGAACTCTCCTCAGGTACGAATCAGCGCAAGCGCGCGCATTGGGTTCGCCTGGATTCACGTGCACGGGAGCGTGGGGGCGCCTTTGCAAACCATGAAGTCCAGGTTGCAAAGGTCTTGCTCGACCACTGGCGCGGTATGCGCGCCGGTTGTCAGCACAACCGGGGACTGCGGTCCCGGAATGACGATTGTGCTAAGGGCAAAGCCCCGGAGCTACTCCCCTTTGAGGGACACGACCCGTTCAGGGGCCGCGCTGGGCGGGATTATAAACGAACTGCAAGCGACATGCCGAATTAGGAAAGATACTGACTCAAGTTCGCACGGGTGCCGTAATCGTCTCGCCCCGGCGCGCCATGCGGCCGTGCCGGGGCGCCGGCGCGTGGGCGGCGATTTTGTATCGGGCCCGCCCTGGGGCTGCGCGATCCGCCGGATCGGCCTATCCTTGAGGTTCGGCTCCGACCGATGCGCCCCGGACAGCACAGGCGCGCATTGCGGAGACCGGCGCGCACGACATGCACAGCGCGGCCTTGGGGAATACGCAGTGAAGCAGTGCCCATTTGCGACCACACAAGGAAACGACATGCCGGTTGTCCCGAACCCGCCCAACCCGCCCTCGCACCACAAAGCCCCGCAGACACCTCTCCCGTCCCTGAACCACCATAACGGCCATGCCGTGGCGCCGCCCGCGCTGGTGGCGCTGGCCAACGGCCGCGCGCAGCGCCCGCCGCAGCCGGAGTTCGTGCAGCAGTACCGCGAAGACAGCGGCGCGCTGCGCGAGCAGGTGCTGTCAGGCCTGCGCGCCGCGCAGGCGGCGATCAGTCCCAAGTTTTTCTACGACGTGCTGGGCTCGCGCCTGTTCGAAGCCATCACCGACCTGCCCGAGTACTACCCGACCCGCACCGAGGCCGCGATCTTTGCCAGCGCGGCGCCAGCCATCGCGGCGCGCGCGGGCAGCGGCTGCGTGCTGGTGGACCTGGGCGCGGGCAACTGCGAGAAGGCGGCGCGGCTGTTCGGCAGCTTGCGCCCGGCGCAGTACGTGGCGGTCGATATCTCGGTGGAGTTCCTGCGCGCGACGCTGTCGTCGCTGCAGCAGCAGCATCCCGAGATCCCGATGCTCGGCCTGGGCGCCGACCTGTGCGCGCCGTTCGACCTGCCGGCCCAGGTCAGGCGCGGCAGGCGCCTGTTCTTCTATCCGGGCTCGAGCATCGGCAATTTCGCTCCGGTGGAAGCGCTGGCGCTGCTGCAGCGCCTGCGCGGCGCGGCCGGGCGCGGCGACGGCGTGCTGATCGGCGTGGACCTGCACAAGGACGAAGCCACGCTGGTATCGGCCTATGACGATGCGCTGGGCGTCACCGCGGCCTTCAACCGCAATGTGCTGCGCAACGTCAACCGCATCGTCGGCACCGATTTCGCGCTGGACGACTGGCGCCACCAGGCCAGCTTCGACCGCGCGGCCTCGCGCATCCAGATGCACCTGCAGGCGTGCCGCGACGTGCGCGTGCAATGGGACGGCGGCGCGCGCGAGTTCGCCGCGGGCGAGCGCATCCATACCGAGGATTCGTACAAGTACCGCCCGGAGGACTTCGCGCTGCTGCTCGAAGCCGCCGGTTTCGACGACCCGGTGCACTGGTCCGACCCGCGCGGCTGGTTTGCGGTGTTCCACGCGCGCGGCTGACCGGCGCGCCGGGCGGGTAGTGTCATAATGGCCGCAGTCCGGCGCGGCGCCACCGCCGGGCCGTGGTTGCCCGCGGCCGTCCGGATCGCTGCCTGTCCACCCTCCACTCCCTGCGCGGACTTCCCGATGAGCGGCTTTCCCATGCTTCCCGATCTCTACTTCACCGGCGGCAAGGCGACGTGGTCGGACCCGCGCCGGCTGCCGCGCGAAGGGCTGGCGCAGGCCCTGGTCGACACGCGCAGCCGCACGCTGGCGTGGCTGGCGCCGTTCGGGCAGACCCGCCGCGCCTGGGACGTGCCGCGCCAGTACGATGCCGACCCGCCGCTGTGGACGCTCGGCCACGTTGCCTGGCATGCGGAGTGGTGGTGCCTGCGCGGCGTGCGCCAGGTCGATCGCGGCGGCGTGCCGGTGCCGGTGGCATCGGAGCCGTCGCTGCTGGATGGCGCCGATGAATGGTTCGATCCCGACCGCATCGGACCCGACGAGCGCTGGGAGATCGCGCTGCCCGACGTCGCGGTGGTCAAGCGCTATGCCGCCGAGGTGCTCGACGGCGTGCTGCGCCGGATCGCGCTGTTGCCCGACGACACCGACCTGACCCTGTACCCGTACCGTCGCGCGCTGCTGCATGAAGACGCGCAGGGCGAGGGCGTGGCCGCGCTGCTGCAGGCGCTTGGCATGGCCCCCGCCGAGGCCGCCGGGGCGGCGCCGGCGGCGGCTGCCGGACATGGCGGCACGCTGCATTTCCCGGGCGGGCGCTTCACGCTCGGCTGGAGCGATGCCGACGGCTTTGCCTGGCCCGATGAACTGCCGCCCCAGCCGACCTACGTGCCCGCGTTCGAAATCGACATGGCGCTGGTCAGCAACGCGCAGTTCCTTGAGTTCGTCGAGGACGGCGGCTACGAGCATCCGGCCTGGTGGTCGTCGGCGGGACGGCAATGGCTGATGACGCAGGAACGCTCCGCGCCGCGCTACTGGTCGCGCCATCCGGAGTCGCGCGCATGGATGCTGGAGCGCTTCGGCACCCTGCGCACGCTCAATCCGGACGAGGCGGTGCGCCACGTCACGCTGTACGAGGCACAGGCGTGGTGCATCTGGGCCGGCCGGCGCCTGCCGGCGGAATCGGAATGGGAACTCGCCGCGACCCAGAACCGCGGCCTGCAGTGGGGCGCGCTGCGCGAGTGGACCGCCACGCCGTACGAGCCATATGCCGGCTTTGTCGCCGCGCCGTCCGATGGCGACATGGTGGGGCGCTTCGGCACGCACCAGGCGGTGCGCGGGGTGTCGTTCGCCAGCCCGGCGCGGCTGCGCCATGTGCGCGCGCGCTGGGCGCGGCTGCCCGAGGACGACCTGTCCTTCATCGGCTTTCGTACCTGCGCGATGTAACACCGCGCCGGCACAAAAAAAACAGGGCACCCGAGGGTGCCCTGTTTTGTCATGCGGCAGGTGCGCTCAGCGCACCGCGCGCTCAACGCTCGTAACGCGAGCGGCTGTTGCGGTTGCCGCCACCATTGCCACCGAAGCCACCGCCAAAGCCGCGGTTGCCGTCGCGGTTGCCGAAGCTGCGGCCTTCGCCATTGCCACCATTGCCACGGTAGCCGCCGCCGTTGCCACGGCTGTCGCCGAAGCCGCGGTTGCCGTCACGATTGCCGAAGCCGCCGCGGTTATCGTCGCCAAACGTGCGGCCGCCTTCACGGTTGCCGAAACCGCGCGCGCCGTCGCTGGCGCCGCGGTAGCCGGTACCCTGGCCGCCCTGGCCACGGTAGCCGCCTTCACGGTTGCCAAAGCCGCCACGGTTGTCGTCGCCGAACGGGCGCGCGCCTTCGGTGCGGTTGCCGAAGCCGCGGCTGTCGCCGCCGAACTTGCGCTCGCCGAAGCCGGTGCGGTTGTCGCCGCCGAACTTGCGGTCGCCGAAGCTGCGTTCGCCGCCACGGTAGCCGCCATTGCCGCCGCCGTTGCCACGGAAGTCACCGCGGCCGCCACCCGGCTTGCCGCCGAAGTTCGAGCGCGGCTTGGGTGAGCGACGCGGCTCCAGGCCTTCGATCACCGAAGCGTCGACGCGATTGTTGGTGAAGCGCTCGATGCGCTTCCACTGGAACATGTCGTTGTGGTTGACCAGGTTGATGGCGATGCCCGAGCGGCCCGCGCGGCCGGTACGGCCGATGCGGTGCACATAGTCCTCGGCCTGCTTGGGCAGGTCGAAGTTGACCACGTGGGTGATATCGGGCACGTCGATGCCGCGCGCGGCCACGTCGGTGGCCACCAGCACGCGCAGGTTGCCGCGGCGCAGCGCGGTCAGGGTGCGGTTGCGCGCGCCCTGGGTCATGTCGCCGTGCAGCGCGCCGGCCGAGAAGCCGGTGTCCGAGAGGCGCTCGGCCAGCGAATCGGCATCGCGCTTGGTCGCGGTGAAGACGATCGCCTGCTTGAGCGACGCGTCGCGCAGCAGGTGGTCCAGCAGGCGCTCCTTGTGCGACATGTCGTCGGTGAAGTGCAGGCGCTGCTCGATATGGCTCTGGTCGGCGCGGGCCGCGGCGATCTCGATGCGCTGCGGGTCCTTCAGCTGGCGCGACGCCAGCTGGGCGATGCGCGCATCCAGCGTGGCCGAGAACATCAGCGTCTGGCGCGCGGCCGGGGTGGCGTTGACGATGGCGTCGATGTCGTCGGCAAAGCCCATGTCGAGCATGCGGTCGGCTTCGTCGAACACCAGCATCTGCAGCGCCGACAGGTCGATGCGGCCGGCGTCGATATGGTCGAGCAGGCGGCCCGGCGTCGCCACCAGGATGTCAGGCATCTTGGCCAGCATGGCCAGCTGCTTGGGGTAGGGCATGCCGCCCAGGATGCTGGCGCAGACGATGCGGCGCAGGTTGCGGCCGTACTTGGCGGCGGCCTCGGTCACCTGCAGCGCCAGTTCGCGCGTCGGCGTCAGCACCAGCAGCGCCGGCTGGGCCGGAGCCGGACGCGGACGCTTGCCCTTCATGCGCTTGGCGGGCTCGGTCGGGCGCTGCGGCGCCGGCATTTCGCTGATGCGCTGGATCGCCGGCAGCATGAACGCGGCGGTCTTGCCCGAGCCGGTCTGGCTCGAGACCAGCAGGTCGCGGCCGGCCAGGAAGGCCGGGATGGCCTGGGCCTGCACCGGCGTGGGCGAGTTGTAGTTCAGGTCGGAGAGCGCGCGCAGGATGGCCGCGTCGAGGCCAAGCGCGGCGAAACCGCTGTCCACGGCCGGGGCTGCCACTGCCGCGCTGGGGTTGAGCAGGGCGTCGAGCTTGTCGAGCGGGCTCTGGGCAGCGTCGGAAGTGATCGAAGCGTCGGTCGCGGAGGCAATAGCTTGCTCCGCACGAATGTCGTGCTGGGTCATGTCGGAATGGTCAAATAAATGCATGGCACCCCGGAACGCAGAATGGGGTGGGCGCAGTGCAAAGTCTTAAAAAGGCTTCGGCGCCAATCGGTGAGGCCGTTACGACAGACACAGCTGGCAGTACGGCGGCAGGCAGGGTGGTGGCTGGGTACCGCGGGGCGGTCCGGCCATGTCCCTGGCAGGCAAACAGCTCAGTTCAGGCTGTTCAACAGGATCGGAGACGAGGCGACGTCAGGTGAGCGGTGCGTTCTGCTGGGCGGCTGGGGCCATATTGTGATGACTAGGCGTCCGGCAGCGAGGAAACAGAGCTTGGGAGGGCAGCGGATTCGCCGCGGCAGGAAGCCGGGCGCTTGGCGGATCTCACAGTTGCGAAACTCACGGCGCGGATTATAGCAGAGTGCCAGAATTTTGTTGCACTGCGAAAACGTAACCGGATATGTCAGCGCTGCGTCACCTGTGCAGCAGCGGCCGGCCCGCTGGTTGAAAGCGGAAATGCCCCGCCTATACTTTAGGCGCGAGCACACAGGATGCCCGCACGGGGCGGACGAAAACGTTCCCGCTTGACCTCCTTCAGCGGCATTGCGCCGCTGTTCGCGGCAAGCACTGCGGTCATTGACTCCAGGCGCCAGTCTTCCTGCGACTCTCCGGGTGGTCCGGATGGGCGTCCGCGTCATGGGCGGAATCATGGGAAGCCTGCATGGATACAGAATGACCGAACTGCTGACCGCGTGACCCAGGCGGTCCGGGCCCGTCCGCATCCAAAGCCCGCCAGAGATGGCGGGCTTTTCATTTGGGCCGGCGGTTCGCTTCAGTCCCCGGCATCCTTGCCCGCGGACTTGCGCGGCAGCCGGCCGAGCGGCGCCTCGCGCGGCATGACATGGCGGTTGCCGGGCAAACCGCCGGGGTAGTCGACGATGCGCGCGGCGCCCTGGCGCCGCAAGCCATGCCATGCCTGGCCGCCGGCGCTGCGCCCGCCACCGAGGATGGTGGTCATGGCCTGCCGGTCGAGATCCATGCTGTCGGGCAAATCCTTGATGACGATCACTGCCATGGCTGTCTCCGGTCAAGCGGGACCACGGCCTTGCGGCCGCGGGACCGCTTCAGTATAGGCGGCGAGGCGGTCCCGCGATCCTGCCGCGGGCCGCCGCGCGCTGCGCTCAGACGGCGGCGAAGTTGCCGGCCCATTGCGACGGGTTGACGTTGACGCGCACCGGGCCGACGCCGGGGCCGACAAAGCTGTTGTTGAGCGTGTTGACGTTGATGCTTTGCAGCTGCGCGATGTTCTGGTTGACGTTGACAGTGACATTGGCGAGCGGGCCGACATCGCCGACACCGCGGCTGAGCCACGAGCTGCCGCCGCGTACGGCGCCCAGCGAGGCACGGTCGAGTTCCTTGCTCAGGGCAAGGTCGCGGACGAGGATGGTTGACATGATGGTGCTCCTTGGAATCGGTGTGGGGGTGGCAGGCGCGGAGTTTGCTGCGGTCAGGCAGGGTCTCCGCGCGCTGCGCATCGGGTTTCAGCCGAAGATGTTGTTGGTGGCGTTCTGGTTGGTGTGCACGTCGGACTTGACGTGGTCCAGGAAGGCCGAGCCATTGCCGTTCAGGTTGGTGACGGACTGCATCTGCGCGATGCTCTGCACGGCGCTGATGCTCTTGTCGACCGACGCCTTGATCGGCATGTAGACGGCGGCGAAGGGCAGGTACGACATGCCGCCGCGCACGGCGTGCATGCGCTTGCGGTCGAGGGTTGCGGCGGCGGACAGGTCCTGGATGGTCAGCGTGGTCATGATGGTCTCCGGTATCGGTAGTGAGTGTCTGGGTTCGGTGGGCTGGGCGCGATGCTCAGCCGAAGATGTTGTTGGTGGCGTTCTGGTTGGTGCGCACGTCGGACTTGACGTGATCCAGGAAGGCCGAGCCGTTGCCGTTCAGGTTGGTGACGGACTGCATCTGCGCGATCTCCTGCACGGCGGTGATGCTCTTGTCGACCGACAGCTTTACCGGGCTGTAGACGGCGGCGAAGGGCAGGTACGACATGCCGCCGCGCACGGCGTGCATGCGCTTGCTGTCGAGGGTTGCGGCGGAGGACAGGTCGTTGATGGTCAGCGTGGTCATGATGGTCTCCAGTAGAGGAAGGTGTTGCCTTGGGTTTGGGGTTCGAGCATCGGGTTGGTGTCGCGCTCGGGAGGGACAAACGCAGGGACTGTGCCAGGGCCATGGACACTCGCGCCGCGCGCGTGCAAGTGCCTGAAAACAAGGGGTATTCGCGGCCGATGTCGGCTCGCGGGCACGGCCCGCGCGGCGCTGCCGGCGGCCCGCTGTGACGGGCCGCGGCCAACACTGGCGGCGCCGGTGTTGGTGCCGCCGCGACAGTGGCGCGCGCTGGCGGCGATGGCGCATGCAAAGCGCGCCGGGGCGCGGTCGCATGCCGTCCTCGCATGGTTTGCGCATGCCTTGGGTGCGCACTAGTATCCAGCGAGGAGAGGGCATATCCGCACGGTGGGACAGGCCCTGCCAGCAACCATGTCAGGGCATTCCGTGGCCAGTCTCAAAGACCTGATCCGCAAGTTCCAGAACGGTGGTCTCTCCGACGACGAGTTCGTCGCGTCATTCGAAACGGCGCTGGCGCAAGACCCCACCACGCCGAGCCAGGCGGCCCGGGTGGTGATCGAGGAAAACACGCGCTTTCCGTTTCCGCCCGCGGTCTATGCCGAAGTCATGCGGCGCATCGAGCGCCGCGGCGCCACCCAATACAACCGCGATGGCGACGGCGCCACCGACGCCACGCGCCTGGCCGGCACCGAGACCGGCTCGATGTATGCGGCCTCGCCCGAGCCCGGCACGCTGCCGCAGACGCCGGCCACCAAGGGCGTGGGCGATACGCTCAACGGCCGCTTCGTGCTGGAGGAATGCCTGGGCGTGGGCGGCATGGGCACGGTCTACAAGGCGCTCGACCTGCGCAAGCTGGAAGCCTCGGACCGCCGGCCCTATATCGCCATCAAGGTGCTGAACCTGCAATTCAGCGGCCATCCCAAGTCGCTGATGGCGCTGCAGCGCGAGGCGCGCAAGGCGCAGACGCTGGCGCACCGGAACATCGTCACGGTCTATGACTTCGACCGCGACGGGCCGGTGGTCTTCCTCACCATGGAGTACCTGTCGGGCTCGTCGCTCAACCATGTGCTCAAGGCCCCGGGCTTTGCCGGCATGCCGATGGCGCGCGCCATGCCCATCATCCAGGGCATGGGCAATGCGCTGGCGTATGCGCACGAGCGCGGCTTCGTGCACTGCGACTTCAAGCCCGCCAACGTCTTCCTGACCGGCAACGGCGAGGTCAAGGTGATCGACTTCGGCATCGCGCGCGGCTTCCTGCCGCCGGCCGACGAGTCCGACCGCACCGTATTCGATCCCGGTTCGCTGGGCGGCATGACGCCGGCCTATGCCAGCCCCGAGATGTTCGAGCATCGCGAGCCCGACCCCCGCGACGATATCTATGCACTGGCCTGCGTGACCTACGAACTGCTGAGCGGCAAGCATCCCTACCAGCGGCTGTCGGCCAACCAGGCGCGCGAAGCGGGGCTCAAGCCGGCGCCGCTGCCGCAGCTGGGCCGCACGCAATGGAAGACCCTGCGTGAAGCACTTTCGCTCGACCGCGAGACGCGCACGCCGACGGTCGCGCGCTTCCTGCAGGGCATGAGCGTGGCGCCGGCCGTGAGCCGCGGCCCGGCGCGCCGCTCCGGACCGCTGGTGGCCGGTGGCGTGCTGACCGCGCTGGCTGGCGTGGCGGCACTCGGCTACTACGCCTGGCAGTCGCAGCGGCCAGCCGAAGCCCCGGCCGCGGATGCCGGCGCGACCGCGCCGCTCAGCGCTGCCGCGCCGGCGGCGAAGCCGTCCGCCGCGCCCGTGCCGGCGCCGCCCGTGCCGGCGCCGCCGGCGCCCGCGCCAGCCGCTGCGGCGGAATTGTCGATGGCCGAGGTCGGCAAGCTGCTGGCCGCGGTGCCGTGCTCGCTGCTTGCCGGCGCGCGCCAGGACCAGACCCTGCACGTGCGTGGCTACCTCGCCGAGAGCGTGGGGGCCGCGCGCCTGCGCGAACAGCTCAGCGGCTTGCCGGGGGCCAGGGGGCTGCGCGAGGTGGTGGTCGACGCCCAGCCGCTCGCCGCCGACAAATGCGAAGTGGCCGCGATGATCGCGCCGTACTGGTCGGGCAACCGGCAGGGCGACACGGCGTCGTCGCTGCAATTGCGCGGCAAGGGCACGCAACTGACCGAGGGCACGCCGATGGTGCTCGAGCTGCGCACGCCGGGGAAGGATTCCTACGTTTACGTCGACTACTTCGCCGCGGACGGCAAGGTCGCGCATATGGTGCCGAGCCAGCGCATTCCCGCCCACCAGGCGCCGCCCGCGCATCACGCCACCATTGGCGACAGCGGCGACTGGATCGTTTCACCGCCCTTCGGCAACGAACTGGTGGTGCTGCTGACCACGCCCGCGCCGCTGTTCGCGTCGCGCCGTGCCGAGGTCGAATCGCGTCAGGACTATTTGCGCGCGCTGGAAAAGCCGCTGGCGCAGATGGCGCGCACCTATGGCCGCGACCGCATCAGCGCGGACCTGGTACAGATTTCGACGCGCGCGCGCTGACGGTGCCGGCCACAGCCACAGGGACTTGCGCTTTGCGCCGCAGCGGCTTGCTACTTCATGTCGCGTGCCACGCGAAAGCCGTTCTGCGATTGCCGCACGCTCGGGCTGTATTTGAAGCGGGTCGACGACACCATGTAGCTGGCGCCTTCGCGCCACGAGCCGCCGCGGATGACACGCGCGCCGCAGGCGTTCTCGTTCCATGCGCGCCCGTCGGCGGGCGCGCCCTTGTACGAGCTGTGCCAGCAATCGGCCACCCATTCCCACACGCTGCCGTTGACGTCATGCAGACCGTAGGGATTGGCCGCGAACGAGCCCACCGGGGCCGGCGCATCCTGGCTCCACGGATCGCCGCAGTCCTTGCAGTTGGCATTGCCCTTGCGCATCTGGTCGCCCCACCAGTAAGTGGTGGCACTGCCGCCGCGCGCCGCGTATTCCCATTCCGCTTCGGTGGGCAGCCGGTAGCTCTTGCCGGTGGTTTTGCTGAGCCACGCCACGTACTGCTGCGCGTCGTCCCAGCTGACGTCGCGTACCGGCGCGTTCTTCGCGCTGTCGGCGACGGTGGGAATGCGCTGGCAGCCGCCGGCGTCGGCACACGCGTTCCATTGCTCGACCGTGACTTCATAGCGGCCGATGGCAAAGGGTTGCGCGATGGCGACCTGATGCGGCGGCTTTTCGGCCGGATCGCTGGCGTTGCTGCCCATGGTGAAGCTGCCTGCCGGCACCGTGACCAGCGCCGGGCAGGCCGGGCAATCGCGGATTTCGGCGGTGCGTAGCGTGGTGCTGACGACGCCGTCGCCCGCGGCACGCGGTGCGGGTGCTGGTGCTGGAGTTGAGGGACGCGCGGCCGCGGGCGGCGCAGCCTTGGCCGGCGGAGCCGAAGCCGTTGCAGGTGCGGGGGATCGCGAGGCCTGTCCGCTGCCAGTGGCGCCGGCGCGCGGCTGCGGCGCAGGTGCCTGCGCCTTGGGTGCGGGCGCGCTGCCCCCCAGGCGCTCGATCCGTGCCCTGGCCAGTCCCGCGAAGCGGCCGTTGGGGTACTGCTTCAGGTAGGCCTCGTAATCGGCAGCGTGGTTGCTGTTCTTGATCGATTCCCAGAAGCTCAGCTCATACTGCTCGTCGGTGTTCTTCGGCATGATGCCGGCGAGCAGGGTCCGGGCTTGCATCGATTCGCCTGCCGCGGGCATTGCCGTGGCGAGCAGTGCTGCCACGGCGGCAACCGGTATCATCGCAGCCACGCGTACCACTGGTAGGTTGCGCCACATCTTCACACCTCGCTGGAGCCGCCGCGATTCCAATGCATGCCGTCGCCGCCGGCATGCGCTGGGCACATCGGTGTGTGGCCAGGACGCCGACCGGCTTGCTTCAAGATAGCACAGCGCGTGTGGATGCGGCGGGGCATCGCCGGGCCGCCGCGGCACGCGGGGGTCGCCTTTTCCGCGCTTGCGTTCTAACCTGAATGACGAATCGCCGAGCGCTGACCAACAAGCAACAACAAGGGGCTTTCGGGACAACGTGATCGGGTTTCGGGATAGCTCTCGGGGAGGCGACGCGTATGTCCAGACGATTCCTGATCCGCCTGCTGGCGGCCGCCACGCTGGCCGCCGCGCCGTCGCTGTCGTTGTCGACGGCAGCTCCGCCCAATGCCGAGGTTTATATCATCTGGCCGTACGACGGCGCTGTCATCGGCGGCGGCAAGTTCTGGGTGCGCATGGGCCTGCGCAATATGGGCGTGTGCCCCAAGGGCGTCGAATCGCCGCGCTGCGGACACCATCACCTGCTGATCGATACCGAGCTGCCGCCCCTCGACAAGGAAATCCCTTCGGACAAGAACCACCTGCACTTCGGCGCGGGCGAGACCGATGCGCGCATCGAGCTGCCGCCCGGCAAGCACACGCTGCAATTGCTGATGGGCGACGCGAAGCATGTTCCGTTCGAGCCGCCGATCTATTCGAAGAAGATCACCATCACGGTGAAATAGCGACGCAGCGAGCGCCGCGCACGCCGGCGCAGGCCGATCATCAAACAGGGAGAGCGCCATGTCCCGACTACTTGCCGCGGCTGTCTTCGCCGTCAGCCTGTTGCTGTCCGCGTGGGTGCAGGGCGGCCCCACGGCTGCGCCGCCCAATGCCTATCTGTATATCGGCTGGCCCAATGACGGGCAGACCCTGCCCGCCGGCAAGCCGTTCAAGGTGTGGTTCGGGCTGCGCAACATGGGGGTGGCGCCCAAGGACGTGAAGTTTCCCAATACCGGGCACCATCATCTGCTGATCGACGTCGAGTTGCCGCCGATGGACAAGGAAATTCCCAACGACCGCAATCACCTGCATTTCGGCGCGGGCGAGACCGAGACCATGATCGAGCTGGCGCCGGGCAAGCACACGCTGCAACTGCTGATGGGCGATGACAAGCACATACCGACCAATCCGCCGGTGTATTCGAAGCGGATCACGATCTACGTGAAGTAAGCCTGGGGCAGGCGGGCTGGTGACCTGGCGCGGAAGCGGTCCAGGTTGTTGGCCCGATCCCAACACGAATCCTCCAACCTGTTGGCGTCCTCCCGCCACAGCACCGCGCGGCAATCGTGCCGCGGGCCTTCCCGGCGACGCGCCGGAAACGAAAAACCCCCGTGTTTACAAGCACTTCAGCGATTTGCCCCGGCATCGCGGGCGCGCTGGCACAGTCCCTGCGTTTGTCCCTCCCGAGCGCGACACCAACCCGATGCTCGAACCCCGACACCCCAGGCAACACCCTTCCTCTACCGGAGACCATCATGACCAAGCTGACCCTCGCCGACCTGACCACTGTCGAAACCCTGGACCGCAAGAGCATGCACGCCGTGCACGGCGGCCGCGCGCTGCCGTTCGTGGCCGTGTTCCAGCCGCTGAACCTGTCGTTCGACAAGAGCATCACCGCCGTGCAGGAGATCGCGCAGATGCAGTCCGTGACCAACCTGAACGGCAACGGCTCGGCCTTCCTCGACCATGTCCGTTCGCATGTGGATACCAACCAGAACGCCAGCAACAATATCTATCGTTGAGAGGATGGTTGAGATGGCGCAGCGCCGCGGGGGCGACCCCGCGGCGCTTTTGCCAACCCCGTGCCGATCGGGGTTGGAGCGCGCGCCCGCGCGCACCACAATACAGACAGACGCGGCGGCCCCGCTGGACCGGCGAACCGGCACAGCCCTGGCGAACGCCGCTGTCGCACGCAGGAACACATCGTGCCCGAATTCCCCATCGCTCCGTCCGTGCTTGCGGTGATCCGCGCGCCGCGCCGTGCTGCCTGGCTTGCCACGTTGGCGGCCGGCCTGGCGCTGCTGGCGGGTTGCGCCGATTTCCGCCCGCCGGTGTACCAGCGCCCCGAAACGCCTGCCAAGGCCGAATGGTCGCGCCAGGACTCGATCACGGTATCGCCGGCCGAAGCGGTGCAGCCCAACTGGTGGCTGGGCTTCAAGGACCCGTACCTGAACCAGCTGATCGAACGCGCGCTTGGCGGCAACTACGATATCAAGGTGCTGGCGGCGCGCATCCGCGTGGCCAACGCGCAGATCGGCGAGGCCCGCGCCGGCGGGCTGCCGGTGATCGACATCGGCGCGGGCGCGAGCTTCGAGAAAAGCACCGGGCAGAAATCCAGCTGGACCTATAGCGCCGGCGCCCAGCTGAACTGGGACATCGATATCTGGGGCAAGGTCGAGAAGGGCGTGCAGGCGCAGACGGCCGAGTTCCGCGCCACCGAGGCGGACTGGCGCGCCGGCTACCTGACGCTGGTGGCCAATGTCTCGACCACGTACTTCCAGATCCTGCAGTTCGACGAGCAGATCGAGCAGCAGTCGCGCACCGTGGCCAGGAACGGGCAGATCCTGTCGACCTACCAGGCCATGTACCAGAACGGGCTGGTGCCGAAGATCCGCGTGATGCAGCAGCAGGCGGAAATCAACCGGCTGAACAAGGACCTGCTCGAGCTGCGCCGTTCGCGCGATGTGGCGGAGAACGCGCTGGCGACGCTGGTGGGCGTGCCCGCCGGCAATCTCAAGGTGCCGGCAGGGCGGCTGCAGGACCGCGTGCAGCCGCCTCCGGTGCCGGCGGGGCTGCCGTCGCAGCTACTGGCGCGGCGCCCGGATGTGGTGGCGGCGGAGTATCGCGTGCTGGCCGCCTACAACATCGTCGGCCAGGCGCGCCTGGCGCAACTGCCCAGCATCAGCCTGACCGCGCGCGGCGGCACCGCCAGCTTCGCCCTGAGCGACCTGCTCAAGTCCTTCACCTTCGGCTTCATGCCGAGCATCAACCTGCCGATGCTCGACCCGGGCGTGCGCGCGCGGGTGAAGACCACCGAGGCGCAGGTGGGCGTGGCGGAAAACGAATATGGCCGCACCGTGATGACCGCGTTCGAGGAGGTCGAGACCGCGCTGGTCAACGTCGACGCCCACAAGAAGCAGCGCATCGAGCTGCAGCAGCAGGTGGAACAGCTGCGCGTGGTATCCGCGCAGATCGAGGCGCAGCTGAAGGAAGGCGTGGTCTCGCAGCTCGAAGTGTTCGAAACCGAGCGCTCGCTGCTGGCCGCGCAGCTGCAGTTGTTGGCGGTCCACCAACAAATCCTGGGCGACACCATCACGCTCTACAAGGCGCTCGGCGGGGGCTGGCCCGAGGCCGATGTGCGCAACACCGCCCTGAATCCACCGCAGTAAGTGGTGCCGGCGATGCCGTCCCGGCGCGCAGGTGATGCCGGCGCAAGCAACGCGTTGCGCAACACCTGCGCGCGCACCGGCCGCTGGCTGCAAGCCGATGCCGCTGCCACCCCAACCACGCCTGCCGTGGCCGATTGACTAGCCTAGGCCGTCGCCTACTATGTTCTTAGTCGCTTCATCCCCCCTGGCCCGCCGCCGCGGCAGCCGCGCTGTTGGCTCGCTGGAAACATGGCTCCTGACGAAGCACTGATCATGGAAATGCCGGTGAAAATGGCCCAGGGATCCGCACGGGAACTCGCTCAGCATGAGGCGCAGGACGTTGCGCAGGACGTTGCGCAGGAATTCGATGTCTTCCTGACGCCGGTGGCGCGCCCCGAGCTGGGCGAGATCCGCATCGACGAAGCGCTGTTCGCGGTCGGCCGCAGCGAGTTGCCGTTCGCGACTTACCCGGAAGCGCTGGCCGCAACGCTGTCGCGGCGCCATGCGCGCATTTTTGCCGAGCATGGCGCAGTCTATGTGGCGGACCTCGGCAGCAAGAACGGCACGCGCGTCAACGGCACGGCCGTGGCGCGCCAGCCGGCGCAGCTGAGCGATGGCGATGAAGTCGCGTTCGGGCCGATGCTGTCGTTCCGGGTGCGGCTGTCGCCGCGCGCGCTGCGGCCCGAGCCGCCGCGCGTGGCGCTGACGCTGGTGCCGGAACGCCATGACGTCGGGCTGCAGCCGCTGCACGTGGAGCAGTTCCCGTACCTGATCAGCAAGGGCGACGATGCCTTCGCGCGTTTTCGCGACAGCTATCCGCACCAGGTCAACTACCTGTCGCGGCGCCATGCGCATATCTACCTGAAGGGCGGCATCCCCTTCGTCGAGGACCTTGGCAGCACCAATGGCACCTTCGTCAACGGCAAGCGCCTGGCCGACCACGGCGTGCCGCTCGACGATGGCGACCTGATCGCGTTCGGTGGCAACCACTTTGTCTACCAGGCCCAGGTGCGGTCCGACGGCGGCGATGCCACGGCAACGCGTTCGCTGCTGCAGCTTCCGGACACGCCAGAAACGCCTGCCACGCCCGGCACGCCCGCACCGCCTGCCGCCGTGGCTGCCACGATTGCCACGCCGCCCGCGCGCGACGACGGCGACCGCACCACCTTTGTCGGCGCGCCCGATTCCTTCCTCGATATCTTCTGCGTCGACTACGCCGCCCACCAGGAGGACGAGGTCAACACCGAAGCCGAGGCCCAGGCCGCGGCAGCCACCGCTGCCGCTGACGGCGCGCGCGGCGGGCACCGTGCGCGCGGCCGTGCCGCGCTGCTGCTGGCGGAAGGGGCGAGGCTGTTCGGACTGGAGCAGCCGGCGCGCACGCGGCGCATGGCGCGCTGGGGCGCAGCCTTGCTGCTGCTCGTGCTGGTGGCGGGCGCCGCGGTCTACTGGCGTGGCGCGCCGGAGCGTGCGGTGCAGTCGCGCTTCGCCGCGGGCGACCACGCCGGCGCGGCGCAGGCGGCCGACAGCTATCTGGCGCGGCATCCCGACGATGTCGAGGTCCAGGCCATCGGTACCGAGGCCCTGTTGCGTGCGTACGTGCCGGACTTTGCCGCCAGGCTGAAGGGCGCCGACATGGCCGGCGCCGATGCCGTGCTGGCGCGCCTGCGCCAGCTCAGCACGCACAACGCGGAAGCACGGCCACTGGTGGCCGAGCTCGACTGGGTCGGCAGGCTCGAGCGCTTCACCGCGCCGCGCGGTGCCGATGCGCCGATCCGGCTCTACACCGACGAAACGCCGATGCGCCAGCTGCTGGCGTACTGGAACCAGGACACGGCCGCGCACCAGCGCGCGCTCGGGCGCATCGCCGCCGACGTGCCGGCGTTCCGCGACCTGTATGCCGATGCGCTCAGCGATGTGCGCCGGCTGCAGAACGATGCCTCGGTCTATCTGGCGGCGATCGACCGGCTCAATGCCACCATCGCTGCCGAACTGGGCCGCGACCGCCCGGAGGCCTTGCAGCCGGTGCTGGCCGAATACCGCGACAAGTATCCGCGCCTGGCCGGCCTGGACCGGCTGCAGTCGGACCTGGATCGCTACACCGGCCTGCTGCAGGCATTGCGCGCGCGCCGGCCGGGGCAGCTGGTGGCGCGGCTGGCCGACAGCCGTTTCGCCACGCCCCCGTTCCAGGCGCAGCTGGCCAGCCTGGGCGCGCGCCTGCCGCCGCCGGAGATGGCGCGCGCGTATGCGAACGCGTCCCGCGCGTGGCAGCGCGGCGACAGCACCGCAGCGCTGGCCGCGCTCGGGCAGATCCGCGGCGGACCGTGGGCCGATGACCTCGCGCGCGACGTCGCGCACAAGCAGAAGGTCGCGGCGCAGTATGCCGCGTTGCAGTCCGCGCGCGGCAGCCGTGGCTACGAGGACCGCCTGCTAGATTTCTACGCCATGCTCGAGGCGGAGGAGGACGGCTATTTCGCCAAGGCGGTCGAGGCCGATGTCAACGGCGTGCGCGACAGCGCCCTGCGCCGCGCGCGCGAGCTGATGGCGAGCGCGCTCGCGGCGTGGAAGCAGTATCGCGCCAACGGCGTGATCGGCGGCGAGCAGCGGCTGGAGCCCGGCATCTCGCCGAAGTTCCGTGCGCAGGCGCGGCTGCTGTCGCAGGCGCAGGACGACGCGCGCCAGGGCATGCGCATCTTCACGCAACTGCGTGCCGGCGAAAGCGCCGACCTGGCGCAGCTGGCCAAGGTCGAGCAGGAGATCCGCGCCGAGGCGGAGCAGCAGCGGCACGCGCTGCGCGAGCTAAGCACCGTGCTCGACCCCGCCGTGCTCAAGGCCAAGCTCGCGCTGATCGGCGGTGAAGACACCGGCAAGGCGCCCGAGTCCGTCGCGGCTGCGTCCGCGGCTGCGGCCAAGGTCCCGCCATCCGGGGCAGTGGGGAAGCCATGAAGGACGATGCCCGCCACGCCGGCCTCAAGCCATTGTCCGAGGCGCTCGAAGACCACGGCGCCGAGGGCATCGGCCTGCTCAGCGCCGAGCCGTCGCGCCTGGGCCTGCTGACCATCGTCACCACCTTCGCGCTGGTGCTGTGCGGGCTGGTCTGGTCCTTCGTCGGCCACGCCGATGTCATCGTCACCGCGCAGGGTACGCTGGCGCCGGAATCCGAGGTGCGGCGCTTCTATGCGCCGGTGGACGGCGAGCTGGCCGACCTTTACGTGGCGGAAGGGCAGCCGGTCTCCAAGGACGATGTGCTGGCGCGCCTGAATGCGCGTGGCGCGATCGAGGCCGCCGCCAACGCGCTGGAGGCGCAGCTCAAGCTGGAAGACTCCGAGCGCGAGTGGAAGCAGTTCCCCGACAAGAAGGCGCTGATGGAACGCCGCGCGGCGGCGCTCAAGCAGCAGATCGACGTGGCCACGCGCCAGCACGAGACCCGCATCGCCGAAGGCACCATGCGGCTGGCCGAGCAGCAGCGTGCGCAGCTGCAGGAGGCGCGCAGCAACCTCGACAACGCGCGCCGCGCGCGCGAGTTCGCGCGCCAGGAGCAGGACCGCTATGCGCGCCTGCTGGCGCTGCCCGGCGGCGGCGGGGTGTCGCAATCGCAGGTCGATGCCAAGCGTGCCGCGGCGCAGGACGCGGACAACAACCTGCGCGTGGCGCAGTCGCGGCTGGGCGAGCTGGAGGCGCGCCTGGGCCGCGAGCTGACCCAGGCCAGCTCCGAGCTGGAAAGCAGCGGCCAGGACCTCGCGGGGTTGCGCGTGCAGTATGACGCGGCGCTGCGCGAGATCGCCAATACCGAGGACAAGCTGCGCCTGCAGGTGCAGACCGCCCGCCTGGTGGCGGACGCCGCCGCGCGCATCCGCTTCGAGAACATCGACAAGGACAACTTCCTGCTGATCCTGGCACCGGTGTCCGGCGTGATCACCGATGTCACCTCGACCCAGCGCGGCGACAAGGTGCAGGCCAATACGCCGCTGGGCGGCATCGCGCCCAGGGATGCGCGCCCGGTGGTGAAGATCGTGATTGCCGAGCGCGACCGCGCCTTCCTGCGCGAAGGGCTGCCGGTCAAGCTCAAGTTCAATGCGTTCCCGTACCAGCGCTACGGGATCATCGACGGCACGCTCGAATTCATCTCGCCCGCGACCAAGCCGGGCGGGCCGGACAAGCAGCCGGTCTACGAGGGTCGCGTGCGCCTGGCGCGCGACTATTACACCGTGGCCGACAACAAGTATCCGCTGCGCTATGGCATGACCGCCACGGCGGAGATCGTGGTGCGCGAACGGCGCCTGATCGACCTCGGGCTCGACCCGTTCCGTGAGGTGGCCGGCTAGCGTCGCGGTGGCACACAGCAACAGCATCTGGGCAGACCCGGCGCGCCGCCGCGCCAGGCCGCCAAAGGAGTCGGAAAAATGACTGGCATCGTGCGTATCGACGACGAGGTGCTTGGGGTCGAGGAATTCGTGCGCCTGCTCAAGCTGACCGGGCAGTTCGAAGGGCTGGTCGAGCAGATCGTGCGCGACAAGCTGACCGTGCACGCCGCCAAGCGGCAGGGCATGGTGGTCACGCCCGAGGAAATCCAGGAGCGCGCCGACCAGTTCCGCCGCGTGCAGGGCCTGCACCGCGCCGCCGACATGAACCACTATCTGGATGCGCTCAACGTCAGCCTGGACGAGTTCGAGGCCTTCATCACCGACAACCTGTACCAGGAGCGGATGATGGCGCAGGTGTGCAGCGATGCGGCGGTGCAGGAGTATTTTGCGCTGAACTCGCCGCGCTTCGACAGCATCGAGGTCAGCCATATCGTGGTCGACAGCGAAGGGAAGGCCAGGGAACTGATCTCGTACCTGCAGGACGATCCCGACGCCTTTGCCGAGATGGCGCGCGAGCACTCGATTGCCGACACGCGCGAGCGCGGCGGCGAGATCGGCAAGGTGCTGCGGGGCTCGCTCAAGACCGAGATCGAGGCCAAGGTCTTCAACGCCGAGCCGGGCGACCTGCTGGGACCGTTCCCGGCCGCCGACCGCTCGTTCTTCGAAGTCTTCCTGGTGCGCGCCAAGCACCCGGCCACGCTCGACAGCGAGGTGGCGGTCGAAGTGCGCCGCCTGCTGCGTGAGGACTGGCTGATGGCCAGGGCGCAGGAACATGTCATCGAAGCCCGCTAGCGAGGCCGGTCCGGCCGACGCCGCCACCGCCGCGCCGCAGCCGCCGGAGGCGGGGTCGGCGCTGGCCGCATTCCTGGCGTCGGTCGAGATCCTGTCGGTGCTGACGCCGGAGGAACTGGCGCGGCTGGCCGACGCCGCGCAGGTGCTGAGCTTCGGCTTTGGCGACACTGTCTGCAATGCCGGTGAAGCCGCGCCGGGCCTGTTTATCGTCAAGTCCGGCTCGGTGCGCGTGTTCAACGAGGAGCACGGCAAGGAAATCAGCATGGGGGTGCGCAAGACCGGCGAGGTCTTTGCCGATCTCGCGCTGCTGCGCGAATACCGGCACGAGTCGTCGGTGCGCGCCTCGGGCAAGACCGAGCTGCTGATGATTCCGCGCAGCGTCAGCGAACCTGTGGTGGCCGGCAACCCCGCGGCGCTGGCCTTCATCACCAGCTATGTCGCGATCAGTTCGGCCGGCGGCTTTGTCGCGCGGCTGTTCGACTTGCGCGGCAAGCTCGACAAGCAGGAACTGGAAGACGCGGTGCGCAGCGTCGGCGTGAAGCGCGTCGCGGCCGGCCGGGAAATCCTGAAGCAGGACGGACGCGAGGACCGGCGCCTGTACGTGGTGCGCCAGGGCACGGTGCGCATCGTGCGCAGCGAAGAGGGCAGCGAGTTCCCGCTGGCGACGCTGGGCCAGGGCGATATCTTCGGCGAGCGCGCCTGCGTGATGCGGCAGGAGCAGCTGGCGTCGGCGATTGCCGAGACCGACGTGCGCCTGCTGGTGATCCCCGAGAAAACCGTGCAGCTGATCCTCGAGCGCAATCCGCGCCTGCGCGAGGTGCTGGAGGAGCGCATCCGGGTGCTGGACCGCGAGCTGCACCGGCAAAAGAAGCTGGCCGAGCGGCGCAAGCGTCCGGTACTGCTCGACCTGGCCTCCCGGCCCGAACTGGGCGAGAAGCTGATCCGCCGCTTCGCGCTGGTGGAGCAGGCCGAGGAAATGGATTGCGGCGCGGCCTGCCTGGCGATGATCTGCCGGCACTACGGCATCCCGATGACGCTGGGCAAGCTGCGCGAACTGGCCAACGTCACCACGCAGGGCGCCACGCTCGACAGCCTGGCGCGCGCCGGCGAGTCGCTGGGCTTCACCACGCGCGGGGTGCAATGCACGCGCGATTCGCTGATGGGCTTCGAGCTGCCGTTCATCGTCCATTGGGAGGGCTACCACTACGTGGTGGTGTACGGGATCTCGTCGCGCTGGGTGTGGGTGGCGGATCCCGCCATCGGCTTCCGCAAGATGAGCGCGGAGGAATTCGAGCGCGGCTGGAGCGGCACCTGCCTGCTGTTCACGCCGGGCGAGAGCATGACGCAGCTGTCGGTGCAGCGCTCGCCATGGCTGCGCTTCATCGGCTACCTGGCGCCGTACAAGAAGATCCTGGCGCACCTGTTCCTGGCGACCTTCGTGATCCAGATGCTGGGCGTGGTGCCGCCGCTGATCATCCAGAACATCCTCGATGGCGTGGTGGTGCACCAGAACGTCGGGCTGCTGCACCTGCTGATCGCGGGGCTGATCATCTCGAGCGTGTTCTCGCAGCTGATGTCGACGATCCGCGCCTACCTGGCCAACTTCATGGTGCGCAACATGGATTTCGCCATGATGTCGCACTTCTTCAGGCACACGCTGTCGCTGCCGTTGTCGTTCTTCGCCAAGCGCAAGACCGGCGACATCTTCGCGCGCTTCCAGGAGAACCAGACCATCCGCGCCTTCCTGACCGAATCGACGGTGACCACGGCGCTGAACCTGCTGATGGTGTTTATCTACTTCACCATCATGTTTCTCTACAACGTCAAGCTGACGCTGCTGCTGATCGCCTTCGTGATCCCGATCGCCACGCTGACGGTGGTGGTGACGCCGCGCGTCAAGGCCTATGCGCGCGACGTGTTCGCGACCTCGACCGATGCCAAGGCCTACCTGATGGAGACGCTGGGCGGCGCCGAGACCGTCAAGGGCATGGGCATCGAGCGCCCGGTGCGGCTGCGCTGGGAGCGCAAGTACACCAAGGCGCTGGAATCGCAGTACAAGGCGCAGCAGTTCCATATCCTGGTGGGGCTGGCCAGCCAGCTGCTCAATGCCGCCACCACCATCGCGGTGCTGTGGGTGGGCGCGACGCTGGTGCTGGAGCGCGAGCTGACTATCGGCCAGCTGATGGCCTTCAATGCCTTCATGGGCAGCGTGCTGGCGCCGCTGATGGGACTGGTGGCGCTGTGGGGCCAGCTCAACGACGCCGGCGTGGCGATGGAGCGGCTTGGCGACGTGCTCGACCTCGAGCCCGAGCAGAAGCCGCAGGACGTGCTGTCGCGCGTGATGCTGCCCGACCTGCAGGGCGAGATCGTGATGAAGGACCTGTACTTCCGCTACGGCGGCGAAGACACGCCCTATGTGCTGGAGAACATCAGCTTCGCCATCCGGCCCGGCGAGATGGTCGCCATCGTCGGCCGCAGCGGCTCGGGCAAGACCACGCTGGCCAAGCTGCTGGTGGGCTTCTACAAGCCCACCGAGGGTTCGATGACGGTTGACGGCTACGACCTTAACGTGATCGACGCGGCGTTCTACCGCGCCCAGGTCGGCTACGTGATGCAGTCCAACCTGCTGTTCTCCGGCACCATCGCCGAGAACATCGCCTGCGGCGACGACAGCCCGGACCGGCGCCGCATCGAGGAGGTGGCGCGCATGGCCGACGCCCATGCCTTTATCAGCAAGCTGCCGCTGGGCTACGAGCAGGTCGTCGGCGAGCGCGGCATCGGGCTTTCCGGCGGGCAGATCCAGCGGCTGTGCATCGCGCGCGCGCTGTACCACGACCCGCGCCTGCTGGTGTTCGACGAGGCCACCTCGGCGCTGGACACGCAGTCCGAGAGCAACATCCTGGCCAATATGCAGGAGATCCTGCGCGGGCGCACCGCGGTGATCATCGCGCACCGGCTCAGCACCATCATGCAGGCCGACAAGATTCTGGTGCTGTACGAAGGCGCCATCGTCGAGCAGGGCCGGCACGAGGAGCTGTTGGAGCGCAAGGGCATGTATTTCCAACTGGTGCAGAAGCAACTGAGTGCCGCATGAAGCTATACAACCAGGGTGCCACCCCCGCCTCGGTGACTTCGCCGGTGTCGTTCGCCGGGCTGATCGAGAAGATTGAGATCCTGCGCTCGACGCTGCGCTGGGCGTCGAAGCTGGACCGGCCCGAGATCGAGAAGCTGCTCAAGCAGGCCACCACGCTGCGCGACGAGGTGATGGGGCTGTCGCACAAGGAGCGCTTCGTGCAGGCGGCATCGTCATCCGATACCGCGACCGAATCCGTCCCGCCGCAGCCGGAAGTCGAACGCCTGCCGCGCGAGCGTCGCCAGGCGCTGATGGAGCGCAGCTTTATCTTCGAAGGGACCTTCGGCGACAACCCCCGGCTGCTCGAGGCGCTGGAGATCGCGGAGAAGGCGGCGCCGACCGACCTGCCGGTGCTGATCGACGGCGAAAGCGGCACCGGCAAGGAGCTGATGGCCAAGGTGATCCACGCCAACGGCGCGCGCACCGACAAGCCGTTTATCTCGGTCAACTGCGGCGCCATTCCCGACAGCCTGCTCGAATCCGAGCTGTTCGGCCACAAGAAGGGCGCCTTCACCGGCGCCAGCAACGACCGGCGCGGCAAGTTCGAGAGCGCGCATACCGGCACCATCTTCCTGGACGAGATCGGCGAACTGCCGCTGACCGGGCAGGTCAAGCTGCTGCGCGTGCTCGAGGCGCACGAGATCCAGCGGGTCGGCTCGGACGAGATCATCTCGGTCGATGCGCGCATCGTCGCGGCGACCAACAAGGACCTGCGCCGCATGAGCCAGGCCGGCACCTTCCGCGAGGACCTGTTCTACCGCCTGAGCGTGATCCACGTCAGCCTGCCGGCGCTGCGCGAGCGGCGCGACGAGATCCCACTGCTGGTGTCTTACTTCAGCGACGAGGCCGCCGGCATGCTGCGGCGCGCGCCGGTGCGGCTGACGCCGCGGCTGCGCGACTTCCTGCTGCACTACGACTACCCCGGCAATATCCGCGAGCTGCGCAACCTGCTGTACCGGCTGAGCTGCCTGGCCGGCGATACCGCCGACCTGCCGCACCTGCCGCAGGACATCCGCCCGAAACCCGCGGCGCTGGCGGTGGTCGGCAGCGGCGCAGCCGGCGCCGACATCGCCATGGCGACCTCGCTCAGCGAAGCCAAGCGCGCGGCCAGCGACGAGGCCGAGCGCGCCTTTCTCGAGCGCGGATTGCAGGAGGTGGGCGGCACCGTCGCCGAACTGGCGCGGCGCTTCGACATGAACCGCTCGCACCTGCAGATGCTGCTGAAGAAGCACGGCATCCACTCGAAGGACTTCCGCGCCAGCCGGCAGGCCGAAGCCGGCAAGGGCTAGGGCGCGCCGGTGTCAGGCGTCAGGCGTCGAGCTCGGGGTTGACCAGGGTGCGGTCTGGGCCGCAAGGGTCGGCCGCGCGCAGCACCACCACCGAGATGTTGTCGCGCCCGCCGGCATCGAGGGCCTTCTGCACCAGCGTCAACGCGGCCTGCGCCACGTCCTGCTGCGCCAGCACCGCGGCGATCGCATCATCGTCGACTTCGTTGCTCAGGCCGTCGCTGCACAACAGGTAGACATCGCCGTCGGCGACGTCGGTCAGCAGCTGCTCCGGCGCCAGCGTCGGCGCCGCGCCGACGGCGCGCGTGATGGTGTTCTGCGCGGGATGGTGGCGCGCCTGCTCCGGCGTGATCAGGCCGCGCGCGAGCAGGCGCTCGACCTGGTTGTGGTCGCGCGTGAGCCGCGCCAGCTGGCCGCCGCGCAGCCGGTACAGGCGGCTGTCGCCGGCCCACAGGCAGGCACAGCGGCTGTCGCCGGCCAGCAGCACTACCACCGTGCTGCCGATGCAGCGCACGCCCAGGCGCGCGGCTTCGTCGACCAGCGCCAGGTTCACGCCCTGCAAGGCCGCGCGCGTGGCGTCGATGCGGTCTTCCAGCCGCGCCTGCGGCGGCAGCGCTGTCAGCGCCCGCACCACCGCCTGGCTGGCGAAGTCCCCCACGGCATGGCCGCCCATGCCGTCGGCCACGGCCCACAATTCCTGTCCGGGCAGGTCCAGGCAGGCGTCCTCATTGCGCTCGCGCACGCGCCCGACGTCGGTGCACGCCGCCGAGGTCCACCGGAAATGCGAGTCGAAACCCAAGCTGGTCTCCGCTGCGATCCGCAACGCTCACGCCAGCGCCGGAGGGCGCCCGGGCCACGGCCGGATCAGACCAGTCGGCCGTCGTTCCTGGCACCCTGATCGGCCTGCACATTGATATTGGCGTTCGGCGCGTTGTTGCGGATATCGATGTTCTGGAACTGGTTGTTTATCTGATCAGCATAGAAGCTGTAGTTGATCTCGTAAAAGTTGATCACTGTGCCGAGCGGCGCCGGCGACGACGGCACGAACGGTCGGATCCAGCCGAATACCCATTGCCCACCCGCGCCGCGTACGCGCGCCATGGCGGCGGGAGCCAGGTCGCGGCAGCCGGCAAGGTCATTGATCGAGAGGGTGGCCATATGCGGTCTCCGGTGGAAGGCGCCGACGCGCCGGGGCGGTACCGACGGTTGAGCAAGCGGCGTGCCACCGACCGCCAGCGTGCCGGCTCAGGCCAGCATCCGGGGCCTGACGCGGGTTCCCGGCAGGGCGGGCACCCGCCGCCCCTTGCCGCCGGCGCCGGGCCGTTGGATGCGCGCCGACACCCCGGCGCGCCGGTGTCGGCCAACACCCACCACCGCGGCGGCGCCGGGCCGCGGGCGTGCGGATTTTGATATACTCCCGCCCGTCTCCAGGATCACCGCGCCCGCGGCTTGCCGGTCCTGGCAGTCCTGTCCCTCGCCGTAGTTCAATGGATAGAACGAGCGCCTCCTAAGCGCTAGATACAGGTTCGATTCCTGTCGGCGGGACCACCGATTCTTTTGGCGACCGTCTGCCAAAATCCTTCCTCCCGCGTCACTCCAGGATTTTCAGCGGCATTATCGTCTGCCGTATCTCATCCTCCGCCGTTGCAAATCCGCCGCGTCGGACAAAATCCGATACCGAGCCGGGGGCCGACTGCAGATACTCTCTCCGTCAGTTTTGGAGCAGCCATGTCGGACGTTCACGTATTGCGGATCGAGGGACTTCAGTGGGTGGTGGAACGCGCGTGCGGCAGCGAGGGCCGCCTGCTTTTCCCCAGCCGGGAGGCGGCCATCGCGGCCGGCACGGCGAAGGCCGAGGAGGATCGCGTCGACCTGATCGTCCACACGCGCGATGGCCGCGTCGGCCGGCGCATCTCCTTTGGCAAGGACAAGGGCGGGATCCACCCATAATGCCCTTGTCAGCGCGAATGATTCGCGTTGCCCGGTGAATTCCCGATTTGTAGGACGGAGCCTGATACACAGGACTTTGCATCTGGCCTATCACCAAACCATATCGCTCAGATGGGAGATGGCCATGCAACCGGGAGTCGAGCCCCTGCGCAGCATCGAGGAGGATCTCCAGGATCTGGACGAAACCGACCAGGCGATCGAGCGCCTGTCCAACCGGATCGATGCCCAGCAGCTGCGCGTCGCGCAGCTGAAGCGCGAGCGCATCAACGCCGACACGGCGGAATCGATGCTGGCAAACATGCGCGCGAGCCTCAAGCAGCTCGTCATGCATCGCGCGCTGGTCGTACATGCCATGGCCCGGCGCAGTGCCGGGCGTACCCGCGTGGCCCGGTTCCAAAACTAGCCGACCTCGAGTTGGCCAGGCGGCGATCGGCAAGGGCGCGGCAATGCGGGAAACCCGGCGTCCCGGAATTGACCGGCGTTGGATTTTCCCGCCCTGTCAATGCGCGCTGGTCTTCGAAAACAGCTGGATCACCGCCACCCCGGCAATGATCAGCCCGATCCCGACACAGGCCGCCAGGTCCGGCACCTGCCGGTACAACACCACCGCGATCACCGACACCAGCACGATGCCCGCGCCGCTCCAGATCGCATACGCGATGCCGACCGGGACGGTGCGCATCACCAGCATCAGCAGATAGAAGGCGGCGACGTAGCCGGTGACCACCAGCACGCTGGGCAGCAGCCGGGTAAAGCCCTGCGAGGCTTTCAGGCTGCTGGTGGCGATGACCTCGGCGACGATGGCGAGGGCGAGAAGCACGTATCCGTTCATGGCATGCAGAAGAGGCTGGCCGGCAATGGGCCTGAGCCGGCATCTTAGCGTCCCGCGCATGTTGCGCCAAAGCCGCGTCCCTCCCTTGCGGTGGTTGTGCGCGCCGGCAAGCGCAGGTTGAATGTGACGCGCAGAACCATAACAAGCGGGTCCACGCTGGCCCGCGGCAACGCCTGACCAAGCCGGCACGAGATGACGATGCCGGCGGCGGGCTCGGGGATAGGGGAGCGGTATGCAGCACACTGGCATCGACGGCGCCGCCGTGCCGGCATCGTCGGCAACATCGGGGTCCGGGGACACGGCCATCGCGCCGGACGCCAACCCATGGCAGGACACCATTGCGGCGGCGGACCAGGCGCTGGAAGAGGCCGCGCGCATCCAGCGCGGCGTGCAGCAAAACCTGAAGCTGATGCAGGACGTGCGGGCGCTGCGTGAAGAGCTGCGCAAGGCCCATGCGGAGATCGATCGCTACCGCGGCATGCATGCCCGCGTGGTGGTGGGCATGCGCCAGCTCGAGGAAGAACACACCAGCGCGATGAGCCGGCTGCATGCCGACAACGAGATGCTGCGGGTGCGGCACCGGGTCTACCGGCTGCTGGCCGAGCACTACGCGCGCGTGGCGCTGCGGCTGGATCCGGAGACCTTCGCCGGCGACCGCGACCGCGTGATGCAGCACATCCTGTTCCAGCGCCGCAAGGGCGTGCAGCCCGAAGAGATCGGCCTGTCCGACCTGGCTTTCCTGCTGCTGTAGCCCCGCGCCGGATCTGCCGTCAGGCTGCCCGGCGGCGCAGCACGTGGTAGGCGAGCATGCCGCCCACCACACCCCAGAATGCCGAGCCGATGCCGGCCAGGGTCATGCCCGAAGCCGTGATCATGAAGGTCAAGAGGGCGGCTTCGCGCTCGGCCGGGATCTGCATGGCGACGGTCAGGCCGTTGGCGATCGAGCCCAGCAGCGCGAACGCGGTCACGCCCACCACCAGCGCCTGTGGGAAGGCGGCGAACAGCGCGGCGATGCTGGCGGCCAGCGTGCCCGCGACCAGGTAGCCGACGCCGCAGACCACGGCCGCGGTATAGCGGCGGTGGCGGTCTGGGTCGGCCTGCGGGCCGGTGCAGATCGCGGCGGTGATGGCCGCCAGGTTGATGCCGTGCGAGCCGAACGGCGCCAGCGCGGCCGAGGCCAGCCCGGTGACGGTGATCAGGCGCGAGGCCGGCACGTGGTAGCCATCGGCCTGCAGCACGGCCAGCCCGGGGATGTTCTGCGACGCCAGCGCGACGATGAACAGAGGGATCGCCAGGCTGATGAAGGCCGGCATCGAGAACGCCGGCGTGGTCCACACCGGCACGGCCAGTTCCAGCCGCACGCCGGAGAAATCGAGCTGCCCGAGCCCGCCTGCCACCACCACGCCGGCCAGCAGCACCCCCGGCACCGCGTAGGCCGGCCACAGCCGCCGCCCCAGCAGGAAGGCCGCGAACATCGCCAGCAGCAGCACGGTCTGGTGCTGCGCCTGCACGAACACGTCCACGCTGATGCGGAACAGGATGCCGGCCAGCAGCGCCGAGGCAATGCTGGCGGGCAGGGCGCGCATCAGCTTGTCGAACCAGCCGGTCATGCCGGCCGCGGTCATCAGCAAGGCGGCCAGCAGGAAGGCGCCGATCGCCTCGGCATAGGGCACGCCGGGCAGGCTGGCGATCAGCAGCGCCGCGCCGGGCGTGGACCACGCCACCACGATGGGCACGCGCAACGCCAGCGACAGGCCGATGGTGGTGATCCCCATGCCGATCGACAGCGCCCAGATCCACGACGAGATCTGCGCGTCGGTCAGGTGGGCCGCGTGTCCCGCCTGGATCATCAGCACCAGCGAACTGGTATAGCCGGTGAGCGTGGCGACCAGCCCGGCGACGAGCGCCGACACGGACAGGTCGGAAAATTTGAGGGAGGCGGTGGTCATGGGGACGGGCAGCAGGCACTTGGGTACGGCCGCCATCTTCGCATGAGTGCCTTGGTCGTACCAATTTGGCCGGGCCCGGTGCGGCGACCGCCGTTGACGGGGCTTTCCCTTACGGACTTGTCCGACTGGAGCGGGGCGTGGGCGGTTGTTATGCTGGATTCGTGCCTTGCGAGCAGGGCACCGAGGAGAGACTCTTGGGCCCGCAGTGCGCGGGCCCTTCTTTTTTGCCCGGCCCTTTGCCCGGTCTCTTGCCCGTCCCTTGCCCGGCCAGCTGCCGCTGCCGGTCGTCTACAATGCGGGCTGCCGCCGGGCGCGCCCGTGCCGCCGGCCCGTCCCTTCTTTCCTCGCTGTCTCGCCTTCCTTCCCATGGCCCTGTTTTCCATTACCGACGCCCAGCTTGCCTTCGGGCACGTGGCCCTGCTCGATCACACCGACTTTTCGCTGGAGGCCGGCGAGCGCGTGGGGCTGATCGGGCGCAACGGCTCGGGCAAGTCCTCGCTGCTGAAGATCGTGGCCGGGCTGGCGGCGCCGGATGACGGGCTGATCGCCCGCCAGAGCGGCGTGACCAGCGCCTACGTGCCGCAGGAGCCGCAGTTCGCGCCCGGCATCACCGTGTTCGATGCGGTGTCGCAAGGCATGGGCGACGCGCACGACCTGCTGGTGCGCTACGAGGCCGCCGCCGATCGCGTTGCCGAGCACCACGACGACGAAGCGGCGCTGGCCGAACTGCACCAGCTGCAGTCCGAGCTCGACGCTGCCGGCGCCTGGCAGCTGCGCACCCGCGTGGAAACCACGCTGGCCCGGCTGGGGCTGGATTCGCACACGCGCGTCGACGCGCTCTCGGGCGGCCTGCAGAAGCGCGTGGCGCTGGCGCAGGCGCTGGTGGCGGAGCCCGACATCCTGCTGCTGGACGAACCCACCAACCACCTCGACGTGGAGGCGATCCGCTGGCTGGAAGACCTGCTGCTGCAGTTCCGGGGCAGCGTGCTGCTGATTACCCACGACCGCGCCTTCCTCGATCGCGTCGCCACGCGCATCGTCGAGCTGGACCGCGGGCGGCTGGTGTCCTTTCCCGGCAACTTCGCCGCCTACCAGGCGCGCAAGGCCGAGATGCTGGCCGCCGAGCAGGTCGAGCAGGCCAAGTTCGACAAGCTGCTGGCGCAGGAAGAGGTGTGGATCCGCAAGGGCGTGGAAGCGCGGCGTACCCGCAGCGTGTCGCGCATCCAGCGCCTGGTGGCGATGCGCAACGAGCGCGCCGCGCGCCGCGAGGTGCAGGGCAATGTCAGGCTGGAGGTGTCGCAGGCCGACCGCTCCGGCAAGATCGTGGCCGAGCTGACCGACGTGAGCAAGGCGTATGGCGACAAGGTGGTGGTGCGCGACTTCACCGCCACCATCATGCGCGGCGACAAGGTCGGCCTGATCGGCCCCAACGGCGCCGGCAAGACCACGCTGCTGCGGCTGATCCTGGGCGAACTGGCGCCGGACAGCGGCACCGTGCGCAACGGCAGCAACCTGCAGGTGGCGTATTTCGACCAGATGCGCACCGCCCTGGACCTGGAAAAGTCGCTGGCCGACACCATCAGTCCCGGCAGCGACTGGGTCGAGGTCAACGGCCAGCGCAAGCACGTGATGAGCTACCTGGGCGACTTCCTCTTCGCACCCGAGCGCGCGCGCTCGCCGGTCAGGTCGCTGTCGGGCGGCGAGCGCAACCGGCTGCTGCTGGCGCGCCTGTTCGCGCGGCCGGCCAATGTGCTGGTGCTGGACGAGCCCACCAACGATCTCGACATCGACACGCTGGAACTGCTGGAGGAGCTGCTGCAGGACTACGGCGGCACCGTGTTCCTGGTATCGCACGACCGCGCCTTCCTCGACAACGTGGTGACCTCGACGCTGGCCGCCGAAGGCGATGGGGTCTGGCGCGAATCGGTGGGCGGTTATTCCGACTGGGTCGAGCAATCAGCACGCAGCGCGGCGCTGCAGGCGGCGCGCAAGCCGGCGGAGCAGAAGCTGGCGGAGCCGGCCAGGGGCAAGGAGTCGCGCGAGGCGCGCGGGGCCAACCGGACCGTCAAGCTGTCGTACAAGGAGCAGCGCGAGCTGGATGGACTGCCCGAGCGCATCGCTGCGCTCGAGACCGAGCAGAAGACGATCTCGGCGCAGCTCGCGGACGGCTCGCTCTATGTCAGCGATGCGGCCAAGGCCGCGCAGCTGGGCACGCGGCATGACGAGATCGAAATGGAACTGCTGGAAGCGCTGGAGCGCTGGGAAGTGCTGGAGGCGAAGACTAAGGGCGAAGGCGCCTGAGGCGTGAGGGTCCGGCAGGCGCCGGACCTTACCCGCACCACGCCAGCACCATATTGGTCAGGTCGACCATGAAGGCCGGCCGCAGGTAACCCACGAACCCAAGCGCCAGCACCCCGGCCAGCACCGCCAGCCCGGCTGCCTTCGCCATGCGCGCCTGGGCCGTGCTCATCACGCCGCCGCCGGCTGCGCCCGCACCACCGCCTGCTCGCGGATCGGCAGGTTGACCAGCGCCGCCAGCACCCCGAGCGCGATCGCGATCAGCCACACCGTGTTGTAGCCCCCGGTGCGGTCATACAGATAGCCGCCCAGCCACGCGCCGAGGAAACTGCCGATCTGGTGCGAGAAGAACACCACCCCCGACAGCATCGACAGGTATTTCACCCCGAACACCTGCGCGATGATGCCGTTGGTCAGCGGCACCGTCGACAGCCACAGGAAACCCATCACCGCCGCGAACACCCAGGTGCTGGCGACCGTCAGCGGCAGCAGCAGGTAGGCGGCGATCACCACCGAGCGCGCCAGGTAGATCGCCGCCAGCAGGTAGCGCTTGGGCAGGCGCTGGCCCATCGCGCCGGCGGTATAGGTGCCGAAGACATTGAACAGGCCGATCAGCGCCAGCGCCACCACGGCCACCTTGGGATCGGTCAGCCCCTGGTCCTTCAGGTACGGTGCCAGGTGCACGCCGATAAAGACCACCTGGAAGCCGCACACGAAGTAGCCCAGCGTCAGCAGCTGGAAGTTGCGGTTGCCGAAGGCTTCGTGGATGGCCTGGCCGATGGTCTGGTGGTGGCCGCCAGTGTGCGCGGCCTCGCGCGGCTCGCGCAGGGTCAGTGCCAGCGGCAGCATCACGCACGCCATCAGCGCCATCACGTACAGCGCGTTCTGCCAGCCCAGGCCGGAGATCAGCCCCTGTTCCACCGGGATCATCAGGAACTGGCCGAACGAGCCTGCCGCGGCGGCGATGCCCATGGCCCAGACCCGCTTCTCCGGGCTGGCGACGCGGCCGATCACGCCATAGACGATGCTGTAGGTGGTGCCGGACTGGGCGATGCCGATCATCACCCCGGCGCCGGTGGCGAAGGCGGTGCCGCTGGTCGCCAGCGCCATCACCACCAGACCGGCGACGTACAGCGCCACCCCCACCAGCATGATGCGCAGCGCGCCGAACTTGTCGGCCAGGGCCCCGGCGAAGGGCTGGCTGGCGCCCCACATCAGGTTCTGCAGCGCGAGCGCAAAGGCAAAGGTCTCGCGGTTCCAGCCGTGGGCCTGGGTGATCGGCAGGTTGAACAGGCCGAAGCCATGCCGGATGCCCATCGAAAGCGTGACCAGCAGGCCACCGCACACAAGCACGGTGGTCAGGGAGAGTTGTCGGTTCTGCATGTCTTGGCTCGGTGTGCGGCGGCCGCGCCGGGTGAAGCGGCGCCGACAGGATTGTCTGTGCTTGTTGTTTTACCGCGCCGGAACGGCAATCAGGCTTGCCGGGGCCGGGTGGTGGGGAGTTTACTCTGCCTCGGGAAAACGCGTACGGCGCTGCCCGCAGCCGCGGCGCCCCGGCAAAAAGTGCCGGCGGCCCGGCAAGCCGGACCGGCCCGGGCCGCGAGGCAGGTGCGCTTTTTCTGCGGGATTGGCGTCGCGCGCTTCCATTACAATGCAGTGCCCGGTGCCCCGGCGCGTGCACAGTTGTGCGCCTCGCGGCAGCCGGACCATCACTTTCGTAGCGACTCCATGGCGAGCAAAACCAGTCAGTACAGCGAATCTTCCATCCGGGTCCTGAAGGGCCTGGAGCCGGTCAAGCAGCGCCCCGGCATGTACACCCGGACCGACAACCCCCTGCATATCGTGCAGGAGGTGATCGACAATGCCTCGGACGAGGCCCTCGGCGGCCACGGCTCCGAGATCCTGGTGACCCTGCATCGCGACGGCAGCCTCAGCGTGGAAGACGACGGCCGCGGCATCCCGGTGGGCATCCACCCGGAAGAGGGCGTGCCCGTGGTCGAGATCGTCTTTACCCGGCTGCACGCCGGCGGCAAGTTCGACAAGGGCAAGGGCGGCGCCTATGCCTTCTCCGGCGGCCTGCATGGCGTCGGCGTGTCGGTGACCAATGCCCTGTCGACGCAGCTGGACGTGACCGTGTGGCGCGACGGCATGTGCTCGACGCTGACCTTCTCGGGCGGCGACGTGACCGTGCCGCTGGCCTCGCGCAAGCTCGAGCGCGGCGAGAAAAAGAACGGCACGCGCGTGCAGGTGTGGCCGGACGCGAAGTATTTCGATTCGGCCGCGATCCCGCTGGCCGAACTGCAGCGCCTGCTGCGCAGCAAGGCCGTGCTGCTGCCGGGCGTCAAGGTCACGCTGGTGACCGAAAAGACCGGCGAGCGCCAGACCTGGCAGTACGACCAGGGCCTGAAGGGCTACCTGGTCGAAGCGCTGGCGCAGGGCAGCGGCTCGGAACTGGTGATCCCGATGTTCGAGGGCGAGCACTTTGCCGACCCCGACGCCAATCCCGGCGAGGAAGGCTTTGCCGACGGCGAGGGCGCGTCGTGGGTGGTGGCCTGGACCGAGGACGGCGCGCCCGTGCGCGAGTCCTACGTCAACCTGATTCCCACGCCGGCCGGCGGCACGCACGAGTCCGGCCTGCGCGAAGGGCTGTTCCAGGCGGTCAAGAGCTTTATCGAGATGCATGCGCTGCAGCCCAAGGGCGTCAAGCTGATGAGCGAGGACGTGTTCGCGCGCGCCTCGTTCGTGCTGTCGGCCAAGGTGCTGGACCCGCAGTTCCAGGGCCAGATCAAGGAGCGCCTGAACAGCCGCGACGCGGTGCGGCTGGTGTCCACCTTCAGCCGCCCGGCGCTGGAGCTGTGGCTGAACCACCATGTCGAGTACGGCAAGAAGCTGGCCGAGCTGGTGATCCGCCAGGCCCAGGCGCGCACGCGCGCGGCGCAGAAGGTCGAGAAGAAGAAGGGCTCCGGCGTGGCCGTGCTGCCCGGCAAGCTGACCGACTGCGAGTCCACCGACGTGACCCGCAACGAGCTGTTCCTGGTCGAGGGCGACTCTGCCGGCGGCTCGGCCAAGATGGGCCGCGACAAGGAATTCCAGGCGATCCTGCCGCTGCGCGGCAAGGTGCTGAACACCTGGGAGACCGAGCGCGACCGCCTTTTTGCCAACAACGAGGTGCACGACATCGCGGTGGCGATCGGCGTGGACCCGCACGGCGCCAACGACGAGCCCGACCTGTCCAACCTGCGCTACGGCAAGATCTGCATCCTGTCCGATGCCGACGTCGACGGCGCGCATATCCAGGTGCTGCTGCTGACGCTGTTCTTCCGGCATTTCCCCAAGCTGATCGAGACCGGCAACGTCTATGTGGCGCGTCCGCCGCTGTTCCGCGTCGATGCCCCGGCGCGCGGCAAGAAGCCGGCGCAGAAGCTGTACGCGCTGGACGAAGGCGAGCTCGAGGCCATCCAGGACAAGCTGCTCAAGGACGGCGTCAAGGAAAACTCGTGGCAGATCTCGCGCTTCAAGGGCCTGGGCGAGATGAGCGCCGAGCAGCTGTGGGAAACCACCATGAACCCCGACACGCGGCGCCTGCTGCCCGTGATGCTGGGCGAATACGACCTGCCGCAGACCGTAGAGATGATGAACATGCTGATGGGCAAGGGCGAGGCCGCCCAGCGCCGCAGCTGGCTGGAAGAGAAGGGCAACGAGGTCGAGGCCGATATCTGAGCCGGTGCGCCGCGCCGCGGGCGCGGCCGCTCCGGTGCCAGCCCGGCCCGATTGGCGCATAATGCCGGCTCCGGTCCGCCTACTCTGGAACGCACGATGAAGACGAGAACCCACGGCAATCCCTGGCGCAAGGCAACCGCGGCCCTGCTGGCGCTGGCCGGGCTCGCCTGCGTGCCGTCGGCGCATGCCGAGCTGTGGGGCTTTATCGATGCCGACGGCGTGGCGCACTTCGCCGACCAGAAGCTCGACGCGCGCTACAAGCTGTTCATGAAGGACGGCGGCAAGCTCGACACCGGACGCCTGGCCGCGCGGCAGGCGCAGGCGGCGCGAGGTGACATCGACCTCGACATCGACCTCGAGCAGCACAAGCTGTACCGCTACGTTCTCAACCATCCCAATATCAAGACCGTCGAGCCGCTGATCCACCAGATCGCCGGCAAGCAGGATGTCGATCCCGCGCTGGTCAAGGCGGTGATGGCGGTGGAATCCGGCTTCAACCCGGCGGCGGTGTCGCCCAAGGGCGCGATCGGCCTGATGCAGGTGATTCCCGACACCGGCGCGCGCTTTGGCGTCAGCGCCGATGCGCGCCGCACCATCGAACAGAAGCTGGCCGACCCGCGCACCAATATCACCGCCGGGGTGCGCTACCTGAGCTGGCTGATGCAGCAGTTCCCCGGCAACCTCGAGCTGGTGCTGGCGGCGTACAACGCCGGCGAGGGCGCGGTGCAGCGCTACAACAACCGCATTCCGCCGTATCCGGAGACGCGGCAGTATGTCAGCACCGTGCTGCAGTTCTACCGGCTGTACCAGCCGCAGCAGGGCGTGGTGCTCACGCGCGCCAGCGCCGGCGCCGGCCCGGGCGATGGCGACGGCCCGCGCGTGAAGATGGTGCTCGGCGCGCGCCGGCCCATGCCCTGAGCAGCACCCAAGAATCACAAGCAACCGGTGCGCCGGCCGTCGCGGTCCGACGCGTGGCGCGCCGAATCCTTGCCTATCCATGGAACAACAAGACATCACGTTTCAACCTGAAGAGCCGGCCGATTCGCTGACGCTGGCCCGCTACGCCGAGCGCGCCTACCTCGACTACGCCGTCAGCGTGGTCAAGGGCCGCGCGCTGCCCGAGGTGGCCGACGGCCAGAAGCCGGTGCAGCGGCGCATCCTGTTCGCGATGCACGAGATGGGGCTGCGCGCCGACGCCAAGCCGGTCAAGTCCGCGCGCGTGGTCGGCGACGTGCTGGGCAAGTTCCACCCGCACGGCGACCAGTCCGCCTATGACGCGCTGGTGCGGCTGGCGCAGGACTTCTCGCTGCGTTACCCGCTGATCGACGGCCAGGGCAACTTCGGCTCGCGCGACGGCGACGGCGCCGCGGCGATGCGCTACACCGAAGCGCGCCTGACGCCGATCTCGCGGCTGCTGCTCGACGAGATCGACGAAGGCACGGTCGACTTCATCCCCAACTACGACGGCTCGATGCAGGAGCCGAAGCTGCTGCCGGCGCGGCTGCCGTTCGTGCTGCTCAATGGCGCCTCGGGCATCGCGGTGGGCATGGCCACCGAGATCCCGCCGCACAACCTGCGCGAGGTCGCCGCCGCCACCGTGGCGATGATCCGCAACCCGAACATCGCGCTGGCCGAGCTGCTGGCGCTGATGCCGGGGCCGGACTATCCCGGCGGCGGCCAGATCATCTCGCCCGCGGCGGACATCGCGCAGATCTACGAGAACGGCCGCGGCAGCCTGAAGGTGCGCGCGCGCTGGACCATCGAGGAAATGGCGCGCGGCCAGTGGCAGCTGGTGGTGACCGAGCTGCCGCCGAATACCTCGGCGCAGAAGGTGCTGGAAGAGATCGAGGAAATCACCAATCCCAAGATCAAGACCGGCAAGAAGGCGCTGACGCCGGACCAGCAGCAGCTCAAGGCCACCGTGCTGGCGGTGCTCGACGCGGTGCGCGACGAGTCCGGCAAGGACGCGCCGGTGCGGCTGGTGTTCGAGCCCAAGAGCAAGAACATTGGCCAGCCGGAGTTCATCCAGACGCTGCTGGCGCATACCAGCCTGGAATCCGGGGCGCCGATCAACCTGGTGATGATCGGCACCGATGGCCGTCCGCGCCAGAAGGGCCTGCGCGAGATCCTGGGCGAGTGGATCGCGTTCCGCTTCGACACCGTCACGCGCCGCACGCGCCATCGGCTGGGCAAGGTCGAGGACCGCATCCACATCCTCGAAGGCCGGATGCTGGTGCTGCTCAATATCGACGAGGTGATCCGCATCATCCGCGAGAGCGACGAGCCCAAGCCGGCGCTGATCGAGGCCTTCGGCCTGAGCGACCGCCAGGCCGAGGACATCCTGGAAATCCGCCTGCGCCAGCTGGCGCGCCTGGAAGCGATCCGGATCGAGAAGGAACTGAAGGAGCTGCGCGAGGAGCAGGCCGACCTGGACGTGCTGCTCAAGTCCGAGACCATGATGCGCCGTCGCATCATCAAGGAGATCGAGACCGACGCCAGGCAGTACAGCCCGGAAGACAAGGACCCGCGCCGCACGCTGATCCAGGAAGAGCGCCGCGCCGCGGCCGAGGTGCGGGTGATCGACGAGCCGGTGACGGTGGTGATGTCGCAGAAGGGCTGGGTGCGCACGCGCCAGGGCCACGGCCACGACCCGCAGCAGTTCACCTTCAAGGCGGGCGATGCGCTGTACAACACCTTCGACTGCCGCACGGTCGACGTGCTGCTGGTGTTCGGCACCAACGGCCGGGTCTATTCCGTGCCGGTCTCCAGCCTGCCGGGCGGGCGCGGCGACGGGGTGCCCATCACCACGCTGATCGAGCTGCAATCGGGCAGCCAGGTGGCGCACACCTTTGCCGGCAGCGCCAGCCAGCGCGTGCTGATCGCCACCGCCAACGGCAACGGCTTCCAGACCACGGTGGGCGACATGACCGGCCGGCAGAAGGGCGGCAAGTCGTTCCTGACGCTGGACGACGGCGACACCCCGCTGCCGCCCGCGCCGATCGGCGACGAGGCCACGCACGCGGCCTGCCTGTCCGGCAACGGCCGCCTGCTGCTGGTGGCACTGGATGAAGTCAAGGTGCTGTCCGCCGGCGGCCGCGGCGTGATCCTGATGGAACTGGAGCCCAAGGAGAAGCTGCTGCAGGCGGTCGCCGTGGGTGCGCCCGGGCTGGTGCTGTCCGGCGCGGGCCGCGGCGGCAAACCGTCGTCGCAGAAGCTGGCCGGGCAGTCGCTGCTGCCGTATGTCGGCAAGCGGGCGCGCAAGGGCAAGCCGCTCGAGGCGAAGCTGAAGGAGCCGAGGATCGAGCCGGTGCGGGTGGAGGTGCCGGGCGGCGGCAACTGACCGAGTTTGCCGAAGCAAGTGTTGTCTCCCCTCTCCCGCAAGCGGGAGAGGGGAGCAAACAAGCGGGTCAGTCGACCCCCACGAATCCCCCCGTCTGATGCGCCCACAGCCGCGCATACAGCCCTCCATGCGCGAGCAATTCCGCATGCGTGCCGCTTTCCACGATATGCCCGCGATCGAGCACCACCAGCCGGTCCATCCGTGCGATGGTCGAGAGCCGGTGCGCGATCGCGATCACGGTCTTGTCCTGCATCAGCGTTTCCAGGCTTTCCTGGATCGCGGCTTCCACTTCGGAGTCCAGCGCGGACGTGGCTTCGTCCAGGATCAGGATCGGCGCGTTCTTGAGCAGCACCCGCGCGATCGCGATGCGCTGGCGCTGGCCGCCTGACAGCTTCACGCCGCGCTCGCCGACCTGCGCCTCCAGCCCGGTGTTGCCGTGGGCATCGACCAGGTGCGGAATGAACCCGTCGGCGCGGGCGCGGTGCAGCGCGGCGGCGAGTTCGGCATCGGTGCTCGAGGGCTTGCCATAGAGCAGGTTTTCGCGGATCGAGCGGTGCAGCAGCGAGGTGTCCTGCGTGACCATGCCGATCTGCGCGCGCAGGCTTTCCTGCGTGACCGTGGCGATGTCCTGGCCATCGATCAGGATGCGGCCGCGCTCGACGTCGTAGAGCCGCAGCAGCAGGTTGACCAGCGTCGACTTGCCCGCGCCCGAAGGGCCGACCAGGCCGATCTTCTCGCCCGGCCGCACGGTCAGGTTGACGCCCTCGATCACGCCCGAGCCCTTGCCGTAGTGGAACCCGACCTGCTCGAAGCGGACTTCGCCGTGCGTCACGCGCAGCGGCTGCGCATTGGCGCGGTCGGTGACCTGGCGCGGCACCGCGATGGTCTTCATGCCGTCCTGCACCTGCCCGACGTTCTCGAAGATGCCGTTGACCACCCACATGATCCAGCCTGACATATTGTTGATGCGGATCACCAGCCCGGTGGTCAGCGCGATCGCGCCTGTGGTGACATGGCCGGTGCTCCACAGCCACACCGCCAGCCCGGTGGTGCCGGCGATCAGCGCGCCGTTCATCGCGGTGATGGTGACGTCCATGCCGCTGACCATGCGCCCGGCCTGCCGCGTCTTCTCGGTCTGCTCGGCCATGGCGTCGCGCGCGTAGTCTTCTTCCTGCCGGGTATGGGCGAACAGCTTGAGCGTGGTGATATTGGTGTAGCCGTCGACGATGCGCCCCATCAGCCGCGAGCGCGATTCGGTGGCGACCACCGAGCGCTGCTTCACGCGCGGCACGAAGTACAGCAGCGCGGCCACGTAGCAGGCGATCCACAGCAGCAGCGGGATCATCAGGCGCCAGTCGGCCTGCGCGAACAGCACCAGCGAACTGACCGCGTAGATCGCCACGTGCCACAGTGCATCGACCGCCTGCACCGCGGAGTCGCGCAGCGAAAAGCCGGTCTGCATGATGCGCTGGGCGATGCGCCCGGCAAAGTCGTTCTGGAAGAACGACAGGCTCTGCTTGAGCACGTAGCGGTGGTTCTGCCAGCGGATCAGGTTGGACAGGCTGGGGCTGATCACCTGGTGCACCAGCACGTCGTGCAGGCCGAAGAAGATGGGGCGCAGCAGCACCGCCACCACTGCCATCCACACCAGCTCGTTGCGGTGCCGGCTGAAGAACTCGGCGCCGGGCGTGGTCTGCGCCATGTCGACCAGCCGGCCGAGGAAGCTGAACAGCGCTACCTCGATCAGCGCGCCGACCAGGCCCACCAGCAACAGCAGCACGAACACGCCCCAGACCTCGCGCAGGTACCACGTGTAGAAGCGCAGCACCTGGCCCGGCGGCTCGCGGTCGGGCATATGGCGGAAGGGGTCGATCAGTCTTTCCAGGCGACGCAACATGGCGGGGTTCCCGTTGTGTGCCACGGCACGCCCGCTCGTCCTGGTGGGATGCCGGGCGCTTGCGGCGGATCAGACGCAACATGATACGCGCCTTGCCCAATGGAAAAGCCCCGCCTGGGACGGGGCTTTTCCGGAACGCCATGGGGAAACCGCTGCCGCGGCAGCGGCGCCAGCGGCGCCAGCGGCACCAGCGGCACCAGCGGCACCAGCGGCACCAGCGGCACCAGCGGCACCAGCGGCGTCAGGGGTGGTGGATCACCATATGCGTGAACGGCGGCACGTAGGCCTGCAGCGTCACGAACAGGCCCACCAGGATCGCCAGCACGATCGAATGGAAGAACACGTAGCGCAGGATGTCGCCCTCGTGCCCGTACCACTTGGTCGCGGTCGAGGCCACCACGATCGACTGCGCGTCGATCATCTTGCCCATCACGCCGCCCGAGCTGTTGGCCGATGCCATCAGCACCGGCGACAGCCCCAGCTGCTCGGCGGTGGTCTTCTGCAGGCCGCCGAACAGCACGTTAGAGGCGGTGTCCGAGCCGGTCAGCGCCACCCCCAGCCAGCCCAGCATGGTGCCGAACAGCGGGTAGAACACGCCGGTGTGGGCAAAGGCCAGGCCCAGCGTGGCATCGAGGCCCGAGTAGCGGGTCAGGTAGCCGACCCCGAACATCGCGCAGATGGTCAGCAGCGAGTAGCGCACCAGCTTGATCGTTTCCCAGTACTCCTTGAACAGCCGCGGCACCGAGTAGCCCATCAGCAGGCCGCCGGCGACGGCGGAGACGAAGATGCCGGTGCCGGCCATCGACAGCACGTTGAAGTTGAACACCGCGCCTTCGATGACTTCCCTGGGCACCACCGGCGGCACCTTGACGATGGCCTTGTCGAGGCCCGGCACCGGGAATTTCCAGGCCCACAGGCTGTCCATCAGCTTCTTGAATTCGGGGATGCCCCAGACGAACACGAATACCGTCAGGATTACCCACGGCATCCACGCCTTGGCCACCGAGATCCCGGCCGAGGCGGCGCTGGCGCGGGCGTCGGCCGCCAGCGCCTCGGGGTGGTCGACCTTGGAGTCGTCGTGGCGGCCCAGGATCTTGGTCGAGGTCCAGATTTCCTTCGGATGCCAGACCTTCAGGAACAGCGTCAGCGCGCCCATCGACACCAGCGCGGCGATCACATCCACCAGCCACGGGCCGTGGAAGTTCGACACCAGGTATTGCGGGATGGCGAAGCTCACGCCCGCCACCAGGATCGCCGGCCAGATCGCCAGCATGCCGCGGAAGCCGGCAAAGGCCCAGATCAGCCAGAACGGCACGATCACCGAGAAGAACGGCAGCTGGCGCCCGATCATCGCCGACAGGTCGAGCAGGTCCAGCCCGGTCACCGAGGCGAGGCCGATGATCGGCGCGCCCAGCGCGCCGTACGCCACCGGCGCGGTGTTGGCGATCAGCGCCAGGCCCGAGGCCGCCAGCGGCGAGAAGCCCAGCCCGATCAGGATCGCGCCGGTCACGGCCACCGGCGTGCCGAAGCCGGCCGCGCCCTCGAAGAAGGCGCCGAAGCTGAACGCCACCAGCAGCAGCTGCAGGCGGCGGTCTTCGGTGATGCCCGAGATCGAGTTCTGCAAGACCTTGAACGATCCGTTCAGCGTGGTGAGCCGGTGCAGGAAGATGATGTTCAGCACGATCCAGCCGATCGGGAACAGCCCGGACACGATGCCCAGCCCCGCCGCCTTGCCCGCCATGGCCGCCGGCATGCCGAACACGGTCGACGCGACCACGATGCCGATCACCAGCGCCAGGCCCGCCGCCAGGTGCGCCTGCATATGAAAGAACGCCAGCGCTGCGAGCAGCACGGCGACGGGAATGCCCGCGGCAATGGTCGACAGCGCCATATTGCCTAGCGGGTCATAGACTTGACTCCACACGATCGAAATCCTCCTCTGGTTTGGCTCGGGCGCCCGGGCGATCTGCGTGCCCTGGAACTCCCGCATGCGCTTTGCACCGGCGTGCGGTATCCGCCGCGCCGGCAAAGAACAAGGATTTTAAAAAAGGGCTTGCCGGCGCCCGCCGTACATCGCGTCATGATCGCGATGAGCCACATTCAGGGATCAGGGTTTGCCCGGAGAGCATGGCGGCGCACATGCGGCCCTTGCGGCACACCCGGCCAGAGTACTCTAAACGGCGCCCGTTGCAAAAGTATGCAAGCCAGCCGCGCGCCCGCATGACTGGCCCTCGCGACGATTCCGGCCGGCTGGCGCGGGCGCGGCCATCGCGCCATACTGGCGGGCAGCGCGCCGGCATACCGCCGGCGCCATTCCACTTTCAGGCGAGGTGTCCCCCATGACTGAATTCCTTCCGCCGTGGCCGTTGCTGACGGCCTTCGTGGTAGCCAGCCTTGCGCTGGCGATCACGCCGGGCCCGGCCGTGGTCTATATCGTCACGCGCACGCTGGCGCAGGGGCGGCAGGCCGGGCTGGCCTCGATCGGCGCGGTGGCGCTGGGCAACCTGGGCAATGCCATCGGCGCCTCGCTGGGACTGGCGGTGCTGTTCTCGGTCTCGGCCCTGGCCTTCACGGTGGTCAAGTACGCCGGCGCGGCCTACCTGATCTGGCTGGGCCTGCGCGCGCTGCGTGGGGCCGGCACCAGCGCCGCTGGCGGCGCCCCGGAAGTGTCGCAGCGCAGCCTGCGCCAGGTGGTGCGCGATGGCTTCGTGGTGGCGCTGCTCAACCCCAAGACCGCGATCTTCTTCGCGGCCTTCCTGCCGCAGTTCATGAACCCGGCGGGCTCGGCGCTGGCCCAGAGCCTGGCGCTGGGCGTGGCCTTCGTGCTGATCGCCGCGACCACCGATGCCTGCTACGTGATGGCCGCCGCCGCGGTGATGCCGGCACTGCGCCGCGCCGGCCGGGCACGCGCGCTGGGCCGCTACCTGACCGGCGCGGCCTTTATCGGGCTGGGGGTGTTCACGGCGGCGTCGGGCTCGCGCGCGCCGAAGTAGCAGGGCGGGTGAAAAAACTGCCGCGGCTCAGCGCAGCGGCAGTTCCAGGATGCCGCCCGCGGCGGGGCGGGCGCGCATGGCGTTGAGCCAGCGCTCCAGATCGGGGCGCGGCTGGTGCTGGCGCGGCAGTCCCATCCAGCGGTGCGCGGCGCAGGCCAGCGAGATGTCGGCCATGGTGAAGCGGTCGCCGCCGATGAACTCGCGCCCGGCCAGGGCCTGGTCGAGCAGCGCGGCCAGTGGCTCGGTGCGCTCGCACGAGGTCTCGATGGCGGCCGGGTCGCGCTCGGCTGCGGGCTTGCGCACCAGGTTCAGGAACGCCGTCACCATCGCCGGGCTGAAGGCGGTGGTCTGCCAGTCCATCCAGCGGTCGGCCGAGGCGCGCGCCTTGACGTCCTCGGGCCACAGCGTGCCCTCGCCGTAGCGCGCGCACAGGTAGCGCACGATCGCATTGGACTCCCACAGCACGAAGGGCTCGCCGCCGACATCCGTGCCGCGGAAATCCTCGATCACGGGGATCTGGCGGTTCGGGTTCAGGCGCACGTAGGCCTCGGTGTCGAGGTCGCCCTTGGTCACGCCGATATCGATGCGCTCATGGTCCAGGTGCAGCTCGCGCGCGCACCAGACCACCTTCTGCACGTTGATGGAGGAAAGCCGGCCCCAGATACGCAACATGTCGTCTCCCAAGTCAGGTGCGCCCGCGTTTGCCCGTTGATCCGTGGCTTCAGGCGGCGCGCGGCTGCCGTGCCGCGGCGATGGCTTCGCGGAACAGTTCGCCGAGGATCGCCACGCCCTGCTCGATGCGCTCCGCCGGCACCGTGACGAAGGCCAGGCGCAGCGCGTTGCGCTTCGGGTTGTTGGCGTAGAACGGCGCGCCCGGCACGTAGGCGACGTTGCGCCTGACCGCTTCTTCCAGGATCACCATGCTGTCCAGTCCCTCGGGCAGCTCCATCCAGATGAACATGCCGCCTTCGGGCGTGTTCCAGCTGACGCCCTCGGGCATGTGGCGCGCGAGCGCATCCAGCATGGTCTGGCACTGCTTGCCGTAGAGCTCGCGGATGGTCGGGATGTGGGTGTCGAGCAGGCCGTCGCGCACGGTCTCGTAAGCCACGCGCTGGGTGAAGGTGGGCGTGTGCAGGTCCGACGCCTGCTTGGCCTGGCACAGCTTGAAATGCAGCTCCGGCGGGGCGATCACGTAGCCCAGGCGCATGCCGGGGGCCAGCACCTTCGAGAACGAGCCCATGTAGATCACGCCGTCAGGGTTCATCGACAGCAGGCTCGGCAGCTGGTCGCCGGTGTAGCTGAGCGCGCCGTACGGATCGTCCTCGACCAGCAGCACGCCCAGTTCCTGCGCGCGCGCCACCAGCGCCTGGCGGCGCTCCAGCGGCAGGCGGCGCCCGGTCGGGTTCTGGAAGTTGGGCAGGGCGTACAGGAAGCGCGCGCCGGCGGTCAGCTCGGGCGTCAGCGCCTCGGGCAGCAGGCCCTTGTCGTCGCTTGGGATCGAGACGAATTCCGGCTCGAACAGCGAGAACGCCTGCAGCGCGCCGAGGTAGCTGGGGGTTTCCACCATCACCTTGCTGCCCGGGTCGATCATCACCTTGGCGATCAGGTCCAGCGCCTGCTGCGAGCCGGTGGTGATCAGCACGCGCTCGACCGCCACGTCATGGCGCCGGGCGACGAACTCGCGCAGCGGCAGGTAGCCTTCGGTCGCGGCGTATTGGAGCGCCGCCTGCGGGTTGTCGGCGAACACGCGGGCCGTCGCGGCTTCCATTGCCGCTACCGGGAACGACGCCGGCGACGGCAGGCCGCCGGCGAACGAAATGACTTCCGGACGCTCGGTGACCTTAAGGATTTCGCGGATGGCCGAGCTGGTGAGTTGCTGCGCCCGGCGGGAAATGGCCCATTTCATGATGTGTCTCTAGTCTGCGGTGATTCTTGGGAGAGCGGCACGGCAACGGCCGGCCGCCCGGTCAACGATAAAGCTTCAGCCCTGCACTTCGGCGATCAGTTCGATCTCGACGCACGCGCCCAGCGGCACCTGCGCCACGCCGAACGCGCTGCGCGCGTGCTTGCCCTTGTCGCCGAAGACTTCGGCCAGCAGCTCGGAGGCGCCGTTGGTGACCAGGTGCTGCTCGGTGAAGTCGGTGGTCGAATTGACCAGGCTCATCACCTTGACGATGCGGGTGACGCGGTTCAGGTCGCCGACATGCGCATGCAGCGTCGCCAGCAGGTCGATGGCGACGGCGCGGGCGGCGGCCTTGCCGGTGTCGGTGTCGATGTCCTGGCCCAGCTTGCCGGTCCATACCTTGCCGTCCTTGCGCGCGATATGGCCGGACAGGAACACGGTGTTGCCGGTCTGCGCGGCCATCACGTAGGCGGCGGCGGGGGCGCTGACGGCCGGCAGTTCGATGCCGAGGCGGGCAAGGGTGTCGTAGACCGAGGTTTGGGACATGTAGGCTCCAGTCAGTGAATGCGTCCGGGAAGGATCGGTGAGGGTTCCGGGGCGGGTGCGGATTGCTGCACGGCGGCGCGGCGGCCCAGGGCCACGACGGCAATCACCGCCACCGCGAAGGCGATGGTGGCAGCGTCGAGCGGCTCGGACAGGATCAGCGCGCCGCCCGCCAGCGTCAGGAACGGCTGCAGCAATTGTATCTGGCCGACGCGGGCCACGCCGCCTTTTGCCAGGCCGGCGTACCAGAAAAGGAAGCCCACGAACATCGAGAACACCGAAACATAGGCCATGCCGCCCCAGGCCCGCGGCGACGCCGCGGCGATCGCCGGCAGGTCGCGCAGCGTCAGCCAGGCCACCACCGGCACCAGCACCGGCAGCGATACCACCAGCGCCCAGCTGATGGTTTCCAGCCCGCCCAGCTCGCGCGACAGCTTGCCGCCCTCGGCGTAGCCGAGCGCGCCCAGCAGCACCGCGCCGAACAGGAACCAGTCGGCATGCTGCAGCCCGCCGGCGCCCTGCCATACGGCAAAGCCGACCACCAGCGCGCTGCCGGCCAGCGCCGACAGCCAGAACGCCGGCGACGGCCGCTCGCGCCCGAACCATGCGGCGAACACCGCGGTCGCCAGCGGCAGCAGCCCGATCACGATGGCGCCGTGGCTGGCCGGCACCTCGCGCATGGCCAGTGAAGAAAACAGCGGAAAACCCGCCACCACGCCCAGCGCGGTCACGGCCAGCCGCGCCCATTGCCCGCCGCGCGGGCGCCGGCCCGCGCGCAGCGCGCCGCGCCACGCCAGCAGCGCCAGCGCCAGCAGCGCGGCCAGCACGGCCCGCGCCAGCGCGACGAAGATCGGGTCCAGTTCGGCCACCGCCATGCGGGTGAACGGCAGCGTCTGGCTGAAGATCGCCACGCCGATCAGGCCCAGCAGCATGCCGCCGGAGGCCGGCACGGCAGCAGCCGGAGGTGTCGTCGATAAGGGAGGTTGCGGAGCGGGGCGGCTGTCGGGCATGGTTGGCCTCTGTGTTGTCAGGGGTGTCGGGCGCGTGCTCAGGCTGGCGCGGGAATGCCGGGGCGGGCCCCGACCGCAATCCACAGCGCCGTCAGCGCCAGCGCCGCGCCCATGGCGCGGTTGAACCAGCGCACGCGCTGGCCGTGCTGCAACCACTGCCGCAGCGACGCGCCCACTGCGCCATAGACGCCGTTGCTGACGAAGCCCAGCACGCCGAACACGCCGCACACCAGCAGCACGCGCTGCACCGGCGACGCCGCGCCCGCCATGTACGACGCCGCCACCGCCAGCGCCAGCATCCACGCCTTGATATTGGCGTACTGCAGCGCCGCCGACTGCCACACGCTGAGCGGGCGCAGCACCTGTTTTTCGGCCAGCGCGGTGCTGCGCGCGATCTTCCACGCCAGCCACAGCAGGTAGGCGACGCCGGCCGCGTGCACCGCGGCGGCCAGCGCGGGCTGGCCCAGCACCAGCGCGCCTACGCCCAGCGCGCACAGCGCCAGGATGCTGGCAAAGCCGAAGGCGACGCCGACGCAGTGCGGCAGCGTCGCGCGCAGGCCGAAGTTGGCGCCGCTCACCGCGGCGATGGTGGTGTTCGGTCCGGGCGTGAACAGGCCGACCGTCAGCAGCGTCAGCAGCGCCGCGAACTGCGCCGCGCTCAGGCCGGTGAGCAGCTCCGTGAGCAGTGCGGAAGCGGTCATGCGAACGCCACCGCCACGCGCCGGTTGGTGCGGCTTTTCTTTTCGATCCTGGTCACCACCACCGCGCCGATCTCGCCGGTGCTGGCCACGTGCGTGCCGCCGCACGGCTGGCGGTCGACACCGGGGATCTCGATGATGCGGATGCTGGCCGTGCCCGCCGGCGGCGCGGCGCCGATGGTGCGCACCAGGTCGGGCTGCGCGGCCAGTTCCTGCGGCGTGATCAGCGTGGTGCGCACCGCGGTGTTGGCGCGGATCAGCGCGTTCAGGCGCTCGCTCAGGTCGGCCTTGTCGAGCGTGGATTCGGGCAGGTCGAAGTCGATGCGCGCGCTGTCCGGCGAGATGCCGCAGCCCGTCACCGGCACCGGGATCAGCGAGCCCAGCAGGTGCAGGCAGGTGTGCAGCCGCATCAGCCGGTGGCGGCGGTCCCAGTCGATCGCCACGGTGACGCGCTCGCCGACGCGCGGCAGCGGCGCCCCGGCGGCCGGCACATGCAGGATGCGGCGGCGGTCGTCGGCGTAGACCGTGTCGACGATGGCCACGGCGCGCCCGTCGGCCAGCGTCAGCGTGGCGGTGTCGCCGGCCTGGCCGCCGCTGCGCGCATAGCACACGGTCTCGTCGAGCTCGATGCCCTCGGCGCTGGCGGCCACCACGGTGGCGGCGCAGTGGTCGAGGTACGGGTCTTCGTCGAAACGCTTGCGGGTGGCGGACATCGGGGGCTCCTTGGGGCTTGTTGTGAGGGACGGCTAGCGCAGGGTGCGGATGCCCTGCGCGGTTTCGATCTCGGCCATCAGTCCGGGCGGGCCATCGTCCTGATCCACCGCGAGCAGGTGGTCGGCGCCCAGCCATGCCAGTCCCTGGCGCAGCAGCTCGGCGCGCGGGTGGTGCGCGCACAGCCGGCGCAGCGCCAGGTCCTGCCGCGGCAGGCTGGCGCCGGGGGCGGGGGTCACGTCCCACTGGATCAGGCTGGGGAGCGCGCCGTCGCCGGCGCTGCCGGCTTCGCCGGGCCAGGCCGGCAGGCTGCCGTCGGCGGGCACGGTGATGCGCCAGTGCAGGCTGCCGCGGCTCATCGGGATGACCGGGGCGATGCGCTCGGGATACTGCGCCTGCCAGCGGCTCAGGTCGGCGGGCCGTTCCACGCGCGCGGCCCAGTGCAGCAGGAACGGGCCATCGCGCAGCCGTTGCCGGACCGCTTCGCTGTCCAGGCCGAACCAGCGCGGCCGTGCCGGCGCGGCCGCGGCCGGATCGATCGCGATCACTTCCAGGTAGATGCCGCCGAACAGGCCCAGCACGCGGTTGTGCGTGCCCATGGCCGCATGCGCGCCGCCGCCCTGGGGCGCAATGCCCAGCACGCCGGCAACGTAATCCGTGCCGGCGTCGAGGTCTGGGGCGGCAACGACGAGGTGATCGAGGGCTAGCTTCATCTTGGCTTGATGGTAGACAAGGTACTCGGTACAGTACCGGTACAGTTGCACGGATCGTCTTCAGTACAGTTGCAGGAGCAGCACATGGATGCCCAATCCAGCAAGGGCGACGGCGGCGGCGACAGCGCCGCCGCGGCCCGCCAGAAGGATAGCCGAGGCGGCACGCAAGCCCCAGCCGGCGCCGCGCCGGCGCGCGCGCTGCAGCTGGTGCTGCCGTCCACCGCGCGCTTGCCCGACCCGGTGCCGTCGGCGCAGATGACGCTGGTCGAGCAGCTGACCGAATGGGCGCGCATGCGCATCGACGAGCGCGTGTTCCGCGCCGGCATGCGCATGCCGTCGATCCGGCAGCTGGCGCAGGAGAAGGGCATCTCGCGCTTTACCGTGGTCGAGGCCTACGAGCGGCTGGTGGCGCTGGGCTACCTGGAATCGCGCCGGGGCTCGGGCTTCTACGTGCGCGAGCGGACCCCGGCCGCGCCGGCGGCGCCGGTCTCGCGCGACGCGCCGGCGGCGCGCAAGATCGACGTGACCTGGCTGCTGCGCAGCATGTTCCATACCGCCGAGGCGCACAAGGCGCCGGGGCTGGGCTTCCTGCCCAACGACTGGCTCGACGGCGAGCTGATCGCCAGCGCGCTGCGCGGGCTCGGCCGCCAGCCGGGCAACCACTTCCTCGCCAGCGGCACGCCGCAGGGCTTCCTGCCGCTGCGCCAGCAGCTGCGCACCCGCCTGGAAGAACTTGAGATCCGCGCCGGCGCCGAGCAGATCGTGCTGACCTCGGGCATCACCCAGGCGCTCGACCTGATCGCCCGGCTCTACCTGCAGCCCGGCGCCGCGGTGCTGGTGGGCGACCCGGCGTGGTTCGTGATGTTCGGCCGCTTTGCCGCGCAGGGCGCGCAGGTGATCGGCGTGCCCTACACCGGCGAAGGGCCCGACCTGGAGGCGCTGGAGCGCATCGTGCAGGCGCGCCGCCCCAGGCTGTTCGTGATCAACTCGGTGCTGCACAACCCGACCGGCACCTCGCTGTCGGCGGCCAAGGCGTTCCAGCTGCTGCGCATGGCCGAGCAGTACGACTTCCTGATCGTCGAGGACGACATCTACTGCGACCTGTGCCCGCCCGGCCACGCCGCCACCCGTCTGGCGAGCCTGGACCAGCTGCGCCGGGTGATCTACCTGGGCAGCTTTTCCAAGACGCTGGCGGCCAACCTGCGCGTCGGCTTCGTCGCCGCGCACCCGGAGACGGCCGCGGCGCTGACCGACAGCAAGCTGCTGGCCGGGCTGGCCACGCCCGAGATCAACGAGCGGGTGCTGTACAAGGTGCTGACCGAAGGGCATTACCGCAAGCACGTCGAGCGCGTGCGCACGCGGCTCGACCGCGCCCGCGACGACACCCGGCAGGAGCTGGAGCGGCTGGGCCTGCGCCTGTTCCCGGGCCAGCATGCCGGCATGTACCTGTGGGCCGACACCGGCCGCGATTCCAACGCCATCGCCACCGCCGGCCACGAAGAAGGCTACCTGTTCGCGCCGGGCAGCCTGTTTTCGCCGTCGCAGATGCCGTCCGGCTGGATGCGCTTCAACGTCGCCAGCAGCGGCGATCCCGACATGCTGCGCTTCCTGGCGCGGCAGCTCGAGCGGCTGTAGCCGCACCGCCAGTCGCGCCACCGGGTCTTGAAAATGGCCCGGGCGTCCCTATTTTTGCCGGCACGGCCCCGGTGGCCACCCAACCCATCCAGATTCGCCTGTTTTCAAGAGGAGAACCATGACCGCACCGCACGAGACGATGAGCTTCCAGGCGGAAGTGAAGCAGCTGCTGCACCTGATGATCCACTCGCTGTACAGCAACAAGGAAATTTTCCTGCGCGAGCTGGTCTCGAATGCTTCGGACGCCACTGACAAGCTGCGCTTCGAGGCGATCGCGAATCCGTCCCTGCTCGAGAACGACGCCGACCTGGCCATCCGCATCGAGGCCGATGCGCAGGCGCGCACGCTGAAGATCACCGACAACGGCATCGGCATGAGCCGCGACGAGGCCATCCGCAACCTCGGCACCATCGCCCGCTCGGGCACCAAGGAGTTCTTCCAGCAGCTGTCCGGCGACCAGCAGAAGGACGCGGCGCTGATCGGGCAGTTCGGCGTGGGCTTCTATTCGGCCTTCATCGTCGCCGACAAGGTCACCGTGGAAACGCGCCGCGCCGGCCTGGGCGCCGAGGAAGCGGTGCGCTGGGAAAGCACCGGCGACGGCGAGTTCACCGTCGACGCGATCGCGCGCACCGAGCGCGGCACCACCATCACGCTGCACCTGCGCGAGGGCGAGGACGACTTCCTGTCGGCGTGGCGCCTGAAGAGCATCATCCAGAAGTACTCGGACCATATCTCGCTGCCGATCCGCATGCCCAAGGAAGTGTGGGACGCGGAAGCCAGCAGCTACAAGCGCACCGACGAGTGGGAGAGCGTCAACCAGGCCAGCGCGCTGTGGACCCGCGCCAAGTCCGATATCACCGACGAGCAGTACACCGCCTTCTACCAGCACATCGCGCACGACAACGAGGCGCCGCTGGCGTGGACCCACAACCGCGTCGAGGGCCGCAGCGAATACACCCAGCTGCTGTACATCCCGGCGCGCGCGCCGTTCGACCTGTGGGACCGCAACCACAAGGCCGGCCTGAAGCTGTACGTGAAGCGCGTCTTCATCATGGACGACGCCGAGCAACTGCTGCCGGGCTACCTGCGCTGGGTCAAGGGCGTGGTCGATTCCGCCGACCTGCCGCTGAACGTGTCGCGCGAGCTGCTGCAGGAAAGCCGCGACGTCAAGGCGATCCGCGAGGGCTGCACCAAGCGCGTGCTGTCGATGCTGGAAGCGCTGGCCGACAGCGAGGACGAAGCCGAGCGCGCCAAGTACGACACCTTCTGGCAGCAGTTCGGCCAGGCGCTGAAGGAAGGCGCCGGCGAAGACCAGGCCAACCAGGAGCGCGTGGCAAAGCTGCTGCGCTTCGCCTCGACCCATAACGACACCGCCGAGCAGAACGTGTCGCTGGCTGCCTATGTCGGCCGCATGAAGGAAGGGCAGGACAAGATCTACTACGTCACGGCCGACACCTGGTCCGCCGCCAAGAACAGCCCGCACCTGGAAGTGTTCCGCAAGAAGGGCATCGAGGTGCTGCTGCTGACCGACCGGGTCGATGAATGGATGCTGTCGTTCCTGCGCGAGTTCGATGGCAAGGAGCTGGTGTCGGTGGCGCGTGGCGATCTCGACCTGGGCAAGCTCGCCGACGAGGCCGAGAAGGCCGAGCAGGAGAAGGCCGAAGCCGACTGGAAGGACGTGGTCGAGCGCGCCAAGGCCGTGCTCGCCGGCAAGGCCAAGGACGTGCGCGTGACGCTGCGCCTGACCGAATCGGCATCGTGCCTGGTCTCGGACGAGGGCGACATGAGCGGCTACCTGCAGCGCCTGCTCAAGCAGGCCGGCCAGAAGGCGCCCGACGCCCAGCCGATCCTGGAGCTGAACCCGGAGCATGCGCTGGTGAAGAAGCTGCGCGATCTGCAAGGCGAGGAATCGGGGGATGCCTTCAGCGACCGCCTGCAGGTGCTGTTCGACCAGGCGCTGCTGGCCGAGGGCGGCATGCTGGAAGACCCGGCGGCCTACGTGCAGCGCGTGAACAAGCTGCTGGCCTGAGCGGACGCGATGGGGTTTCCGCTCTCCCATAAATTAATGGGAGAGCGGAGACCGCCATCGCAGATTTGCTCGGCCTGCGTTGCTGCCATGCCCGACACCTCTACGCCTCAAACCGATCTCCACCAGGGCCTGCCCCCCGTCATCGACACCCACACCCGCGTGCTGGTGCTGGGCAGCTTTCCCGGTGCCGCGTCACTGGCCGCGCGCCAGTATTACGCCCATCCGCGCAACCAGTTCTGGCCGCTGCTGGGCGCCCTGACCGGCGAGCCGCTGCCGGAACTGCCCTATGCCGAACGGCTGGTGCGGCTGCTGGCGCATCGCATCGGCGTGTGGGACGTGCTGGGCGCGTGCCAGCGCGAAGGCAGCCTGGACAGCAATATCCGCTATCCGCAGGCCAACGATTTCACGCGCCTGCGCGCGCTGGCGCCGTCGCTGCGGCGCGTCGGCTTCAATGGCGGCACCTCCGCCCGCTTTGCGCCGCAGTTTGCCGCGCAGGGCTACGAGACCGTGGTGCTGCCGTCATCCAGCCCGGCGCATGCCGCGCGCAGCTTCGAGCAGAAGCTGGCGCTGTGGCGCAGCCTGCTGGACTGAGAGGCTTGTCGCCGCATTGCGTGTATGGAATCGGCCTGCCCGGAAGTGACGCGTTCCGGATTGTCGTGGGCCATCGCGCACCTATACTGGAATCGGGCCGGCCCATGATTCCAAACCGGGAGTATCGGCCGCTCCTTGTGCGCCTTGCGGGCTCGCACTTTCTGACGCATGGCGCGAATGCATCGGAAGTGAGTTGCCTGAGCCGGCAAAGTTGCAGGCAAGGAGGCAATCATGTTCAAGCATCTCCTGCTGGCGGTCGATGGCTCCGACCTGTCTGAATCGGCGTTCCGCAAGGCGCTCGCGCTGGCGCGGGACATGGGGGCGCGTACCACCGCGGTGCGCGTCTGTCCGAACTACCACGTGCTGACCTACCAGGTCGAGATGCTGGAGGACACGCGCGAAACCTACGTCAAGGAAGCCGCGGCCGGCGCCACGCAGTACCTGCGCGAGCGCGCCGAGGAAGCCAGCGCGGCGGGCGTGCCGTGCGACACCGCGTACGCCGTCAACGACCATCCCTACGAAGCCATCATCAAGACCGCCGAGGACAAGGGCTGCGACCTGATCGTGATGGCATCGCACGGGCGGCGCGGCATCCAGGGCATGCTGATCGGCAGCGAGACGCTGAAGGTGCTGACGCACAGCAAGATCCCGGTGCTGGTCTATCGCTAGCACCTGCGACGCGCGGCAAACCAGCAGGCCCCGGGCACCGGTTGCGACACCGGCGCTGCCGGGGCCGCTTTTTTTGCCGCCGCCAGGCGCTTCTGGCATCCTGAGGGCCTGTCCGCAGCCTTGTCTGCAGCCCTGTCCGGCGCCTGCGCCGGGCCGCCGCCGCGCCTTTCTGTCACAATGCCGGCGGCTGGCGCGCCCGCCATGGTTTCAAAGGTGATCTCCCTATGCGTATCTTCGGCATCAGCATCCATATCATCGTCGCACTGTTCTTTGCCGTGCACGCGGTGCGCACGCACCAGAACATGTACTGGCTGCTGATCCTGTTCCTGTTCCCAGGCCTCGGCAGCCTGGTCTATTTCTTTGCGATCTTCCTGCCCGAGCTGCGCCAGTCGCGCGGGGCGCGCGCCGCCACGCGCGCCATCTCGCAACTGGTCGACCCCAACCGCGCGGTGCGCGAGGCCCGCACCGACTTTGACCGCGCCCCGACCGTGGCGCACCGCATGCGCCTGGGCGCCGCGCTGCTCGAAGCCGGCGAGCCGGCCGAGGCGCTGCAGCACTACCAGGCCGCGGCCAACGGGCCGTTTGCCTCCGATCCGGCGCTGCTGCAGGGGCTAGCCCAGGCGCAGTTCGCCACCGGCGACGCGGCGGCGGCACTGGCGACGCTGGAAAAGCTGTTCGCTGCCAGCCCGCATGCGCGCCAGCAGCCCGTGCCCGCCTTGCTGTATGCTCGCGCGCTGGCCGCCACCGGCGCGCCCGGCACGCGCGCCGCGTTCGAGCAGGCACTGACCAGCGCCAGCGATGTCGCGCCGCGCTGCCTGTTCGCCGACTGGCTGGCAACGCAGTCCGACGCCGCCGACCGCGAACGCGCGCGCCAGCTCTATGCCGAAATCGTCCACGACGCCCGCCACTGGCCGCGCCATGCCCGCGAACACAACCGCGAGTGGCTGCAGCGCGCGCAGGCGGCGCTGGGCAAGTAAGGCGCGGGCCGGCGCCCCCGGTCCATGTATTCCCGACAATATGACCCTACTGAAACGCAAATCGATTGAAGCCGTGGCCTCGCGCCGACCGGCACGCGGCACCCGCACCCGCGGCCAGGCGCCGGCCCGCGAAGAAAAACGCATGACGCCGCGCTTCGCGCCGGTGACCTTCTCGGAAATGGAAGGGGTGCGCTACCTGCACTTCGGCACCGAGTGGGTACAGGGCGCGATGCGGCTGCGCAAGCCGGACGCGATCGAGCTGGAATACGCGCAGCAGATGATGGCCTGGCTGCTGTTCCTGTCGCCGTCGGCCGATGAATTCCACGTGGTGCAGCTGGGCCTGGGCGCCGCGGCGCTGACCAAGTTCTGCCATCGCCAGTTCAGCCGCGCGCGCGTGACTGCGGTCGAGCTGAACCCCGCCGTGATCATCGCCGGGCGCAGCATGTTCGGCCTGCGCGAGGACGACGCGCGCCTGACCGTGCGCGAGCAGGACGCCTGGGACTACGTCATGGACGGCGCCCACGCCGGCGCCATCGACGTGCTGCAGGTCGACCTGTACGACGCCACCGCGCGCGGCCCGGTGCTGGACACCACCGCGTTCTACCGTGCCTGCCGCCGCACGCTGAGGGGGCCCGGCGTGATGACGATCAACCTGTTCGGCGACCACGACAGCTTTCCGAAGAACATCGAGCGCATCTGCGATGCCTTCGACAACCGCGTGCTGGTGTTTCCGGAAGTGCATGACGGCAACATCATCGCGCTGGCCTTCAACGGGCCGGAAATCGATGTGTCGTGGGCAGTGCTGGACGCGCGTGCCGACGTCGTCGAGGACACCACCGGCTTGCCGGCGCGGGATTGGGTGCAGAAGCTGCGCGCGGCCAATGCGCGGCAGGAAGAGCGGTTGAGGATTTGACGCCTCTCTCCCGCATGCGGGAGAGAGGAGAAAACCCGCGGCGCGCGGTCGTCCTCACTCCTTGTGAAAGAACTGCGCCAGCGACCACTCGTCGGTGCGCGCCTCGTACTTCAGCCCCTTCTTCATTGCCCACATCGCCAGCTGGCTGTGCGACGGAATGATGGCGTGGTCGGCCAGCGCGAACTTTGCCGCGGCGCGGGCATTTTCCTCGCGCGCCTTGTCGCTGCTGACCGTGGTCAGCGATTTCTCGATCAGCTGGTCCAGCTGCGGGTTGCTGTACTTGCCCCAGTTCCAGGTGCCGTAGCCGGTCTTCGGGTTGGGCGTGCCGGTGATCGAGCGCAGCGCCACGTCGGCCGCGGCCGAGCCCCAGCCCAGCATCTGGAAGGCAAACTCGCCCTGGCGCGCGCGCGTGAAGTAGGCCGCCACCGGCATGGTTTCCACCCTGGTCTGGATGCCGATGCGGGTCAGCATGCTGGCGGTGGCCTGCGCCACCGCGGCGTCGTTCAGGTAGCGGTTGTTGGTGGCGTGCAGCGTCAGGCCAAAACCGTCGGGGTAGCCGGCCGCGGCCAGCAGTTTCTTCGCGCCTTCCGGGTCATAGGCATCGGGTTTGGTGCCGGGATGGCCGAAGATCTGCGGCGACACGATCGACGACGCCGGCACCGCCAGCCCCTCCATGATGCGGCTGACGATGGCGTCGCGGTTCAGCGCCTTGCTGACCGCGGCGCGCACGCGCGCATCCTTGAACGGGTTCTTGCCCAGCGGCTTGCCAGCCTTGTCGGTGACGAAGGGCGGGTTGTCGCGCGACTGGTCCATCTGCCAGAACACGGTGCGCCACGACACCTGCTGCTCGATTTTGAACTTCGGGTTCTGCTTGAGCCTGGCGACGTCGGCCGACGGCACGCTCTCGATCACGTCGACATCGCCCGCCAGCAGCGCGGCGCTGCGCGCGCCGTTGTCGGTGATGATGCGGAATACCGCGCGGTCCCACTCGGGCTTGGGGCCCCAGTAGTCGGGATTGCGCGCCATCACGATTTCCTGGCCGCGCGCAAAGCGCACGAACTTGAACGGGCCGGTGCCGATCATGGCCTTGCCCGAGTCGAAATCGTTCTGCGTCAGCGTGGCCGCGACCTTTTTCGGCATGATCGGCACGCTGTTCAGGTCGTTGGCCAGGTTGGCGTAGTTGGGCACGCTCATGGTCAGGCGCACGGTGAGCGGGTCGGGCGTGTCGATGCGGGCGATCGGCTTGGTGTAGCTGGTGAACGAGCCCGGGCTGTTGACCAGCTTCTCCGGGCGCTCCAGCGACGCCTTGACGTCTTCGCTGGTAAAGGGCGAGCCGTCGTGCCACTTCACATTGGGACGCAGCTTGATTTCCCAGGTGATGGCGTTGACTGGCTTCCACGACAGCGCCAGGCCGGGGATGTAGCGGGCGTTCTTGTCCATGAACACCAGCGACTCGAACACATGCAGGGCGATGGCGTTGTTGGGGCCGGCATTGTTCCAGTGCGGATCCATCGACGTCACGTCGGCGGCCAGGCCGATGCGCAGGTCTTCGGCATGCGCGGCGCCGGCCGGCAGCAGGGCGAAGGCGGCACTGCCGAAGACGAGCGCCGCGGCGGCACGGAGCACCGCGCGGCGCGCAGGGATGGCACGGTGGCGCGGCGGATGTTGCGGCGGCAGGGCGTGGAGGGTTGGCATCGGGCAGGCTCCTCGTACGGGTCCGCGTGCTCGCGGACGGGTTCTCAGACGGGTTTGTCCCGCATTGTGCCGCTAAAGTGGCATGGTTGCAGCCTTGCCGGCAAGGCTGCCCGGTAAAATGGCGCCCATGTTCGCCAATTCCCGCACCATCGTCTCGGCGCAGTCCGATGTTCATGAACACCTGGCCGCGCGCGTCGCGCGCCACCTGGCCGAGCCGTTTCGCAAGCCCATCGGCGAACCCAGCCGGCGCGAGCTGGCCGCGGCGCTGCAGCGCTGGCAGCAGGCCGGCGGCGCCCCGCTGATCCTCGATGCCGGCTGCGGCGTCGGCGAAAGCACGCTGCGCCTGGCCACGCAGTTCCCCGATCATTTCGTCATCGGCGTCGACCAGTCCGAAAAGCGCCTCGCCGCCGGCAAGGACTGGTGGGGCGACGCGCCGATGCCGGCCAATTTCTGCTGGGCCCGCGCCGACCTGGTCGATGTCTGGCGGCTGCTGCAGGCCGATGCTGTGCCGGTGGCGCGCCACTACGTGCTGTACCCGAACCCGTGGCCGAAAATCGGCCATCTCGGGCGGCGCTGGCAAGGGCACGCGGTGTTCCCGGCGCTGGCGGCGTGCGGCGATTACCTGGAATGCCGCAGCAACTGGCGCATCTATATCGACGAATTCGCGCAGGCGCTGGAACTGGCGGGACGGCCGGCGCGGGTCGAGGCCTGGGCGCCGGCGCAGCCGATGACGCCGTTCGAGCGCAAGTACGCGGCCTCGGGCCATGGCTTGTGGCGCTGCGTCAGCGAGCGGCAGCCCGGCTGAACGCCCAATGAAAAACGGCCCGCATTGCGGGCCGTTTCGCTGTCTGGCTCGCTGCCAGCGCGTCTTAGTGGAACAGCGGCTGCTGCGTCGGCGCGTCTTCCGGCAGCTCGGCGTGGACGATCTCGCCATTGCGGTCGGCGTACAGCGGCGTGCCGCAGTCTTCGCAATATTCCGGATCGAACAGCGCGGCGTGGCGGAAGATGTCCTCGACGCCGGCATTGCGCAGTTCCTCGCAGATCTGCTCGAGCGGATTGCCTTTTTCATCGGCATCGATCTCGCCGGCCTCGCGGCCGTAGACCGGCCAGACGATGCCGTAGATCACATCCTTCTCGCCGCGCATGGTGAAGCCGACGCGGTATTCCTCGACCACTTCCTCGCCGAAGGCGGCCACCACCGCGGCCAGCTGCCCCGCGGAGATGTCCAGCGTGCCGCACAGGTAGTTGACGGCGGCGCGCACGGTCAGCGGGCGGATGCTCTTGTCGGATTCGCGGCAGGACAGGAAGAACGCGTCCGGCAGCAGCAGCTCGAACTCGCAGCCCGGCAGCAGCAGCGCCACCGAAGGCTGCACCTGGCTGCGCCATTGTTCCAGGCAGGTCGAGCGCTCGGCGTGATGGTCCTTGGCGTCTTCCTGCCAGCGGAACAGCGCCTGTTCGCGCGGCGCCACCACCACCGCCAGCAGGTAGCGCGGGTCGGCCAGGATCGGCGCGGTCTCGGGCAGGTCGCGCAGGTCGACCTTGGGCACCGCGCCGGCCAGGGCGGCCGCGGCCAGCTTGTGCGTCAGCGCGAAGGTGTCGCTGTGCGTGCGCGGCAGCTGGTCGATGCTGTACAGGTAGGGCGACAGCGCGACCTTGGTACCGTTGGCGAGCACATGTGCCTGCAGATGCACCGCCAGCGTCTGCGCCAGTTCGGGCTTGAGCGCGCCGGACGGGATCGCGTAGCGGGTGTGCGCCAGGATCGGCGCGGCGATCAGCAGCGCGTCATAGTGCTGGCCGTCGACCTCGATCGAGGCGGATTCGGCCAGCGTCTCGGCCTGCTCGGCGAGCACGTCGGAGGCGTCGGCATTGTGCTTGAACAGGTGCTCCAGCGCCGCGTCGAGCGCGGTCTGGCTACCGTTCTTCAGCAGGCGGCCAAGGCGCTGCGAAAGTCGCCGTTCCCAGTATCCGTCCTCCATGCGGCTGCCCGATGCGTCGAGGGCGAGCGCATCGGCCACCAGACGCTCGGCGTCGGGAGAGAGTCGCGGGGAAGCCTTGGGGCGAAAACCTGCCATAGAAAGAAACCGTCCGTTTTTTGCGTAAAACGGTATTCTACTCGTTGCGTTGACAGGGAGACCGCTATATGCGTGCGGTCGATGTGGACGCTGCTGCCTGCGCGGCGATTATTTCTCGGCCGGGGCGGACGCCGCGGACGCTGCCGGGGCCGCGGGCGCGTGGCTCTCGACGCTGTGCGACTCGCCGGAAATGGAAACGTCGCTGCCGCCCTTGGTCAGCAGGTAGAGGGCCGCGCCGGCGACCACGATGAATGCGATGAGGATCTTGACCATGGTGTCTCCTGGTTCTGGGTGATGCCGGGGTCCGGCTTGCGGTCGTTCGGCCGCGTTCTTGTGCGACACAGTTTGACAGCCATGGCTTGCGTCAAACTTACACGCGGTGCGCGGGCCAACAGATGGCGCAGGTGATGCCCGGGTCGCAAGCGCCAATGAAAAAACGCCGCCTTGCCCCGCCCCTGGAAAGGGCGGGACCGGCGGCGTCGATGGCGCGGATGGCGCTCAGGCGGCCAGCAGCTGGCGCAGCACGAACGGCAGGATGCCGCCGTGGTTGTAGTAGTCGACCTCGATCGGCGTATCGATGCGCAGCAGCACCGGCACGCGCTGCACGTCGCCGTTGGCGCGCTTGATCACCAGCACCACGTCCTGCTGCGGCTTCAGGTCGCCCTCGATCCCCTCGATGTCGAAGGTCTCGTTGCCGGTGATGCCCAGCGTCTGGGCGCTGTCGGCGCCCTTGAACTGCAGCGGCAGCACGCCCATGCCGACCAGGTTGGAACGGTGGATGCGCTCGAAGCTGCGCGCAATCACGGCCTTCACGCCCAGCAGCTGGGTGCCCTTGGCGGCCCAGTCGCGCGACGAGCCGGTGCCGTACTCTTCGCCGCCGAACACCACCGTGGGCGTGCCCTCGGCGACGTACTTCATCGCCGCGTCGTAGATCGACATCTGCTCGCCGCTGGGCTGGTGGATGGTGATGCCGCCTTCCACGCGCGCGCCGTCCGCCGTCGGCGGGATCATCAGGTTCTTGATGCGCACGTTGGCGAAGGTGCCGCGCATCATCACCTCATGGTTGCCGCGGCGCGAGCCGTAGCTGTTGAAGTCGGCCTTGAGCACGCCGTGCGACAGCAGGTACTTGCCCGCCGGCGAGGTGTCCTTGATCGAGCCGGCCGGCGAGATGTGGTCGGTGGTCACCGAGTCGCCGAAGATCCCCAGCGCGCGCGCACCGCGCACGCTCGCCGAGGCCGCCGACGGCTCCATGCTGAAGTCCTGGAAGAACGGAGGCTCGGCGATATAGGTGGAGCGGGGCCAGTCGTAGACCTGGCCCTTGGTGCCCTGGATCGCACCCCACAGCTTGCTCGGCTTCTTGACCTGCTCGTAGTTGCCCTTGAAGGTCTTGGCGTCCATCGCGTACTTCATCAGCGCGTGGATCTCGTCGGAGCTTGGCCAGATGTCGCCCAGCCAGATGTCGCGGCCGTCCTTGCCCTTGCCGACCGGCTCGGTCATCAGGTCGCGCGTGACGTTGCCGGCGATGGCATAGGCCACCACCAGCGGCGGCGAGGCCAGGAAGTTGGCGCGGATGTTGGGGTGGATGCGGGCCTCGAAATTGCGGTTGCCCGACAGCACCGCGGCCGCGACCAGGTCGTTGCTGGTAATGGCCTCGTTCAGCTCAGGCGTCAGGTCGCCGGCATTGCCGATGCAGGTGGTGCAGCCGTAGGCGGTCACGCCGAAGCCCAGCTTTTCCAGGTACGGCAGCAGGCCCGCTGCCTTCAGGTATTCGGTGACCACGCGGCTGCCCGGCGCCAGCGAGGTCTTGATATGCGGCGCCACGCTCAGGCCGGCTTCGACCGCCTTCTTGGCCAGCAGGCCGGCGCCCAGCAGCACGCTGGGATTGGAGGTGTTGGTGCACGAGGTGATGGCGGCGATCAGCACGTCGCCGTTGCGCACTTCGATGCCGTCGGCGGTGCTGTAGCTGCGGCCCAGCTCGGCGGCGTCCTTGTTGAAGCCGTTCTCGGCCACCGGCTTGCTGAACAGCGAGGCAAAGGTGCTCTTGACGTTGCCGATCTCGATGCGGTCCTGCGGGCGCTTTGGCCCTGCCAGCGACGGCACCACCGTGGCCAGGTCCAGCGTCACCACCTTGCTGTAGTCGATTTCGCCGGCGCGGGGGATGCCGAACATGTCCTGCGCGCGGAAATAGCCCTCGAACGCGGCGATTTCCTCGTCGGTGCGGCCGGTGCCGCGGAAGTATTCGATGGTCTTCTCGTCCACCGGGAAGAAGCCCATGGTGGCGCCGTATTCGGGCGCCATGTTGCCGATGGTGGCGCGGTCGGGCAGGGCCAGGCTGGCGGTGCCTTCGCCGAAGAACTCGACGAACTTGCCCACCACCTTCTCCTTGCGCAGCATCTCGGTGATGGTCAGCACCAGGTCGGTGGCGGTCACGCCTTCGCGCAGCCGGCCCTTTAGTTCCACGCCGACCACGTCCGGCGTCAGGAAGTACACCGGCTGGCCCAGCATGCCGGCCTCGGCCTCGATACCGCCGACGCCCCAGCCGACCACGCCGATGCCGTTGATCATGGTGGTGTGCGAATCGGTGCCGACCAGCGTGTCAGGGTAGTAGACGCCGTCCTTGCGGTGCACGCCGCGCGCCAGGTATTCCAGGTTGACCTGGTGCACGATGCCGAAGCCCGGCTGTACCACGCCGAAGGTGTCGAAGGCCTGCATGCCCCACTTCATGAACTGGTAGCGCTCGTTGTTGCGCTGGAATTCCAGCTGCATGTTCAGGTCCAGCGCCTTCTTCTCGCGGAAGTGGTCGATCTGCACCGAGTGGTCGACCACCAGGTCCACCGGCACCAGCGGCTCGATCTGCTTCGGGTTCTTGCCCATCTTCTCGGCGACGTTGCGCATCGCCGCCAGGTCGGCCAGCAGCGGCACCCCGGTGAAATCCTGCAAGACCACGCGTGCCACCACGAACGGGATTTCGTCGACGCGCTCGGCGTTGGGCTTCCAATTGGCCAGCTGGCGGACGTGCTCCTCGGTGACCTTCTTGCCGTCGCAGTTGCGCAGCACCGATTCCAGCACCACGCGGATCGACACCGGCAGCCGGCCGATGTCCAGGTCCAGAGCCTCGCCCAGTTGGGGCAGGGAGTAATACTGGCCCTTGCCGGAAGAGCCGATGCTGAATTCTTTTAGCGTGTTCTTGAGGTTGTGGGGCATTGCCGTACTCCGATCGAAGGATGATGCGATGGCATTGGCTCGGACCTGAATCGAGACCCCGGTGCGCTGCCACGGCGTTTGACCGCGGTCCGAGGCAGGCAGCGCACTGCAACTGCATACTCTAACCGGGGTGCGGCTTTGCCGCCACCCGGCACGGCAAGGAAAAAGGGCGCTGGCGGCCGCAAAAAGGCAGCGGCCGCCAGCGCCCCGGTACGGCTTACTGCTTGGGCGCGGCGGTTTGCTGGGTGCTTCCCGGCTGAATCGTCTGGCCGTCCGGCGGGGTCACCAGCAGCGGGCTCGTGGCCGGGGCGCGCAGGCCGCCGGCCTGGGTCGGGGCCGCGGCGCCGGCCTGCATGGCGGCGCTCTGGCAGTCGTCGGCGAGGCGCTGGCCCAGGTTCTTGTTGAACAGCATGGCCTTGCTCGGGATCACCACCAGGTCCAGGCCGGTGCGGGCGTCGTAGTAGCGGTCGGCGCCGGTCACGGTGGCCTGGCGCGGCAGCTTGTAGTCGCGGCCTTGCCAGTGCACGGTCAGGACCTCATCGCGCAGCATGTCGCCGGCGATATACAGGCTGTTGCCCAGCTCGCACTGCCACTTCTCGCCGCTCGGGGCCACCGCGGCAGCGGTGCCGGCCGCGGCGGCCGCGCCGGCGGCGGCCTTCTTCTTGGTCGACGACTTCTTCTTGGTGGTGGTCTTCTTGGCCGGCTCCTGCGCCATCACGGCGGTGGCGGTGGTCAGGCTGAAAGCGCCGATGCAGGCGGCAAGGACAAGATGTTTCATTTTGTGAGTGCCTTTCGGATACTGAAATCGAGTGATGGTCATGTGCCGCCGGCAGGCGGGCGGCGCTGGGATCATTGCCGCCGCTATTCTCTACGATTTGGCCGGGGCGGCGTAGTGCTCTGGGCTTTGGTTACATAATCGGCGCCGCTGTTGGGCCGGCTTCACTTCGGCCGGCTTCCCTGGGGCCGGCTTCACTTGCGCTTGCCGATCGGCACGAACTTCAGGTTCTCCGGCCCGGTGTAGTTGGCGCTCGGGCGGATGATCTTGTTGTCGATGCGCTGCTCGATGATGTGCGCGGCCC
>NZ_QKZN01000015.1:0-83356 GCF_003254285.1 Cupriavidus phytorum
GCAGTAATGCGTTAAGCTAACCAGTACTAATTGCCCGTAAGGCTTGATCCTATAACCAGTGTGTTTCACCTGGTGTGTGTGATCGTGTCTGTGCCCCTCGGTTGGCACAATACGCACAACCCCAACTACATCCCGATTCGTGACGCTGTCCCAACCCGACAGCGCCACAACCCCTCATGCCTGGTGACCATAGCGAGCTGGAACCACCCCTTCCCATCCCGAACAGGACCGTGAAACAGCTCCGCGCCGATGATAGTGCGGATTCCCGTGTGAAAGTAGGTCATCGCCAGGCTCTTATACTGCAAAACCCCTCGACAGCGTGTGCTGCGAGGGGTTTTGTCTTTGACGCGGCCAGAACGCTGCGCTCGCTATTGCCGTAACGCCGTAATACCATTCCTGCAGTTCACCATTTCCGCCCATGTCAGCTGACTGCGCCTGGTACCTCTACCTGCTCGAATGCACCGGCGATTCCATTTACACCGGAATCACCACGGACGTGGCGCGCCGTTTTGCCGAGCACCAGTCCGGAAAAGGCGCCAAATATACGCGCTCGCGCAAGCCGCTTCGCGTGCTCGGCCAGTTGCGCTTCGCCACCAAATCGGAAGCGTTGAAGGCGGAGCTCGAAATCAAACGCATGAGTTCGGCGCAGAAGCGATCATTTTGCGCCCAGCTGCCGCCCCTAGCCGCGGAGCAGCAGACGGCGTGATATCAAGAAAAAACGGCCCGCATCGCGCTTGCGATGCGGGCCGTTTCTTTTGGCTTGCCGCTTCAGACCAGGGTCAGCGTAACGTCGATATTGCCGCGAGTCGCGTTCGAGTACGGGCACACCTGGTGCGCCTGCTCGATCAGCTTCTCGGCAGCTTCACGCTCGAAGCCCGGCAAGGAAATCTTCAGTTCGACCTGGATGCCGAAGCCCTGCGGGATCGGGCCGATGCCGACCGCGCCCTGGATCGATGCATCGGCGGGCACGTTGATCTTCTGCTGGCTCGCGACATAGCGCATCGCACCCAGGAAGCAGGCCGAATAGCCGGCAGCAAACAGCTGCTCCGGATTCAGGCCGTTGCCGGCGCCACCCATTTCCTTGGGCACCGCCAGCTTGGCGTCGAGCTGGCCGTCGGACGTGGTGGCACGGCCATCGCGGCCGCCGGTGGCGGTGGCATGGGCGGTATATACGACTTTCTCGAGTTTCATCTAAGGCTCCGGTTTGGTTGCCCGCAGGGGCGCCATCATTAATGCCCGCCGTCAGTCCGGCAAGCTGGAATCGGTCCGCGCTTGTTCGAGCGTCGACCGCAGTGCATGCAAGCGCCGCGTCAGTGCCTGGATCTCTTCGACCGGGCATTGCGTGGCACATAACATCTGTTCAGGAATCCCCTCGGCGCGCCGACGCAGCGCACGGCCGGCGTCAGTCAGGCTGACCAGAACCCTGCGCTCGTCAGCTGCGTCCCGCGTGCGGGTCACCAGACCTGACGCGGCGAGCCGCTTCAGCAACGGCGTCAGCGTGCCCGAATCCAGCGCCAGGCGGCTGCCCAGTTCCGAGACCGACAACGTTTCCGTCTCCCACAAGACCAACATCACAAGATACTGTGGATAAGTAAGCCCAAGCTCACTTAATAGTGGCTTGTACAGCTTGGTCATCGCCAACGAGCTCGAATACAGCGCAAAGCATAGTTGGTGGTCCAGCAAAAGCCAGTCGGTGGCGGCGTCGTTGTCGCGTTCCATAGCGATATATTAGACGCAATTAGATTGTGCGCAAGAGAAATTTTCGTGCGCCTCACAGGATGGCGCGTACGGAGACGTGGAAACCGAGCCTTAAGTCTGTTTTAAGTCTTGGTCGCTAGCATGACGGTGTTGCGTCGCATCGTGCCGACGCCAGATGCTAAAAGGAAAGGAACACCTATGATGCGCCAGACCATTGCTCGCACCGCCATTGGTATCGCAGCGCTGGCCGCGCTCGGCGGCGGCTATGCCTATCTGCAGCGGGAAGTCATCACCCCGGGCTACGCGGCTCCCACGCCCGTGGTCGCTGCCGCCCAGCCGGCGGCAGCCGTCGCCACGCCGATGGACTTCTCCGGCATCGTCGCCCAGTACGGGCCCGCGGTGGTCAATATCAGTGTCACCGCGCGCGCCCAGCGCACCGCGGTGCAGATGCCGCCCGGCATCGATCCGGACGATCCGCTGTTCCAGTTTTTCAAGCGCTTCGGGCCGCAGTTCCAGGGACCGCAGGGTGGCCCGCAGCAACTGGTGCGCGGGCAGGGCTCGGGTTTTATCGTCAGCGCGGACGGCCTGATCCTGACCAATGCGCACGTCGTCGACGGCGCGCAGGAAGTGACCGTCAAGCTGACCGACCGCCGCGAGTTCAAGGCCAAGGTGCTTGGTACCGATCCGCAGACCGACGTGGCAGTGATCCGCATCGATGCCAGGGACCTGCCGACCGTGCGCCTGGGCGATCCGTCGCAGGTGCGCGTGGGCGAGCCGGTGCTGGCGATCGGCTCGCCTTACGGCTTCGAGAACACCGTGACCGCGGGCATCGTCAGCGCGAAATCGCGCTCGCTGCCTGACGACACCTATGTGCCGTTCATCCAGACCGACGTGGCGGTCAATCCCGGCAACTCGGGCGGTCCGCTGTTCAACCAGCGCGGCGAGGTGGTCGGCATCAACTCGCAGATCTACAGCCAGACCGGAGGCTACCAGGGCCTGTCGTTCGCGATCCCGATCGACGTGGCGACCAAGGTGCAGCAGCAGCTGGTGGCGCATGGCAAGGTCACGCGCGGGCGCCTCGGCATCAGCGTGCAGGAGGTCAACCAGGCGCTGGCGCAGTCGTTCGGCCTGCCCAAGCCGACCGGGGCGCTGGTGAACTCGGTCGAGCCCGACAGTCCCGCCGCGCGCGCGGGACTGAAGCCCGGCGACGTCATCGTGCAGCTGGACAACGACGTGATCGATCATTCGGGCGACCTGCCTGAGCACGTGGCCGATATCAAGCCGGGCACGCAGAGCTCGCTGAAGATCATCCGCAAGGGGCAACCGATGACATTGTCGGTGACGGTCGGCACCGCGCGTGACCAGGCGGTGGCGCAAAAAGCGGGCGGCAAGGAGGCCAACGGGCGGCTTGGCCTGGCGGTGCGCCCGCTGTCGCCGGCGGAGAAGCGCGAAAGCGGTATCGAAGGCGGCCTGGTGGTCGAGGACGTGACCGGTCCCGCCGCGCGCGTGGGCATCCAGCCCGGCGACGTGATCCTGTCGCTCAACGGCACGCCGATCGCATCGGTCGATCAGCTGCGGACGCTGGTGGGCAAATCGGGCAAGCAGGTGGCGCTGCTGGTGCAGCGCGATGATGCGCGCATCTTCATTCCGCTCGATCTGGGTTGATCCTCGCGGGCACCGCTGTGTGCCCGCAAGTCGTTAACCAGCAAGGCTTTGGCGTCATCGCGGGTCGTATACCTGCACGTATACCGCCACGTTTACGAGTGGGTATACGGGCGGGTATACGGGCAGGTATACGGCCCGCTAAGCCTTACCGGAGGCGGGATTCAGCGCAACGAACTGCTTACAGAAAGCGCGCCAGCAGGTATCATCTCGACTGCGATGCACGAAGCATGCGGCGGCATGCCCCCGCCGGCCCTGGTTCTGCTGAATCGACAAAGAGGAAGTCTATGCAGTTGGATTTCACCCGTGCCCCGATGCCGGGTACCGATAGAGCGCGGCGACTGACGTCCACGACGTCAGCCACCGGCTCCGCGCCGAAGCCCCGGCGGCGCAAGAAAGAGGTCGCCCCCCACTGGGAGCGCGGCTACCGTTCGCACTTCTACCGCAACGAGCGCGGCGACAAGCTTGGCGAAGTGCGCCTGTCCGAACGCGGCGAGCTGCCGGTGGTCTACCACTGGGCCGCCGGCAATTACTCCGGCGCGGAAGGCTCGCTGGCCCACGCCCGTGCACGCGTGGAAGAGACCATCGGTTTCGGCATGCGCCAGCTGTCGCTGTTCTGAGCAGGATCTTCGCCGGTGCCGCATTCGCCGGCACTGCGACCCGTCCGCGCCCACCCTTCGCGCGCGGTGCCTTCGCTTCTCCCTGATCTTCCCGGTAGTTTCTGCAGTCCCCTGGCGTAGCCTGCGGCCGGCACAGTTCTGGCCAGTGCGGCAATCAGCCGATAGATATCCTCGCCAGCGATTGGTGTGGCCTGTTGCGTGATCGGCGCGACCAACATGCACGTGCCCGTTACCGACGCAATGCCGCCGAGATCCCGCGGATGCCCGCTCGCATCGACGCCAGAACCTGAGCCTGCGTGTCGGCCGGCAGGTTGCCGTAGCGCAGGCTGACATAGGCGGCGCTGACCGCGGCGATCGCCTCGCCGGCGCGTGGCAATTGCGTACTGGCCCGCGCCGCGAAGTCCTGCGGGCCTTCGGCCGGCGCGCGCGTGCAGCCGTGGCGGGCGAGTACGGCGCAGAAGCGCGCATAGGCCGCGCCGACCGGATCCGCGGGCGCGCGCCGCCGCCACAAGGGCACCAGTGCCAGCAGGCACAGCATGCCAAGCACGGCCGCCAGCAAAGGTCCGGCACCGGCGCTGGTGCCGAGCGCCTGCAGCAGCCGCTGCTGCCGCGCGTGGTCGTACTGCAGCACCCAGCGCTGCCAGGTGTAGACCATGCCCTCGTAGGCCCAGCGCAAATCCTTCAGCCATGCTGGCTGCCGCGACGGACGCCAGTCAGCGGCTTCGTTGCCGACCACCGCATCCAGCCCCTGCTCGATGCGGCTGGGCGCGACTGCGCTGGTCGGGTCCACGCGGATCCAGCCGCGGCCGTTGAGCCAGACTTCGGCCCAGGCATGCGCGTCGGACTGGCGCACCGCGTAGTGGTTGGCCATGGGGTTGTACTCGCCGCCCTGGTAGCCCGTGACCACGCGCGCCGGCACGCCGGCAGCGCGCATCAGGAACACGAAGCTGCTGGCGTAGTGCTCGCAGAAGCCGCGCCGGGTGTCGAACACAAAGCTGTCGATCTGTTCGGCGCCCAGCGGCGGCGGGGCGAGCGTATAGGCGAAAGGCGCCGCCGCGAACAGCCGCAGCGCGGCCTGCACGCGCGCCGCGGGATCGGCATGGCGCTGTGCCCATTGCGCGGCCAGTGCACGGGCGCGCGGGTTACCCGGCGGCAGGCTCAGCGCCAGCCGCAGCGTGGCCGGCGACAACGATTCGGCCGGCGGCGACAGCATGGAATGCGTGCGATAGCGGATGCGCTGCTCCACCGCCCGGCGTGCCATGAACTCGCCGTCGGCCGTGATGGCGGCATCCGCGCCGGTGGACAGTGCATGGCCGCGATCAAGCACGAACAGCCAGCGTTGCCGGCTGGGTTCCAGCGTGATGCTGATGTCGATGTCCGCAGTGCCGCCGGTGCCGGCCGCCGGGGCCAGTTGCTGCCGCCGCAGCCGCGACGGGTGCCAGGTGGTGCCGTCGTATTCCCACAGCACCAGCGCGCGCCAGTAGAGCGCGGACGCGGGCAACGGCGGGCCGGCGATTTCGGCACGCAGGGCGATTTCGGGCGAACGGATCAATTGCCCCACGCTGCCCGGGCGCATGGTGTCGCTGATGCCGGTGGTGCCGCTCTGCACCGATTGCGGCAGTTGCCACAGCGGGTGCTCCAGGCGCGGGAACAGCACGAACAGCGCCAGCGCCCACGGCAGGCCCAGCAGCGCCATGCGGCCCAGCAGCGGCCAGATCGCCAGCCGGCTGCGCGCCTCGGGGTGATGCAGCAACAGCCAGTTGCGCAGCACCCAGGCGCCGATCGCCAGGCTGTACAGCGCCAGCCAGAACGGCTGGTCGGACAGGTACAGCGTTAGCAGCAGGTAGAACGACAGCTGCGTGACCAGTGTGGCGTCCGACAGCGCACGGCATTCCAGCAGCTTGAGGATCACGAAGGCGCCCAGCAACGCCACCGCCAGCTCGCGCCCGATGCCGCCCCCGTCCTGCCACACCAGCGCGCATGCCACCAGCAGCACCAGCATCGCGGTGGTGCCGAGCATCCAGCGCGACGGCAGCGGCGCGCGCCGCCGCCACAGCAGCCAGCGCCACGCCAGCAACAGCACCAGCAGCAGGCTGACCGCCACCGGCAGCGTGCGGGCCTGCGGCGCCAGCACCAGCGCCAGCTGTCCTAGCAGCAGGCCGTGGTCTTCATGCCGCAGCGGCCGGGGCGCGGGTTTCATGCGTGTTCCGCAGCGCGCGCTGTGCCAGGACGCTGCGGCCACAAGGCCAGCGCCTCGAGGCACGCGCGCCGGTGACTGGCGCCGCGCGCCGGCGGCAGCTCGATGCCGGGCAGGCGCAGGCCGATCTCGGCCTCGTCGCCGGCGGCGAGCAGCCACGCGCATAGTCGCGACAGCCGGGCCTCGGACTCCATGCCGGCGGGCAGCGCGTGCCAGTCCAGCCAGCGCGCCGGCTGCCGCGGCGGATCGCCGGCGCGGCTGAGCCAGCGGCCGGTGCGCGCGCTGTGCTTCCAGGCGATGCGGTGCAGCGGGTCTCCGCTGCGGTAGCGGCGCAGCTGGTCGATGCCGTCTTCGCTGTGCGTTGTGCCGGGTCCAGCGCGCGCGTCGTCGGCATCGTCGGGGCGGTGCGCGGGCGGCGGCGGTGGGGCGTCGGCTTCCGGCGCGGGGTAGACCAGCGTCGACAATTCCAGGTCCGCATGGCTCCACACATGGAACAGGCCGAACGGAAAGCGGCTGGCGATCGTGACCCGCGGCAGCACCAGGCGGCCGCGCCGTGGCGCCGGCACGTGCAGCGCCAGCATGCCGCTGGCATTGGCATCGAGCGTCAGCGTTGCGGCGGCGACTTCCGGCATGGCGGACAGGCGCGCCTCGATGCCGATGCGCGCGTCGCCGCCACGGCTGTCGACGCGCAGGTGGAAGACGGCATCCTGCCCGGCATGGACCGCCGCCACCGGCCCCGCGGCCACGGCGAGGTCGAGCAGGTTGCGGTAGGCCAGCCACATGCACGACATGCCGATACCGGCGAGCATGAAGGTCAGCGCAAAACCCAGGCTGATGTTGTAGTTCAGCGAGGTCATCAGCATCGCGGCCAGCACCACCGCAAAGCCGACCCCGCCGCGCGTCGGCAGGATGTAGAGATGGCGGCGGTCCAGCAGCACCACGCCGCCAGCGTCACCAGCAGGGCGCCGGTCTGTGGCGCGGCGCCGGGCGAGGCGTGGCGTGCCGCCGAGCACGCCCTTGCGCGCCGCCATGGCGCTCAGGGGATCGCCACGCCGGCCAGCAGCGCGGCCAGCTGGCCGTCGACGGCGGCGTGGCCGCCGGCGCCGGCCGGCAACAGGCGGTGCGCGGCCACGGCCATGAACACCGCCTGCACGTCTTCGGGCAGCACCAGGTCGCGCTGCGCCAGCAGGGCCCAGGCGCGCGCGCATGCCAGCAGCGCCAGCCCGGCGCGCGGCGACAGTCCCGCGGCAAAGCCGCCGTGGCTGCGCGTGGCCTGCACCAGCGCCAGCACGTAATCGACCAGCGCCGGACTGGCGTACACCTGCGCCGCCGCTTCCTGCAGCGCCAGCACCTGGCTGCCATCCATCACCGGCGGCAGCTCCGCCGCGCTGGCGCCGCCCAGGTACAGCACGCGCTCGAAGGCGGGGTCGGGGTAGCCCAGCGACAGGCGCATGGTGAAGCGGTCCAGCTGGGATTCGGGCAGCGCATGGGTGCCGATCTGCTCCAGCGGGTTCTGCGTGGCGATGACGAAAAACGGCGACGGCAGCGCGTGCGTGGCGCCGTCATGGGTAACCTGCCCCTCCGCCATCGCCTCGAGCAGCGCGCTCTGGGTCTTGGGCGGCGCGCGGTTGATCTCGTCGGCCAGCACCACCTGCGCAAACACGGGGCCGCGATGAAAGCGGAATTCGCCGGCGTCGCGCACAAAGACCGACACCCCGATCAGGTCGGCCGGCAACAGGTCGCTGGTGAACTGCACGCGCTGGTAGTGCAGCCCCAGCGTACGCGCCAGCGCATGCGCCAGCGTGGTCTTGCCGACGCCCGGTACGTCTTCCAGCAGCAGGTGGCCGCGTGCCAGCATGCAGGCCAGCGCCAGCCGCACCTGTTGTGGCTTGCCAAGGACAATGCGGCCCAGCTGGGCCTGGGCCTCGGCCAGCGAAGCGACGATGCGGGGGCGTGCAGTCACGTGGGACCTCGGCGCGGAGCCTGAAAAAAATCGCGGTGGATGCAGGAATTATCGGGCAAAGACCAGCGCATTGTAGCGGCGCGCACCGCAGTCGCGACCGTCTGTTGCCGTACGCACGTGCCCGCTGGCCGGGGCGGAGTGCAGGCTGCGGATGCGGCGCCTGCGCCAGATGGCGCCGCTTCTGGCATCATGAGCCTGTCGGGCCACCGCGGCCCCTGTTTCTGTTTCCGCCTCTTTGCGCGGCCGTGCGCCGCACCTGCTGCAATGACCTCGCTGGATCCCTGCGCCGACCTGCCCGCCTCCACCCTGTCCGCCGATGCCGGCGCGCTGCCGCGCCTGGTGCAGGCCTTCCACGCCAACGGTTTCGTGATCCTGCGCGGCTTTGCCGACGAGCCGGCGTGCGCGGCACTGGAGGCGGTGACGCGCCAGCATCTCGCCGCGGCGGTGCCGCCGGTGGAGTTCGAGGCCGACCTCGGCTATCCGGGCGCCCCGGCCACGCGCGACGCCGCCGGCGGCGGCACGGTCAGGCGCCTGCGCCAGGCCTACGGGCGCGATGCGGTGTTCCGCCGCTGGGCCAGCGATCCCAGGCTGGTTGCGGTGGTGCAGGCCCTGCTGGGCGAGCCCGCCCGCATCACGCTGGCGCATCACAACTGCGTGATGACCAAGCATCCGCACTACGGCAGCCAGACCGGCTGGCACCGCGATACCCGCTACTGGTCGTTTGCGCGGCCGGAACTGGTGACGGTGTGGCTGGCGCTGGGCGACGAGGACGAGCGCAATGGCGTGCTGCGCGTCATCCCGGGTTCGCACCAGGCCAGGCTCGAGCCCGGCCAGCTGGACCCGGCCGAATTCCTGATCGAAGCGCACCCGGCCAGCCAGCCGCTGCTGGATGCCGCGCAGCCGCTGGCACTGCATCGCGGCGACGTGCTGTGCTTCGACAGCAGGCTGTTCCATGCGGCCGGCCGCAATGTGTCCAACGCGGTCAAGCTGTCGGTGGCGTTCGCGTATTTCGGCGCCAGCAACCGGCCGCTGGATGGCACGCGCTCGGCCGAGTTCGGCAGCGTCGAGCTGCCCGCGGTGGTCTGATCCGGCGCGGCTGCGCTCAGGTGCGCAGCCCGACCAGTCCGGAAATCTTCTCGGAAGCTTCCAGCAGCGGCGGCAGGAAGCGCTCCAGCATCTCCTGCGCGCTGGTGCGATTCGCCTGGCCGCTGATGTTGATGGCGGCGATGGTGTGGCCGGCGCGGTTGCGGATCGGCGCGGCCAGCGATACCAGCCCTTCCTCCAGCTCCTGGTCGTTCAGGGCCCAGCCGCGCTGGCGGACGTCGGCGACGATGGCCTTGAGCGCGTCCACGTCGGTCACGGTGCGCCCGGTGCGCGCGCGCAGCTCGGTGGCGCGCAGCACGCTGTCGAGCTCGGGCTCGCTCAAGCCCGCCAGCAGCACCCGTCCCATCGACGAGCAATACGCCGGCAGGCGGCTGCCGATCGACAGGTTGATGGTCATGATCTTGCGCGCCGGCACGCGCAGCACGTAGACGATCTCGGTGCCATCCAGCACCGAGATCGAGCAGCTTTCATGGACCTGCTGCGACAGCGTTTCCATGATCGGCTCGGCCAGGTTCCAGAACGGCATCGAGGTCAGGTAGGCGAAGCCCAGGTCCAGGATCTTGGGCGTGAGCCGGAACAGGCGCCCGTCGGCCTGCACATAGCCCAGCCCCACCAGCGTCAGCAGGATGCGGCGCGCGCCGGCGCGTGTCAGGCCGCTGGCCTGGGCGATTTCGGTCAGGGTCTGGGCCGGGTGCTGCGCGTTGAAGGCGCGGATCACCGACAGCCCGCGTGCAAAGGACTGCACATAGCTGTCGCTCGGCTTTTCGGGCGCGGCGGCGCTGTCGGCGGTCGGCGATGCTGGCGGCGGGGTCTGGCGGGAATCGGTGGGACTGGCCATCTGCGTAGCCCGGCGCGGTTCGCCGGATTGGCACGGAAAGGCCGAAAGGGTAGAGGAAATGCCGACATTGCGCCAGTGCCGGGCCCGGACGGGCCCGCGGCGGTCAGCCCCCCGGCCTCAGCGGAAACTGCGCTGCACCAGCACGAACACCGCCCCCGCCACGCACAGCGCGGCAAAGCCATGCAGCAGGTCCATACCGGCGAGCAGCGTCGCCTGCCGGTCGACTTCCTGCGACAGCTTGGCCAGTCCCGCAGCGGACAGCGCGTCGGGCATCTGCAGCGCCGGGTTGAAGCGGGTGATGTGCTCGGCCAGGTGGGTGCGGTGCTGCGCCAGGCCGTCCTGCATGAACACGCTCGCCAGCCCGGTGCCCATCGCCGAGGCAATCTGCTTGCACACATTCTTGAACTGGTAGGCGTGCGAGAAATCCTCGACCGGCACTTCCAGGTAGGTCATCGACGCCACCTGCACCATCAGCAGCACCGGTGTCAGTCCCTCCAGCAGCACCACTGGCACCAGCGCGTAGTCCGGCGCGCCCGGCATCAGCTGGGCCGACAGCAGCATCGCCGCGCAGGCGTAGACGACGAAGCCGATCGCGATCACGCGCCGCTTGCGGAATACCAGCGCCATGCCCAGCGTGATCAAGATGGCGCCGATGGCGGAGACCGTGCCGCTGGTCGACAGCAGCATGCAGGTGGTGCGGAAGGTCAGCCCGAGCCCGGTCTGCGTCAGCGTCGGCAGCAGGAACGACCACCCCGACGACAGCAGGTAGTACAGCGTATAGAAGCCCAGCCCGTACAGGTACTGGCGCCCGGCCAGGCGCGAGAAGTCGATCCACGGGTCCGGATGCCGATACAGCCGCCAGCCGCTGAAGGCAAACAGCGCCACGCCGCACAGCGCGGCCAGCGGCATCTCGAGCGAACTGAAGAAGCGCGTGTAGCGCATCTCCTGCAGCGTATGCAGGAACACCAGCGCGCCCAGCGCGGCGGCGATGGCGGCGGGCCAGTCCAGCGTCGACACCGGCGGATGCGGATCGCGCGGCGCGCGCGTGGGGTAGGTCAGCGCGACCAGCAGCAGCACCGGCAGCGCAATGCCGGCCTGGAACAGGAACACCGCGCGCCAGCCGATGTCGTCGAGGAAGATGCTGGTCAGCCACGGCGTGATCGCCAGCATGGAAAACGAGCCGCCGCCGAAGCGCAGCATCAGCGGGGCGCGTTCGGCCGGCGTCGACACCAGCTGGACCAGGATGCGCGAGGCCGCGAACAAACCGCCCGCGCCCAGCCCCTGCACCGCCTTGCCGGTGATCAGCCCGGCCGGGCTGGCAAACTCCGCGCAGATCAGCGAGCCGGCGATAAACACCAGCAGCGACACCATGGTGAAGCGCTTGTACGTGATGCGGCGCGCGAGCTGGTCCAGCACCATGTTCATCAGCACCGCGGTGGCGGCGTAGGCCGAGATCGCGTACAGGTAGTCTTCCGGCGCAGCGCCGACGCCGCCCTGGATATGCTGGCTGGCCACGCCCATCATCAGCGTGGACGAGAAGTCGATGCCGGTCACCAGACCCAGCGTCAGGCCGAACAATGAAAGACGCCAGTGACCCATCTCGGGGTGACTGGCGAGCTGCATGCGCGGGCGCTGGGAGGTCTTGGTGCCGGGGGTGGCGGGGGCGGGGATGGCTGGAATGGCGGGGGCTAGCGCGTCCGATCCGGCCGGGACAGGCGTTTGTTGCATCGCTCAAGCATAATGTAGGCCCACCGTCCAGAACTACAGGTTGCCAGGGAAACATTGTCCGGTGAACGAAACAATCCAATGGAATGACTGGGAGGCGTTCTGCTGCGTGGTCGAGCAGGGCACGTTCACGGCCGCGGCGGAGCAGCTCGACTGTCCCAAGTCACGCGTGTCGGCCGCGGTCGCGCGGCTGGAAACCGCCATCGGCGCCAAGCTGCTGGAGCGCACCACGCGCCGCATGCGCCTCACCGATGCCGGCAAGGCGGTCTATCGCGACGTCGCGCCGCTGTTCGCGCGGCTGCGCGAAATCCGCCAGGAAACGCTGGCGCGCGAAGAGCGCGTGCAGGGCGTGCTGCGCATCGCCACGCCCTATGAATTCGGCGCGCAGCAGCTCGGCGGCGTGATCTGCCGCACACTGGCGGCACACCCGGCGCTGGATGTGGCGGTGGAAATCACCCAGGGCCTGGTCGATCCGATCCGCGACGGCTACGACGTGGCCTTTGTCATCGTCGACGCCGACCTGCCTGACTCCGGCACGGTGGCGCGCCGGATCTACCATGTCGAACGCGGCCTGTTCGCCGCGCCGGCGCTGGCGGCAAGCCTGCCGGCGCAGCTGCGCCCGGAAGACCTGGCCAATATGCCGACGCTGACCACGCCCGGCGACACGGTGTGGGAATTCACCCGCGACGACCAGACCGTATCGGTGCCGATCCGCCCGCGCATGCAGACCCACAACGCCGAGCTGCGCCTGCAGGGCGCGCTGGCGGGGCTGGGCATCGCGCGGCTGTCGGTGATCTATTGCGAGGCCGAGGTCGCGCAGGGGCGGCTGGTGCGCGTGCTGCCCGACTACCCGCTGCCGCCGCTGCGCGTGTTCGCGCTGCTGCCGGACCGGCGCCTGCAGCCGCGCAAGGTGCGCGCCTTCATGGAAGCGATCGAATCGATGATGGTGTCGGAGCTGCCGCCGGAAGGGGATGCCGAGCCGGCGCGCGACGCGGGGCCGGATGCCGCCGCTGACGGGCTGGCTGACGGGCTGGCACCGGGAGAGGCCCGCACGGCGGGCTGAGGGCGCAGTCGGTGAAGGCGTTGCGCCGGTCCTGCGCCCCGGATGCCGTCAGTGCATGCCGATGATGCCCGCGCCCAGCCGCGCCAGGACCATCAGCAGGATCTGCGCGATCACGAACAGCACCAGCGGCGAGATATCGAAACCGCCCAGGCGCGGCACCACCCGCTGGATCGGGCGCAGCACCGGCGCGGTCAGGTGGTCGATGGCCGGGGTGATCGGCGAATGCGGGTTGACCCACGACAGGATCGCCATCAGCAGCGTGACCCACATCACCAGGCTGATGGACCACTTCAGCACATAGAGCACGGCGGTCAGCAGCATGGCGGGCACGAAGCCGGGCAGGTCGATGCCGCTGATCAGCGCGACCAGAGCCAGAAACACCACCGCGGTCAGCCACGCGGCCAGGATCGTGGCCCAGTCGATGCCGCCTACGCCCGGGATGATCCGGCGCAGCGGCCGCACCAGCCAGTCGGTGATCTGGAACACCCCCTGCGAGACCGGGTTGCGCGTGGGGAGCCGCGTCAGCTGCATCCAGACGCGCAGCAGCAGCGCCATGCCGAACAGGGTAAAGACGGTATCCAGCAGGAAGAGAGCGATTTCCGAGAACATCGGTGCGTTTTCCGGTGACGGGTGAAGGTGTCTGCAACCGCACAGATTCTGCCATAGCCGGGCGCGCGCACGGCGCAAACCGGGAGCGGCTGCCGGTGTGCCGCGCGGCCCCTATAATTGCGAGCGCCCCCGCCAGGGGGGCTTGCGCGGATTGCCGCGCCTTCATTCCCTTTCGCGTTTTCTGCCGCCCATGCCAAGCAAGTCCGCCTCGTCGCCGCAACCCGCTCCGCTCAGCAAGGCCGACTTCGAGGCACTGTCCGACTTCCGCTACCAGCTGCGCCGCTTCCTGCGGTTTTCCGAAGACGCGGCGCGCGAGGAAGGGCTGACGGTGCAGCAGTACCTGCTGCTGTTGCATATCCGCGGCTGTGCCGACAAGGACTGGGCCTCGATCGGCGAACTGGCCGAGCGCCTGCAGGCCAAGCAGCATGGCGTGGTGGCGCTGGTCAATCGCTGCGAGGCCGCCGGGCTGGTCAAGCGCCGGCTCAATCCCGAAGACCGCCGCGTGGTGCAGGTGCATCTGACCGCCAAGGGCGAGCGCTACCTGAACCGGCTGGCGATGCTGCACCGGACCGAGCTGGAATCGCTGCGCGGCGCGTTTCGCGTGGCCCGCATCACGCAGTTCAACGACGACGGCGCGGAGCGCGGCTGAGCGCGGCCACGCCGGCATCGCCACCCGTTACAGGCGGTTACCAATCACAAGCTCCGGTGACACCCACTGGCCGCCGGCGGCCCTAGACTCGCGCGCATTCCCCAACACGCGCAGCGCGCAGGAGTCCTGACATGTCCATCCCCTTTCGTTCGGTTGTGCTTGCGGTGCTTGGCGCCGGTGCGCTGGCCGGGTGTGCCACGCCGTATGGCTACGACAACGGCTATGGCACGGGGTATGGCGGGGGCTACGGCGGCGGCTATGGCAGCACGGGCTATGGCAGCGGCACCACCATCAGCGGTTACCCGCAGCAGGGCTATCCGCAACAGGGGTATCCGCAACAAGGCTATCCGCAACAAGGCTATCCGCAGCAGGACTACCCGCAGTCTTCATATCCGCAGCAGCCGTATCCGCAGCCGTCGTACCAGGACGGCAGCTATGGCAACGGCTACGGCAACCAGGCCTACGGCGTGCGCTACGGCTGGGTCGAGGGCATCGAGGTGGTGCCGGGCCAGCCGCCGTCGACCAGCGGCGCGGGCGCCGTGGTGGGCGGCATCGTCGGCGGGCTGCTGGGCCACCAGGTGGGCGGCGGCCGCGGCAATACCGTGGCGACCATCGGCGGCGCCGTGGCCGGCGCGGTGGCCGGCAACGAGGTCGAGAAGCGCACCGGCACCAGTGCCCCGGCCTACCGCGTGCGCGTGCGCACCAGCGACAACGCCTACCTGACGCTGACCCAGTCCAATGCCTACCAGATGCGCATCGGCGACCGCGTCCGCATCGAGAACGGCGTGGCCGTGCCGTACTGAGCGCGTCAGTCCGCGCCGAACAGTTGCGCGTAATCCTCGCGCAGCTGGCGCTTGAGCAGCTTGCCGGCGGTATTGCGCGGCAGGTCCGCGACGAACACGATGCGCTTGGGCACCTTGAACGGCGCCAGCGCCTGGCGCGCATGCGCGATCAGTTCCTCCTCGGTGGCATGCTCGTGGCCGCGCTTGCGCACCACGCACGCGGTCACCGCTTCGACCCACTTCGGATGCGGCAGCGCGAACACCGCGGCCTCGGCCACCGCGCCATGGGTGTACAGGCACTCTTCCACTTCGCGGCTCGACACCAGCACGCCGCCCGAGTTGATCACGTCCTTGATCCGGTCCACCACATACAGGTAGCCCTCGGCATCCATGTAGCCAAGGTCGCCGGAATGGAACCAGCCGCCGGCGAAGGCTTCGGCGGTCTGCTCCGGCTTGTCCCAGTAGTGCGTCAGCAACTGCGGCGAGCGATGCACGATCTCGCCCAGCTCGCCCGACGGCACGTCCTGCAGGGTTTCATCGACGATGCGGGTCTCGACGTTCAGGACCGGCCGTCCCGCCGAGGCTGGCCGCGCGGCGTGCTCGTCGGGTCCCAGCACCGTCGCCAGCGGCCCGATCTCGCTTTGTCCGTAGCAGTTGTAGAAGCGCAGCGCCGGCAGCTTCTGCTGCAGCTCCAGCAGCACCGGCACCGGCATGATCGAGGCGCCGTAGTAGGCCTTGGTCAGCGTACCCAGCCGGGCCGGGTCGAACTCCGCATGGCGCAGCAGCGCGATCCAGACCGTCGGGGGTGCAAAGAAGCTGGTGATGCGCTCGGCGTGGATGGTGCGCAGGCAGTAGCCGGCCTCCGGGCTGTCGGCGATCAGCGTGGTGCCGCCGCACAGCAGCAGCGGCATCAGGAACACATGCATCTGCGCCGAGTGGTACAGCGGCAGCGCGGCCAGCGAATAGTCCGACGCGCGGATATCGCAGGCGGCGATGGTGCTGAAGTATTCAGCCAGCAGCGCGCGATGCGTCAGCACGGCACCCTTGGGCGCTGAGGTGGTGCCGGAGGTGTACAGGATCTGCGCGGGCGTGGACTCGGCGAGTGCATCGGACACGGGCACGGCGGGGCCGTCGGCGGCCGCGGCCAGAATATCGGTGCGGCGATCGCCGCCATGCAGCGTGCCGCGGATCTTGCACGGCAGGCCGTCGACGCGCTCGGCCAGCGCCGGGTCGGAAAAGATTGCGCTGGCGCCCGCTTGCGTGACGATGTACTCGGCCTCGGCCCGCGTCATCGAGAAATTCACCGGCACATGGATCAGGCCGCTGCGCAGGCAGGCCAGCCACAGCAGCACATAGGCGTCGGAGTTCTTGCCGAAGGCGGCGACGCGGTCGCCGGGACGCAGGCCCCACTGGGCCAGCGCGCCGGCCACGCGCGCGGTGGCGTCATCGAGTTCGCGGTAGCTCCAGCACCGCTCGCCGAAACGGATCGCGGTCTTGTCCGGACTGCGCCGCACCGCGCGGGCAATGGCGTCGGGGATGGTGTTGCGCAGGGCGCGCTGCTGCTCTGACTGCATGGTGGTCTCCATTGTTATGGTTGGGGTCCAGCAAGTCTTGAAGCCAAGCGCCGAGGATAAGGCGTGCCGGCTTGCCATGGCAAGCCGCACGCCTTGGGCGGACTACAGCGCTGCCGACAGGAACACCAGCGCGCGCCCGTGCGCCAGCGCGGCGCTGGGCTGGTGGTAGGAGCCGCGCGCCCAGCAGTTGAAGCCGTGGTCGGCCTGCGGGTAGACGTGGATCTCGGTGGCGGGTTTGCCGGCCATCGCGTCGCGCACCGCCTGCACGGCGTCGGACGGGATATGCGCGTCGAGCGCGCCGTAGTGGAACTGCACCGGCACGCGGATGTTGGTGGCTTCCTGCAGCTGGTTCTGGATGCCGCCACCGTAGTAGGGCACGGCGGCATCGACCAGACCGCGCGCCGCGCTCAGGTATGACAGCAGGCCGCCGAAGCAGTAACCCACCGCGGCCACCTTGCCGGCGCCGGTATGCTGGCGCAGCACCTGCACCGTGGCCGCGATGTCGTCGAGCGCGGCGGACACGTCCACGGCCTTGCGCAAGGCCATGGCGCGCGCCATGTCGTCGCCCTCGTAGCCCAGCTGCACGCGCGGGGCCTGGCGCCAGAACACGTCCGGCGCCAGCACGGCATAGCCGTCGGCGGCGTACTGGTCGGCCACCGCGCGGATATGCTCGTTCACGCCGAAGATCTCCTGCAGCAGCACGATGCCCGGCGCGCCGGGCTGCACGCCCGCCGGCGGCAGGCTCAGGTAGGCATCGAAGCTGCCCACGGCGGTGTCGACGCGGATCCACTGGCTGTCGGGAATGGCTGTCATGGCGAAGGGTTCTCCGGAAAGGGCTGGGCAAGGTTGCCGCAATGTTGAGCCCGCCAGTGTGCCATCGCGCGCCGCATCGTGCAGGCAATGCCGTGCGCCGGCCCTCGCTTCAGTACGCGCGCGACTGCCGGTAGCGCTTGTGCCAGTTGTCGGTATAGGCCTTGACCACCGCCGCGTCGCCGCGGATCAGCATGCCGTTCTCGGCGTTGCGCTCCTGCGCCGACTTGGTGAAGTTGAAGGAGCCGGTGAAGACCGCCTGGTCGTCGAACACCATCACCTTGTTATGGGCGATCGCGGGCTTGTTGTCGATCACCACCGGCACGCCGGCGTGCTTGAGGAAGGTGGCGCTGGTATAGCGCTCGCTCTGCTGGCTCTTGTCCAGGATCACGCGCACGTCGACGCCGCGCCGGTGCGCCTGCGCCACGGCCTCGGCAATCGGCGCGCTGGTGAACGAATAGGCCTGGATCAGCAGGCGCTGGCGCGTGCTGCGGATGGCATTGATCAGCAGCGCCTGGCAACTCGCGCCATCCGGCACGAAGCACAGCGTGTAGCCGCTGCCATCGGCAAAGGGCTTGGCGGGCAGTGGCCTGGCATCGGGCGGCTGGGCCGGTTGCGCGGGCTTGCCGGCGCGCGACGGAAAGTGATTGGCGACGGCCTCGTTGAAGGTCTCGCTGATGCTGTTGGCGATGGTCTCGGAGACCTCGTCGAAGGTCGAGGTCGAACGGGCGTGCGCCAGCAGCGCGAAGGGACTGAACGAAGTGAAGGCCGACACGGCGGCGGCCAGGCCCAGGCCCAGCACGGCCCGGCGAACGAAGCGATAAGTCACGGCGGATCTTGGCGTCGGTGAAGGACAGCGTGCGCGCGCCGCGCGCCGCACCTGTCCGGGGGCGGGACGCAGCGTAGCAGCCGCATACGCCACTGGCAAAGCGGGATTGTGTAACAGGATCTGTGGCCGGTGTTGCGGTGTGTATGGCGTCGCGCCGCAGCCTTGGGACTATCCGCGGCCGGCGCCTATGATGGATGCAACCCATGCGGCCGCGGCCGCCAAGGAGAGGCAATGACGAACCACACCTACAAGCTGGTCGAGATCGTCGGCTCTTCGCCCGACGGCTGCGACCAGGCCATCCAGAGCGCCATCGCCAAGGCCGGCGAGACCATCAAGAACATCGACTGGTTCGAAGTGGTCGAAACGCGCGGCCATATCCAGAATGGCAAGATCGCGCACTACCAGGTCACGTTGAAGGTGGGTTTCCGCGTGACCTGATCCCTCGCTGCGTTCAGGCGGCGGCAGCGGCCTGCGGTTCAGGCTGCGTGGGCTGTACCAGCTGCGCGGCCTTGCAGGCATGCGCGTACAGGCGCTGCAGCGCCTGCTGCGGCGCGTCGCGCAGGAACGCGAGCATCTTGTCGATAAAGGCCGCGGTGGCGGTCTGCGGCACCAGCCGGATCCACTGCTGCGCTTCGGCCTCGCGCCCCGCCAGCGCCAGCATGCGCGCATAGTTGAACTGGCCGCGGAAGTCGCCGCCTTCGGCCGCCTGGCGGTAGTACGCGACCGCGCGCGCCGGATCCTGCGCCACCTCCCAGCCGTCTTCGTGGAAGCCGCCGAGGATATTGAGCGACTTGACATGGCCCAGCGCCGCCGCGCGCTGGTACCAGCCGAGCGCGGCGCGCCGGTCGGCGGCGACGCCGCGGCCCAGCACCAGCGCCGTGGCCAGGTTGTACATGCCCCAGTCCGACCCGCGCTCCGCCGCCAGCGTGTACCAGTGCGCGGCGGCGCGCGCGTCCGGCGCGGTGCCCCAGCCGTTCTCATAGCAGCGGCCGGCCAGGTTGGCCGCGCCCGCGTGGCCGGCGTGCGCCGCGTGCTTGAACCACGCGAACGCCTGCCCCGGGTCGCGCGCGACGCCATGGCCGGCCAGGAACCACTGGCCCAGCACCATCTGCGCGTCGAGGTGGCCTGCCACCGCGGCGCCGCCCAGCCACGGCAGCGCCAGCTGCGGCGGGCCGGCCAGCTTGTCGCGCAGTCCGGCGGGACCGAGTTGTTCGAGTTCGACCGGCGTGGCGACGCGAAAGGGCAGGGTATCCATACAAGGGGCTTCGGTTGCAGGCAAAGCGGCACGCGACCGGAGCCGGCCGCGTGCCGCGTGGTGCGGCCGTGGCGGCCGCCGCGCTCAGTAGCGCAGGTTCAGGTTCAGCACCGCGGTGCGGCCCGGGGCCACGGTCGCATAGTGCGAGGTATAGGCCTGGCTGTAGTACGTCTTGTCGGTCAGGTTCTGCACGTTCAGCTGCAGCGCCACGTTCTTGTTGATGCGATATGCGGCCATCGCATCGAAGCGCCAGTACGGCGGCACCCACTTGTTGGTGCCCTGGTTGCCCCAGATCTTCGACACGTAGTACGCGCCGCCGCCGATGGTCAGGTTGGGCAGCAGCTGGTACGTGGTCCACAGGCTGAAGCTGTCTTCCGGCGTATTCGGGAACGCCTGGCCGTTGGTCTGGCCGAAGGCCGAGCCGGCGCCGCCGTTGTTGCGCAGTTCGCTCTTCAGGTGGGTGTAGCCGCCGAACATGGCCCACTTCTCGGTCAGGTTGCCGGAGAAGCCCAGCTCGAAGCCGTCCACGCGCTTGTTGCCGGCCATGGCGGCAGTGCCGTCCTGCTGCACGATGCGGGCGTTGGTGGTCTCGATGCGGAAGATCGCCGCGGTCAGGGCCAGGCGGTTCTTCAGCACGTCCCACTTGGTACCCAGTTCGAACGAGCGGTTCTTTTCCGGCGCCAGCTGGTCGCCGCGGTTGCCGCTGCGGTCCGGGGCCAGGCCGTTGGGGTCCGAGCCCTGCGCCAGGAACGCGCCGGCGGGAGTCGACGAAGTGCCGTACGACACGTAGAAGCTGGCGTTTTCCACCGGCTTGTACACCACGCCCAGCTGGTAGTTGAACAGGTTGTCGTCGCGCGAATATTCGGCACGCGAGCCGTTGGCGGCGCGTGCCGCGGTGAAGCTGGTGCGGTAGCTGTCGAAGCGCACGCCGCCATTGACGATCCACTGCTTGCTCAGCTCGACCGAGTCGAACAGGTACACCGACGCCGTGTTGGTTTTGGCGTTGGTGGGGTTGTTGGCGCGCGCGATGCTGCCGCGCCACGGGTCGTTGGGGTTGGGGTTGAGCAGCGTGGTGCAGTTGTAGCCGCCGGCCGCGCCCGCGCCGTTGGGGCAGCTGCTGTTGCCGGTGTCGACGTTGTAGCTGTCGTTCTCGCTCTTTTCCTGCGAGAACTCGACGCCGAAGACGTACTTGTGCTTGATTGCGCCGGTCAGGAACTCGCCCGACAGGTCGGTCTGGTTGGCCACCGTGCGTGCGGTGGAATAGCGCGTGTTGACGCGACGCCAGAGCAGGTCGTAGTAGATGTTGCCCTTGCTGTCGTCCGGCTGCGTGTAGATGTAGTCCTGGTTGGTGCGCGAGAAGCGGGTCTGGTTGCGGAACTTCAGCGCCGGCGAAAAATCGTGCTCGAAGCGGATCGTGCCCATGTCGGCCTGGTCCTTGCGGAAGTCGCGGTCGAGCAGGCCGTAGTAGGTGCTGCGCGGCACGTTGACCGGCGAGCCGTCGCCGGCCTGGCGTGTGCGCGGGCGGCCGTCGCGGCGCGCGGTGAAGGCCGGGTTGTTGTACGGGATGCCGACGTCGGGAATGTCGTCGGTCTGCATGTGGTAGTACGACAGCGTCAGGCGCGTGTCGGTGCCCAGGCCGAACGCCACCGACGGCGCCACGCCCCAGCGCTTCTGGTGCACGGCATCGCGGCCGGCGACGTCCTGGTCGTGGAACATCGCATTGAGGCGGAACGCCGCGTGGTCGGCGAACTGCCAGTTGCCGTCGGCGGTGCCGCGCACGTACTGCGCGTTGCCGACGCCGATATTACCTTCGGAAAAATTGCCCAGCCGGGGCGCCTTGCTGGTGATATTGATGCTGCCGCCGGCGGAGCCGCGGCCGTCGTAGGCGCCGGCCGGGCCCTTGGTCACTTCGACATTCTCGACGTTGAACAGCTCGCGCGACTGCGCCCCGATATCGCGGAAGCCATCGAGGAAGGTGCTGGCCTGCGCGTCATAGCCGCGGATAAACGGCCGGTCGCCGACCGGGTTGCCGCCCTCCCCCGCGCCGAACGCAATCCCCGGCACCGTGCGCAGCACGTCGGTCAGCGTGGTCGAGCCGGTGCTCTGGATGACTTCCTGCGGAATCACCGTGATCGAGCGCGGGGTGTCGCGCAGCGGCTCGGGATTCTTGATCGACGACGAGCTTTCCGCCTTGAAACCGCTGTCGCCGGTGACCGTCACCTGCGGCAGGTTGACCGGCTTGGGCGCCTCTTGCGCGGCGACCGGTGCCGCGGCAACCGCTGCGCCGACCATGCCGGTCAATCGTGGAATGGCACCCAGCTTGCCGTGGCTCTTTCTTGTTATGACTGCCGAATACTGCACTTTGACCTCTCGTATCGCAAAACTAAACAATAATGAGAAGGATTATCATTTGGTTACGATTGACTGGTCAAGATTGACAATTGCGTACATGACAAAAATGTTGCGGAGTTGCGGCACGTAACTCGCTGCGTTGCGCCGCCAAAAAAAATCGGCCGGCGCTGAACTGCCGCCGGCCGTGCAGGGAACCTTGGAAAACCAGGACTTAGGGCCGGGCCTCAGTCGAACTGGTAGGAATAGATCATGTTGATGCGCGGCGAGCGGCGGCTGGCGTTGGTCGGCTTGTCGCCGACCGGCTGCGCCAGCGACAGGTCCAGCGTGTAGTAGCGCCGGTCCGAGAAGCGCGCCCCCAGCGCCACCGACGACAGGCTGCGGTGCGACAGCGACACGCTGTTCGAATACACGCGCGCCACGTCGGCGGACACATAGGGCTGGATCGTGCGCAGGTAGGTCAGGTCCGGCAGGAACAGCCGGCTGATCTCCGCCGACGCGCCCCAGCCCTTGTCGCCCGCGACTTCGCCGGCGGGGTAGCCCAGGCCGAAGAAGCGTCCGCCAAAGCTGATCTGCTCGCCCGAAGCCAGCCGGTCGCCGCTGTACTGGCCGGCGGCGGCCAGGGTCAGGCCAAAGCCCGCGGGCAGGTCCTTCGATTGCGACAGCAGCAGCCGCGTGCGGAAGAAGCTGAGGTCGTTGTTGTTGTTCTGGCGGCTCGCGCCCAGCGCATCGAAGCCCTTGTACAGGCCCAGCGTGGCGTTGCGGCTGACGCCTTCGCCGCGTTGCAGATAGGTCAGCTCCGCCGTGGCCACGCGCACGTTGGTGCCGAGCGTCACGCGCGTGCCGGTGGCGGTATGGGTATAGCGCTCGAACTGGTCGGCGCCGTAGACGCCGCCGGTCAGCGTCAGCGTATGCGCGTTGGACAGCAGCAGCGGATAGCTCAGGGTGCCGCCGATGCGCTTGGTGTCGTTGACATAGCGCGGGTTGAAGCCGATCGGCGCCAGCGTCGCGTTCTGCGGCACGCCGCGGTAGTGCGAGGCATTGAGCCGCGCCACCATGCCTTCGGTGCCGAGCGGCTGCGCATAGCTGGCGGCATAGTATTCCTCGCTGTCGCGGCCCTTGGGAAACAGCGCCGACACCGAGATCTGCTCGCCCAGCGGGGTCAGGCTGTTGGTGGTGGCCGTGGCGATGGCGCGCAGGCCTGGCGACATGTATTCGATGCCGGTGCCGAAGGTGAAGGGCTTGCGCTTGACCTCGAGCACCATCTCGCAGGCGCCGTCGGTGGTGGTCGGTGGTTGCACCGTCGCCGCCACCTGCAGCCCGGGCTGCAGCGCCAGCGCGTTGACGTAGTGCTCGAAGCGGTCCTGGCGCAGCGGGCGGTCCTGCTGCAGCTTCTCGGCGATGGCGCGCAGGCGGCGTTCGGCCGGGCCCGCCTTGCCGGTCACCGTTACCTTGGCGACGTAGCCTTCCACCACCGAGACCAGCACATCGCCGTTGGCAAAGTCCTGCGCGGGCACGAACGCGAACGACAGCGGGTAGCCGCGCTCCTTGTACATCTGCGTCACCGCATTGGCGGCTTCCAGCAGCTGCGCCACCGTGATCTCGCGGTTGGCCAGCGGCTGGAACTGCGCGGCTACTTCGTCGAACGGCAGCGTTTTCGCGCCCTCGATGCGAAAGCGCCGCGGCGTCAGGCGCGCGTTGAGCAGGTCCTGCATGGCGGGCTGCGGCCGCTCGACCTGCACGGTCACGCGGCTGTCGGGCCGGGCCGGCGCAATCTTGGGAAGCGTCTGGGTTGGATCGCCCTGGACCGGGCTGCGCGGATCGGCCTGGACCAGGCCGTGATGGAACGCGCCGACGCCGACCAGCAGCGCGGCAACGCGATGACGTGCACGCATGGCAAAACCCCTGTAAGAAACACTGCGGCTATTGACGTCGCGTGCCACCGGCGTGGGGATTGCCGCTACCCCCGGGCGCCTGCTGGCCGATATTGCCGGTCAGCGCGTGGCCGCTACGTTGAATCAGGTGAGCACCGCTGCCCGCGATCGCGATCGCCGGGCAGCGGCCAAGGCAGGATTACTTCTGGCCGAGCGCGCCGGTCAGGCCGCCGAGCAGACCGCCGACCAGGCCACCGATGGGCCCGGTGGTCGAGCCCTTGGTGGTGGTGCTGCCCGCGGTGGTGGCGCCGCCGGTCACGGCGGAGACGACATTGGTGACCGGTGCCAGCGGACTGGTGGAGCCAGTGCCGCTGGTTGCGCCGCCAACGCTGCCGACCACGCCACCGACGACGCCATTCACCACGCCGCTCACCGCGCCGGTGACCGGTGCCAGCGGCGTGCTGGCCGTGGCGGAGGCCAGGCCGCCGGTGACGGTGCTGACCAGGCTGGTGACGGGCGCCAGCGGCGAACCACCGGTACCGCCAGTGGCGCTGCCCAGGCCGCCCACCGCGCCACTGACCAGCGACGTGACCGGAGCCAGCGGCGTGTTGGCGGTGGCGGCGGTCAGCCCGCCGGTGACGCTGCCGACCAGGCCGGTGACAGGCGCCAGCGGCGAACCCGTGCCGCCGGCGCCTGCCCCGCCTGTCAGCCCCCCCGCCAGCGTGGTAACCGGTGCCAGTACCGGACCCAGCGCGCCCAGCCCGCCGCCGCTGGCAGGGCCGTTGACCGCGCCGCCGAGCGAGGCCACCGTGGTGCCGGTGGCGTTGACCACACCGCCGACGCCCGCGACCACCGGCGTGTTGGTCTGTTGCAGCCTGGTGCCGGCGGTGGCCAGCGCGCCGCCCACGGTCGCGAGCAGGCTGCTGGTCGGCGCGCTCAGGCCGGTGGCCGCGCCCAGTGACTGTGTGGTGCTGGTCAGTTGCGAGGTGATCGGCACGATCAGCTTGCTGGTGGTGATGGTCACCTGCTCGACCGCGCCGCTCGACAACACCGAGGTCAGCGTCCCGCCGGTGTTGCTCACGGTATTGCCGAGCGTGCCGACCACCGCGCCCAGCGGCGAAGTCAGCGGCGCCAGCGGTGCCAGCTGGCCGGTGCCCAGGCCGCTCACCGCAGTGCCGGCGCTGGTCACCGCCTTGCCCAGCTCGGTCACCACGTTGCCGGTGCTGGCGACGGTGGTGCCGACCGGGTTGGTCGAATTGGGCATGCTGCCCAGGCCGGATTGCAGGCCCGTGGCCAGCGCGCCGACGGCATCGCCGGTCGAGGCCACCACGCCGCCCAGCCCGCTTTGGGTCTGGCCCGGCACCAGCGGCAGGTTGGCATTGCCAAGCTGGTTGCCAAGGTCGGTGACAGCGCTGCCCGTATTGCCCAGCACCGTGCCGGCGTTGTTGATCACCGTCGCGGTCGGGGTCAGCGCGGTGGGCGTCTCGCCACCGCCGGTATTGCCACCGTTGTTGCCGCCGGTGTTGCCACCATTGCCACCACCGGTTCCGCCGCTGCCGCCACCGGTGCCGCCCGTGCCCCCGGTGCTGCCACCGGCCAGGTCGGTGCCGCCACCCGTGCCGCCGGTGCCTCCGTTGTTGCCGCCATTGGTACCGCCGTTGGTACCCCCATTCGTGCCAGCGGTATCGCTGGTGCCCATCGACGTCGATCCGCTGCCGCTGGCGCAGCCGCCCAGGGCCAGCAGGGTTGCGAGGAGTGCCGTTACGGCGAGTTGTTGTTTGCGCATGGTCTCTGTTCCTTCATTCCCGTCGTTTCAATCGCTCGGCCGCGCAACGCGTTTGTCTGCTGCGTGCGGCGGTGACGGTGATGGCGCAATCGGTATGCCAGCCCTTTGGCGTGCTACCGCACAGACCCCGCCGAAGTCGGGGGTGATGCCCGCCAGGCCTTGCGGCATGCGGCCTGCGTGCTGTTCGCGGCAAGCGCCGCGAGACCTGGCGGCACATGGGCGGGGAGGGCGTGGCGCGTTACGCGTTACGTAACGTGTGTCGTGCGCGGGGAACAAAACAGCGCGGGCAAGGCGGCGCGCAACCGGCTGTTGCGCGCCCTCCGCGCTGCCGTTGCGTGTTCCCGCTTGTCCGGAACACGTTACGTAGCACGTAACACGTCCGCACCCCGCAGCGATGCTGCGCGCGCGTGCTTCGCGGCCACCTCGATTCGCCCTGCAAGCCGCGCTGCGCAAGGCCTGCAAGCGGCTCGCCGGTCTGTGCGCCGGTCCACCTTGCCGCGCTGGCACGCGCCTTGCCATTTGCTCTCCCGACGCGCCGACGATTTCGCGTGCCACCGTGTTGCCATGACTGATGGGGATGGCAGGCAGGTGCCACAAAGCGGGACACCGGGGGGGCTCGTCGGCATTCCATGCGGTTCACAAGAAAAGACGGCCCGGCAGCGCCGTGGCCAACCAGACAGGAGAAGGACAATGAAGACCAAGCATCCCGCACCGCTATCCATGACCTCGCTGGCTGCGGCCGGCATGGCCGCCCTTGCCTTGCTGATGTCGGGCTGCTCGTCGAGCGGCGGCGGCAGCGGCGCCAATCCGCAGCCCAGCGGCGGTGGCGCCGATACGCCGGTCACGCCGCCGCCGCCGGCCGCAGCCCAGACCACGCCGACCGGCAAGGTCACCGAAGGCGCGGGCAACACCGTGGTGTCGGCAGGCAATGCCGTCAGCGAGATCGGCAGGTCGATCCAGGACGCACCGCTGCCGTTGCTGCCCACCGACGCACGCAAGGGCGCGGGCGGCGTGGTGGTCAATGCAGGTGAAGCAGTCGGCGCGCTCGGCGCCGGCGTGCGCGACGGGCTCGGGCAGATGGGCTCGGTCGACAACCCGGTCGGCGTGACCGTGTCCAGCACCGGCAACGTGGTGCGCGAAGTGGGCGACGCCGTGGTCAGCGGCGGCGCGCTGGTGAAGGGCCTGGGCACCGAGAAGCTGGCGCCGCTGGCACCGCTGACCACGCCGGTGGGCGGCCTGGTCAAGAAGGTCGGCACGGTGGTGCAAGGCGGCGGCGACAAGCTGCAGACGGTGCTGTCCGATGGCGCCGTCGCACAGGTCACCAACTCGCTCAGCAAGGTCATCGTGCCGCTGACCAGCAAGGTCACCGACGGCACCCAGACGCTGGGCGCCGCCACGCGCCTCGGCGCTCCTGTCGACGGTCTGCTCTACAAGGTCGGCAATACGGTGGCCACGGGCGGCAGCATGCTCAGCAATACGCAGGCCCCGGTGGTCTCACCGCTTGGCGGCGTGGTGACCGAGGCCGGCAAGACCGTTGCCGCGGTCGGCGTGCTGGTCAACGGCAATGGCCAGACCGGCGGCAACCCGCTGGGGGGCTTGTTGAATAACCTGCCGCTGGCCGGTGCCGGCAACGGCCAGGGCGGCGATGGCGGCCACGGCGGCAATGCGCTCGGCGGCCTGCTCGGCAGCCTGCCGCTGGTCAAGCCCGGCAGCGGCGATGGCGGTGCCGGTGGCGGCGGTGCGCTGGGCCCGGTCGGTGCGCTGCTGGCGCCGGTCACGGGTCTGGTCGGCGGCATCAAGAGCGGTGTCGGCGGCAGCGCCGGTGGCGGCTCTGGCGGTGGCGACGGCAAGCCGCAACTGCCGATCCTGGGCGGACTGCTCCACCACTGAAATGTCTCAACCCGCATAGGTGTTTTCACGGTGCGCTGTCGCTCATCACCCCGTCGCAGCGCATCTTTTTATTCCACCTGGCCGCGCGGCTGAAATGCCGGCATGGCCAGGCTGCGGGCCGGTTTACGCCGGCCCGCATGCTCTTTAACAAGCTGCGATCCGGGGCGTGCCGGGTCGTTTCAAACGGGTGCTTTAACCCCTTCGGGTCATTACTATCACCCGAGGGAGGGGTATGGTTGAGACATACCATGTCTTATAAAAAAAGCGCAGCAAGCGTGAAAAGTCGATAAAAGAGCGGGCCACAGAGCACCGTGATAATCGAACGGGGGAAGCGTGATCGCGGCATCATCAGATCACTCGGGAGTGTCAAAAATCATGAAACGACTCATTGCACGCTTTATTAAAGATGAGCGCGGGGCGACGGCTATTGAATATGGGCTGATCGTGGGACTCATTGCCCTTGGGCTTACTGTCGGCGCCGGCAAGCTTGGTGACGAACTCAACCTGAGTTACGAACGACTATCGGTCAAAATTTCGGGCTGGTTTAAGTAACTGGTCGAAAGCAGAAGACCGTCGTGATTGCCGCGCTCCTCTGCGCGGCGACCCTCTACACAGACTTCGCTTACCGGCGGGTTCCGAATCTCCTGCTGGCGATCGCCGTGCTGGCCCTCGGGCTGGCACTGATCGCCGGACAGGCTACGGAACCGCCGCTGGCCGCGCGCCTGACCGGCGCGGGGCTGGGTCTTGCCGTCACCTTACCGGTCTACGCCCTCGGGCGCATGGCCGCGGGCGATGTCAAGTTCCTGACGGTGGCGGGGTTGTTCACCGGTCCGCAAGGGCTGGTGGTGGCATGGGTCGTCGGCAGCCTGCTCGGGCTGGTGCACGCGCTGCTGGCGCTGGCACTGGCGCGCCGCACGCCGGCCGCGGATCACGCTTTGCATTCCCAGGACCAGTCCCTTCCAACGGCGCAGTTTTCGCCGGCGCGCGGCATCCCGTATGCGGCGTACCTGGCCGTGGGGGTGCTGTTCTGGATGGCTGCAGGCCAATAGCCCGAATGGCTTGAGGCCAGCAGGCCGCGCCGCCGGTCGGCGCGGCGGAACACCAAGAGACCGGGGTTTCAGATGTTGCTGCACGCAAGGGTCAACAGGAAAACCAGCCGGCGCCGCCACGGTGCCGGCAGCGCCGCGATCGAATTTGCCATCGTGGCGCCGGTGCTGGTCACCATCGTGATCGGCATCGTCTATTACGGCGTGATGCTGGCGCTGCAGCAGGTGCTGACGCTGGCCGCCGAGGAAGGCGCACGCGCCGCGCTGCGCTATCCCGCAGGGGTTTCCGGCACCAGCCTTGCAGCCACGCAGCAGGCACGTGTCGATGCCGCGGCCGCGATGGCGCGCGGCACCTTGCCCGCATCCATTCGTGACCTGATTCCCGCCGCCGGCGTCGCCGCGGCCGTGCCGTGCGCGGCCGGCTCGGCCGACGTCTGCGTGCAGGTCACGCTGACCCTGACCACCACCAACATCATGCCCGCGGTGCCGATGGTGCCGCTGCCGGCCGCGCTGTCGGGTTCGGCCATGGTCCAGCTCTCTCCCGATATCTGATGCGCATGACCAACTGCCCCATGCCCGAACCAAGGATTTCCGCATGACCAGCAAGCAGATCCGATTACTGGCCATCGTGCTGCTGGGCCTGGCCCTGCTGCTGGCGCTGCTGGCGTGGCAGGTGGGACGCCAGCCGGCCCAGCCCGAGACATCGGCAGGCGCCAGGCCGCTGCACCCCGTGGTGGTCACCACGCGCCCCGCGGAAGCCGGCAAGCCCCTCGATGCCGAGGCGCTCAAGGTGGAGATGCTGCCGATCGATCCCGCCGGCGCCTACCGCGACGTGGCGCGCGTGACCGGGCAGGTGCCGCTGGTGGCGCTGGGCGCCAATGTGCCGGTGCTGGAAAGCCAGCTGCTGTCCGGCCTGGCCGCACAGGTGCCGGAAGGCGAGCGCGCGGTGGCGGTGTCGGTCGATGAAGTCATCGGCGTCGGCAACCAGGTGCAGCCGGGCGACTATGTCGATGTATTCCTGGTGCTGCGGCGCGACCAGCAGGAAATCCCCGACAGCCAGGCGCGCATGCTGCTGTCGCGCCTGCGCGTGCTGGCCTACGGCGTGGCCTCGGTCAACCGGCCGCAGGCGGTCAAGCCGGAACAGATGATGGCACGCCAGGAAGGCGCCAAGACCGCGGTGCTGTCGGTGCCGCTGGAGCAGGTCAGCCGGCTGGCGATGGCGCAGCAGTCCGGGCGCCTGATGTTGGCGCTGCGCAATCCGCAGGACGAAGCCATGCCGAGCGACGGCATGTTTGCCGAGCCGCCGCCCGCGCTCGCCGCACGCGCCGGCGCCCCCGCCGACGCAGCGCGCGCCGCCACCGACAAGGCCACCGCCGGCGTGCTGTTGTCCGGGCTGGCCGCCAGCAACGGCGCGCCGGCTGCGCGCGCACCGGCGGCAGCGCCGGCGCCGCGGCCGCTGCAGGTGGCCGCGCCGCCGGCGCCGGCACAAGCCAGGGAACGCGCTGGCGTGGAAGTGATCCGCGCCGGCAAGCGCGACATCGAATAAGAACGTGGGCGCCCATCGCATGCCAATCCAGAACACACCCGCCCATGCCGTGACGCTGCGCCGCCGGCTGATGCAGCTCACGCTTGCCGCCATCATCGCCACCACCGCATGGTGCGCGCTGGCGCCGCGCGCGCAGGCGCAGGACGCCGCCACCGCGCGGCAGTTGCGCCTGATGGCCGGCGCGCAGAAGGAACTGCGCAGCGCGCAGCCGGTCGAGCGCGTCGCCGTGGGCAACCCCGCGGTGGCCGATGCGCTGATCCTGCGCACCCGCGGCGCGCCCAGCGTGCTGCTGGTGGCCAAGCAGCCTGGCGTGACCGACGTGATGGTGTGGACGCGCGGCAGCGCCGAGCCGCAGAGCTACAGCGTGCAGGTCGATGCCATCGCGCCCGATGCCAACGGCGCGCAGCTGGGCTACTCGGCCGCCGGCGCCACCATCACCGGGCAGTCGCCCGACGCCTATGGCGCCGCGCGCGCGCAGGCGGCGGCGCGTGCGGCCACCGCGGGCAAGACCGACGGCAAGCCGGGCCTGGTGGTGGACCGCTCCACCGTGCCGCTGAGCGGCACCGTGCAGGTCGACGTCAAGGTGGTGGAGATCAGCAAGACCGTGCTCAAGGAAGTCGGCATCAACTTCTTCCGCAACAACTCCGGGTTCGCCTTCGGCACGTTCTCGCCGTCGACGCTGAACAAGTTCACCTTCACGCCGGGTAGCGGCGGCGCGCCCGGCAGCTTCAGCGCCGATATCGCGTCGCCGATGAGCAATGCCTTCAACCTGGTGGCGGCGTCGCTCACGCACGGCATCTTCGCCAACATCAGCCTGCTGGAAGCCAACGGCCTGGCGCGCGTGCTGGCCGAGCCCAGCCTGGTGGCGCTGTCGGGGCAGAGCGCCAGCTTCCTCGCCGGCGGCGAGATCCCGATCCCGGTGCCGCAGGCGTTGGGCACCACCACGATCCAGTTCAAGCCGTTCGGCATCGGGCTGACGGTGTCGCCCACGGTGCTGTCGGCCGACCGCATTGCGCTGAAGGTGGCGCCCGAGGCCAGCGACCTCGACCCGTCGCGCGGCATCTCGATCAACGGCGCGGTGGTGCCGGCCATCGTCACGCGCCGCGCCGACACCACGGTCGAGCTGGGCGATGGAGAAAGCTTCGTGATCGGCGGGCTGGTCAGCCGCAACACCGTCAGCAACGTCAACAAGGTGCCGGTGCTGGGCGACCTGCCGGTGATCGGCGTGTTCTTCAAGAACCTGAATTTCCACCAGGAGGACCGTGAGCTGATGATCGTCGTCACGCCGCGCCTGGTGAAGCCGATGGCGAAGAACGCGCCGGCGGCGCAGGCCGTCGGGGCCGATGGCCGCACCAGTGCCAGCCCCAATGTGTGGGGCTGGTATGTGATGGGTGAGTACGCGGACCCGACTTTGCCGGGTTTCTCGAAATAGCCGCCGGCCATGCCGGCTGGCATGGCCAACAGCTTTGAGGCGGAGAGATGGACTATTTTCTGTTGCACGCAACGCAGGGCGAAGTCAGGGACTGGCTGGGGAAGGTCATCGGCGCGCTCGGCACGCTGGTAGCCGATGGCGGCGCCCAGGAAGGCTTTATCGAGCGCGTCTCCGAGCTGCGCCCGGGCCTGGTGTTCCTGCATTTCTCGGCGGAACTCGCGGCGCCGTCGGCGCGGCTGGCCGAGCAGCTGCAGCGGCTGTTCCCCGGCCTGCCGCTGGTGGCCGTGGGCCATGCCGGCGAGCCCGGCGTGATGCTGGCCGCGCTGCGCGCGGGCGTAAAGGACTTCATCGACCTGCGCGACGCGCCGGCCGAAGCCGAGGCCGTGGTCAAGCGCCTGGCGGTACCGGGCGAGCAGGTGCGTCCGGCCGAGGCTGCGCGCCAGGGCAAGATCGTCGCGCTGCTGGGTGCGCGCGCCGGCGTGGGCGTGACCAGCCTGGCGGTCAACCTGGCCGCGGCGGCGCGCCGCCACCTGCCGCGCCACGCCAAGACCGATGCCCGCGCCGAAGTGCTGCTGACCGACCTGGGCCTGCCGGCGCGCGACGGCGCGCTCTACCTGAACCTGAGCCCGGGCTTCCATTTCGTCGAGGCGGTGCGCAACCTGCGCCGCTTCGACCAGGTCTTCGTGCAGACCGCGCTGACGCGCCACGGCAACGGCGTATGCGTGCTGCCGCTGCCGGCCGCGCTGAGCGAGCTGCGCGACATCTCGTACGCCGATGCGATTGGCCTGCTCGAGCGCCTGCGCGCGTTCTTCGACCTGCAGATCGTCGACCTGGGCGGCTTCGGCAATGCCGAGTTCACCGCGCAGATCGTCAAGGCCGCCGACAGCGTGGTGCTGGTGGCGGACCAGAGCGTGGGCGCGATCGTGTCGGCGGCGGAGCTGGTGCATGAACTGCGCGCGCGCGAAGTCGAGCGCGACGACCTGCACCTGCTGGTGTCGCGCTTCGACGCGCGCCTCGGCGTCGATGCCGCGCAGATCGCGCGGCGCGTGGGCGTGGAGTCGGTGGCGACGCTGCCGGACAGCCGCGAGGCGCTGGTGCTGGCGATGAACCGCGGCGCGGTGCTGGCCGACGACGACCCGCACTGCCCCTATGTGCGCGCGCTGGCCGAGCTGCTGGCACGGCTGGGCTACCGCACCGCCGCGGCCAGGGACGCCACGCTGCTGGCGCGGATCAAGGACAAACTGCCCGGGGCGCTGCGCGCAGCGCTGGTAGCGCGCGGCGCGCGCACGGCTCGCACTGGAAGCTGACATGACCCAAGCGATCGAATTCTCCGATAACGCCCCCGCACCGTTCCCGGTGTCGCAGGAGTTCCACAACATCAAGGAAGCCGCGCACGAGCACCTGCTGACGCGCATCGAAGAACTGGGCGCCGAGTTCGGGCGCTGGTCGCGCACCGCGATCCAGCGCTTCGTCGACCTGGAGCTGGAGAGCTTTACGCGGCTGCGGCGCATTCCCATCAACGAGGCCGAGCTGCGCCAGATCGCCGAGGCGCTGACCAAGGAGCTGGCCGGTTTCGGCCCGATCGAGGACCTGCTCAACGATCCCGCGGTCGAAGACATCCTGGTCAACGGCCACCTGGACGTGTACGTGTCGCGCCATGGCGTGCTCGAACGCATCCCGGTGCGCTTTGCCGACAGCGGCCACCTGCTGCGCATCGTGCGCCGCATCCTGGCGCCGATCGGCCGGCGCCTGGACGAGTCCAACCCGATGGTCGACGCGCGCCTGCCCGACGGCGGCCGCATCAACGTGGTGATCCCGCCGCTGGCGCTGGAAGGCCCGGTGGTGTCGATCCGCAAGTTCCGCAAGGACCCGATGACGCCCGCCGACCTGCAGGCGCTGGGCACCATGAGCCCCGAGATCTGCGACCTGCTGCAGGCCGCGGTGCAGGCGCGCTGCAATATCCTGGTGAGCGGCGGCACCAGCTCCGGCAAGACCTCGCTGCTCAATGCGCTGGCCACCTTCGTGCCGCCTACCGAGCGCGTCATTACCATCGAGGATACCGCCGAGCTGGCGCTGAACCATCCACACGTGGTGCGGCTGGAAAGCCGTCCTGGCGGCTTCGAGGGCACCGGCGTAGTGTCGATCCGCGACTTGCTGCGCAACAGCCTGCGCATGCGCCCGGACCGCATCATCGTCGGCGAAGTGCGCGGCGGCGAGGTGCTGGAAATGCTGCAGGCCATGAGCACCGGCCACGACGGCTCGATGGGCACCATCCACGCCAGCAGCCCGCGCGAATGCCTGTACCGGCTCGAGATGCTGGCCGGCTTCGCCGGCTTCCAGGGCAGCGAGATGAGCCTGCGGCGCCAGATCGCCAACGCGATCGACTTCATCGTGCAGATCGCGCGGCTGTCCAACGGCAAGCGCCGCATCGTCTCGATCACCGAGGTCACCGGCCTGGGCGACAACATCATCTCGACCCAGGAGCTGTACCGGCACGAGCCGTTCGTCAACCCCGACGGCACCGAGACCGACCGCTGGCTGTCGCTGGGCCTGCTGCCGCATTCGCCGAAGCTGGCGCGCATGCGCGCCCCGGGCTTCATGCTGGATGACCGCTTCGATGTCTAGCGCCACGCTGCTGCTCGCCGCGCTCGCCCTGGTCATCACCGGCCTGGGGCTGCTGCTGCTCGCCGGCGCGCAGTCGCGCGCGCGCCGCGAACAGCAGCAGGCGTTCCTGCAGGCGCAGACCGAGCAGGTGCGGATGCGCTACACGCAGGCGCCCGACCCGTCCCTGCAGCTGCCGGCGCGCGACCTGCGCCGGCGCTGGGACGACTTTCTGCGCCGCGCCGACCTGGCGCCGACGCGCCGCACTGCGCTGCTGTGGCTGTCTCCGCTGGTGCTGTGCACGCTCGCCGGTGCGGTGGCGGGGCAATGGCTGGGCGCGGTGTCGGCGCTGGTCGTGGCGCTCGCGGTGACGGCGTGCGCGGCCTGGCACCGCGTGCGCCGGCTGCACAAGAAGCTGCTGTCGCAGCTGCCCGGCTTCCTGGATGGCGTGGTGCGGCTGATGACCATCGGCAGCAGCGTGCCGGCCGCGTTCCAGAATTCCATCGCCAATACCGAGGCCCCGCTGCGCCAGTGCCTGGTGCAGGCGGTGCACCTGCAGCGCGCCGGCAAGGAGCTGGACCAGGCGGTGCTGCAGGTGGGGCGCGCCTACAAGGTCGAGGAACTGGTGCTGGTTGCTTCGGTGCTGCGCCTGTCGGTGCGCTACGGTGGCCGCGCCGACGTGGTGATGGAGCGCACCGCCACCTTCATGCGCGACCGCGAGCAGGCGCAGCGCGAGCTGATGGCGCTGTCGGCCGAGACCCGGCTGTCGGCCTGGGTGCTGGGCCTGCTGCCGCTGGTGGTGGCCGGCGGCCTGTTCACGCTGAACGCGGGCTACATCCTGATGATGTGGAAGGACCCCACCGGCAAGACCATGCTGCTGTCGGCCGCGGCGCTGGAAGTCGCCGGGGCGCTGATGCTGTACCGGCTGGCCAAGTCGATCTGAAGGCAACGATGACATCGCCCCCATGGACCGCCTGACGCTGATCTCGCTGAGCCTGCTCATCGCCGCCTGCGGTGTCGGCGTGCTGGCCTTGCCGCTGCTGCGCGACTGGCGCCAGCGTCGGCTGTCGACCCGTACCATCGACGCCGCGCTGGCGCGCCAGCGCGCAATGGAAGCCGCGCAGAACGCACAGGCCGCCCAGGCCGCGCCCGCTGCCGCACCGCGTGCGCAGGGCGTGCCCGGCGTGCCGGGTACCGCGGGCGCGCGCGCGGCGGCCCACGCCGCGACCCCTGCGGCAGCGTCCGGCGTTGCCACCGCGCTCGGCGCCCAGCTGGGTGCGCGCGTGGGCGAGCGCTTCGATGCCCACTGGCTGGAATCGCGCCTTGGTCGCGCGGTGGTGACGCCGGAAGACCAGCAGCTGCTGGAGCAATGCGGCTGGTATGGCCTGCAGGCGCGCGTGCTGTTCGGCGTGCTGCGGCTGGGCCTGCCGCTGGCCTTGTCGGTGCTGGCGATGCTGTGGCATCTCGGCGCCAGTGCCTTCATGGTGGTGGCATGGGGCTTCGGCACCTTCGCCGTGGCCTACCTGGCGCCCAAGTGGTACCTGCGGCGCCGCGCCGCCGCGCGCCTGCGCATGGTCGACGACGAGCTGCCGGTGCTGATCGACATGCTGCGGTTGCTGCAGGGCGTGGGTTTGTCGATCGACCAGAGCCTGCAGGTCATCGTGGCCGAGTTCGGCAGCATGCTGCGCGTGCTGGGGCCGGAGCTGGCGCGCGCCAACCAGCAGTTCGCGTCGGGCCGCTCGCGCGAGCAGACCCTGCTGCGCATCGGCCGGCTGTTCGACAGCGAAGACCTGAAGAGCCTGATCACGCTGCTGACGCAGGTCGACAAGCATGGCGGCGCGGTACAGGAGCCGCTGCGCCAGTTCGGGCTGCGCATGCAGGAAGCGCGCAAGTCGCGCATGAAGGACGAGATCGGCCGCCTCACGGTCAAGATGACCGCGGTGATGGTGGTCAGCCTGTTGCCGGTGCTGCTGATCCTGACCGCGGGCCCCGGCTTTCTCGGGGTGATCCGCATGCTGGCAAACATGGGAGGAACGCGATGATGGGTTTCATGGCGCGCCCGGCCGCGTGCGTGCTGCTGACCGCGCTGGCCGCGCTGTCGGGGTGCGCCGCCGGCAACAACGGCGCCACGGCCATGCGCGAGCAGGCCGAGGCCCAGGTGGAACTGGCGAAGTTGCGCGACAAGACCGCGCGCGCAGAATACAGCGAACAGGCGGTCTACCTCGGCCTGATCCGCAAGATGCAGCAGGACGGCCTTTACTTTGCCTCGCTCGCGCATATCGAGGTCTATGTGCAGCGCTTCGGCACTGGCCCGGACATCCAGGTGATGCGCGCCGATGCGCTGCGCGAAACCGGACAGGACCAGGCCGCGATCGAGGCCTACCAGGCGCTGGCGGCCACCGCGAAGGGCGCGGAGGCCGCGCATGCGCACCACGGCCTTGGCCTGCTGGCCGGGCGCCAGGATGACTTTGCGCGCGCGGTCACGGAATTGCGCGCCGCCGCCGCGCTGGACCCGGTCAACGCCCGCATCGCCAGCGACCTGGGCTATGCGCTGATGCGCGCCGGCGCGCTGCAGGACGCGCGCGTGCCGGTGATGCAGGCGCTCGAGCTGGACGCGCGCAACCCACGCGTGATCAGCAACGCCGTGGTGTGGCTGATGGCCGATGGCAAGCGTGCCCAGGCCAACGCCATGATGCAGAAGGCCGCATTGCCTGAGCCCACGCGCAGCGCGATCCGCAAGGAAGCCGACCGCATCGCCCGCGCCGCCGCCGCGCGCGACCGCGCCGCGGCGCGCCCGGGCCAGCCCAAGCCAGTCTCCGCGCCCGCCGCCGTGGCGGTCGTGGCCAAGCCAATCGCCATCGCCGCGCAAGCCGGCGCTACACCATGACAGCCAATCTTCTTGTTGCCATCCGAAAGGGTGCCGCGTGCATCGCACTCTGCGCGTGGGCGCTGACCCCGCTTGCGCATGCGCAGGGCGACGCCACGCCGACCGAAGCCGCCGGCATGCCGCCGGCGCGGCCCGCGCAGCGCGAGATCGGCGCCGACACCCGCACGATCCTGGCGATCCAGCGCGAGGGCACGCAGGCCGGACCGCTGCTGCCGATGCACGGCGAACAGGCCGCGCTGGGCTACGAGCGTTACCTGAACAGCTTCCGCTTCGCGCTGCCCGAGTTCTACACCGGCCAGGCCAACGCCAGCACCACGCGCGCCGGCTCGGCCGGGCAGATGCTGGGCGGAAAATGAGCCTGCGCCAGCCGCCGGTGCCCCGCACCCGTCGCTCCGCACGCGGCGCCGTCAGCGTGATGGCGGCGGTGCTGATCGCCACCGTGGCGATCGCCGCGCTGGTGTCGATCGACGTCGGCCATGTGTTCATGCGCCAGCGGCAGCTGCAGAACATGGTGGACCTGGCGGCGATGTCGGCGGCGCAGCAACTCAAGCGGGCGGATAGCCCAACGATGGCTACCCCCGATCAAACGAATCTGAACAACGCCGTACTCGGTACCGTTGCCAACATCAGTGCGAAGAACGGATACCCGGCGGGCAGCGCGTTGGGTTGCGGCGAAGCTACGGGTGGCAAGGCTGATGCAATGATGGCTTGCCTGGGCATGTGGGATCCGGCTGTCAATGCCGCACCTCGTCATTTCACTTCGACCTATACAGCCGACAAGGAATCGCCCAATGCTGTGCGTGTGCAGGCCACGCAGACAGTGCCGATATTGTTTGTGTTACCGGGCGGTGCCGGGCGACAGTTGTATGCCGAAGCCGTTGCCAGTGGGAGCCCGCCGGTGGCCTCATTCTCGCTGGGGTCCGGCGTGTTGACTGCCGACACGGCGAAGAGCGTGCTGGCCCCACTTTTAGGCAATGCACTGGCTGCAAGTATCGATTGGAACGGGTTGCTGAATACGACGGTGACGCTAGACCAGTTGCGGATCCAGGCGAAGGCCGGCACCGTTCAGGGTCTGCTTGGCACGACAGTGGCATTGGCGGATTTTTATGCCTTGATACTTGAGGCAGCTGGTCGAAATCGAGTCGTGGACGCCTGGGTGTTGAATGTGCCGGCGAAGCTCGGCGCTGCCGCGGCGACAGTGCGGCTTGACCAACTGCTCGACCTGGATCTGCTCGCGCCGACCGGTTCATCCGCCGCACAAGTCGGGCTGAATGTGGCACAGCTGATTCTTGCGGGCGCACAAGTTGCCAGTGCCAATGCCGCCCTGTCGGCAACGGTGCCCGTACCGGCGCTACCGCTCGGGCTGGGGGGCGCCACGGCCAGCTTGAAGGTAATCTCACCACCTGTGACCGCGGTTGGGCCGGCACGGCAACTGTCCGACGGTTCGTGGCAGACGTCGGCAAACACCTCGCAAGTCAGCCTGAAGGTGAGTGCGGAGATCAATGTCGGTGCGCTTGCACCGCTAGCCAATATCAAGCTGAACTTGCCCTTGCATATCAGCGTAGGCAAAGCCCGAGCCAACCTGAAGGCGTTGCAGTGCGCTGCCAGGCCCGAGGACCGCCTGGCAATCCTGGAGGTCAAGCCCAGCGTACTCACGGTTTGCATGACGGATCAATGCACAGCTTCTAAGGTTTCTATAGGTCAAGCCTCGGCTCTTACCATACCGTTGCTAGACCTCGTTGTCGTTGATGATCCCAAGACGCGCAGCATCGGCCAGGAAGTAACTGATGTTGCGCTGGCACCGGGCGGGCACAAATCGCTGCAGTCTGACACGCCGCTCACCGGAATCCTCACGCAGGTGCTGGCACTCAAAGTCGCCCCAGAGGTAATGGGAGTGCAAGTGTTGCCGACGATGGACTTCAGTGCAATTCTCTTGCCCGTCATCGCTCCGCTAGACACGTTGCTGACTTCGTTGTTGCTAAGTCTCGGCATCCGGCTCGGCAACGCCGACCTCTGGGTCCACAGCATCGATTGCAACAACGCTGAACTGGTGTACTGAGCCATGATCGCGCCAAACCGCCTGATGGCAGAAACAGAATGAAGACAGACCGCTGGGCCTACGAAAACCTTGAAGTCTATGTGTGGGAAGGCAAGTACGAGATTGCCGACCGCGTCACGCGTTTCCTGGCGCCGCTGGGCGTGGACGTAATCCGCGCCGGCGCGCTCGAGGCCTTGCCGGCCGAGCCGCGCCTGAAGCCGTGCATCGCGGTGATCAGCGTGTCGGTGATCGGCGCCGCGCGCTTCTCGCTCGACTGGGAGGCCGCGCATGGCATGCCGGTGATCTGGGTGGCCGGGCCGGGGCGCGAGACCGACCCGGGGCGCTTTCCGCCGGAGTACGCGCATATCCTCGCCGATGACTTTACCGGCGCCGACCTGCGCAGCCAGATCGGCAAGCTGCTGCCGCAGCTGCTCGCCACCGAGGCCACCGGCGAGCGCGAGGCCGACCTGGTGGCCGGCTCGCCGGCGATGCGCCAGCTGCTGCAGCATGTGGAAACTTTTGCCGACTTCGGCAGCAATGTGATGCTGTACGGCGAAACCGGCGCGGGCAAGGAGCGCATCGCGCGCCTGTTCCATGAGCGCAACGGCACCTACGGCAAGGGCCCGTTCGTCGCGGTCAACTGCGGCGCGATTCCCGACGGGCTGTTCGAGTCGCAGTTCTTCGGCCACGCCAAGGGCGCGTTTACCGGGGCCTCGTTCGCGCATCGCGGCTACTTCGAGCAGGCCAACGGCGGCACGCTGTTTCTCGACGAGATCGGCGACTTGCCGCTGTTCCAGCAGGTCAAGCTGCTGCGCGTGCTGGAAGAGAACGTGATCACCCGGCTGGGCTCGACGCTGGCGGTCAAGCTGGATTTCCGGCTGGTCGCGGCGACCAACAAGGACCTGCGCGATGCGGTGCGGCAGGGGCGCTTCCGCGCCGACCTGTTCTTCCGCCTGGCGGTGATCGAGATGCGCATCCCCAGCCTGGAAGAGCGCGGCCCGGCCGACAAGGTGGCGCTGCTGCAGTCGTTCCTGCGCCATATGCTGGGCGCCTCCGGCTATGACGCCTTGCCGCCGATGCCGGACTGGCTCAAGGGCGCGGTCGGCACCGCCTACTTCACCGGCAACGTGCGCGAGCTGCGCAACCTGGCCGAGCGCGTCGGCATCACCGTGCAGCAGACCGGGCACTGGGACGAGGAGCGCATCCGGCCGCTGTTCCGCGCGCTGCATCCGGGCGCCTTCGATGGCGGCGAGCGCGCCGACCTGCGCGGCGACATGGAAGAACGGCGCCGCATCCTGGCCGCGCTCGACGCCAACGGCTGGCGGCGGCAGGACACGGCGGCCAGCCTGGGCATCAGCCGCAAGGTGCTGTGGGAAAAAATGCGCAAGTACCAGATCGCCGACAGCGAGGCCGAGCCGGCCTGAGCGCCGCGCGCATCAGGGCAGGCGGATCTCCTTCACGTCGAAGTGCGATTCGCCGATCAGTTCCTTGTCGTATTCGCCGACCAGTTCCACCGTGGTCTGCGCGTCCACCGGCTTCTGCGCGGGCCAGGTCCTGGCCTTGATCTTCACCTTGATCTGGCCGGTGCCGTCCGAGAACAGGTAGCGCTCGTCGCCGACGCTGCTGACGATCTTGCCGCGCAGCACGGCCTGCTGGTCGTCCTTGCCGTCGGCCTGCAGCGCCTTGACGGTCATCACGGGCACTGTGGAGGGCCCGGTGTACTGGGCGCTGGCGCCGGCTGCGCCCAGGCCCAGCGCCAGTGCGAGGGTGGTGGTGGTCAGGATGCGTTTCATGTGCGTTCTCCGTTGAGAGGGATCGAGGGGCGACTGCGGCCATGATGCGCGCGTCCGCCTGAACCGGTGCTGAACAGGTGGCGGCCTGCGACGCATTATGATGCGGGTTTCGCCGATACTTCAACGGATCCCGGATTGCGTTTCCTTCACACCGCCGACTGGCATCTCGGCCGCCTCTTCCATGCGCGCAGCCTGCTGGAAGACCAGGCCCACCTTCTCGACCAGTTTGTCGAACTGGTCCGCGCCGAGCGCCCGGATGCGGTGCTGATTGCCGGCGACGTCTATGACCGCGCCGTGCCGCCGCCCGAGGCGGTGGCCCTGCTCGACGACGTGCTCGGCCGCATCGTGGTCGATGCCGGCGTGCCGGTGGTGATGATCGCGGGCAACCACGACAGCGCCCAGCGGCTGGAATTCGGCGCGCGCCTGATGCGCGCGCAGGGCCTGCACGTGGCCGGCCGCACGCTGGCCGAGGCCAGTTGCGTGAGCCTGCACGATGCGCACGGCGAAGTCCGCGTCTATGCGTTGCCATATGCCGAGCCCGCCGTGGTGCGCGATGCGACCGGCACCGACATGCCGTCGCACGAAGCCGCGTTGCGCGCGCAGCTCGATGCCATCCGCGCGATCCATCCGCCGGGCGTGCGCGCGGTGGTGGTGGGCCATGCCTTCGTGGTGGGCGGCGCGGCCAGCGAATCGGAGCGGCCGCTGTCGGTGGGCGGCAGCGGCGCGGTAGCCGCGGAGCTGTTCGCCGGCTTCGATCTGGTCGCGCTGGGCCACCTGCACCGGCCGCAGACGCTGGGCGGCGGACGCATCCACTATGCTGGCTCGCTGCTGAAATACTCGCTGTCGGAATGCGCGCACCAGAAGTCCGTCTCGCGCATCGAGCTGGACGCGGACGGGACCGTCGCCATCACGCCGCTGACGCTGCAGCCGCTGCGCGACGTGCGCGTGCTCGAGGGCGAGCTGGCACAGTTGCTGGTCGCCGGTGCCGAGGACCCGCGGCGCGACGACTACATCCACGCGCGCCTGACCGATTCCGGCGCGCTGCTGGACCCGATGGCCCGGCTGCGCCAGGTCTATCCCAACGCGCTCGCGATCGAGCGCACGGTGCTGGCGCGCACCGGCATGGCGTCGGAAGCGGGGCGCAAGTTGCGCCAGCTGGGCACCGGCGAGCTGTTCGCCAGTTTCTTCCGCGAGGTGGCCGATGCCGAGCTGGACCCGGACCAGCGTGCCGCGCTCGACCAGGTGCTGGCGGGCATCGCCGCGGCGGAACGGGAGTCGGCATGAGACCGCTGCACCTGACGCTGCAGGCGTTCGGCCCCTTTGCCGCGACCGAGGAGATCGATTTCACGCGGCTGGGCGAGCAGGCCTTCGTGCTGATCCATGGTCCCACCGGCGCGGGCAAGACCACGCTGCTCGATGCCATCTGCTTTGCGCTGTACGGCGACACCTCCGGCGGCGAGCGCAGCGCGCAGGCGATGCGCAGCGCCAATGCGGCGGCGGGCTTGCGCACCGAGGTGACGCTGACCTTCAGCCTGGGCGCGCAGCGCTGGCGCGTGGTGCGTTCGCCGGTGCAGGAACGGCCCAAACAGCGCGGCGAGGGCTGGGTCACCGAGCCGGCCAGGGCGCAGCTGGACCTGCACGACGGCAACGGCTGGGTCAGCAAGGCCAGCCAGCCGGGCAAGGTCAGCGATGCCGTGCGCGACCTGCTGGGTTTCGACAGCGCGCAGTTCCGCCAGGTCATCGTGCTGCCGCAGGGACGCTTTCGCGAACTGCTGACCGCCAGCTCGCAGGCGCGGCAGGCCATCCTGGAACGGCTGTTCCGCACCGAGCTGTACCGCCGCGTGGAAGAGCTGCTGAAGACCGAGGCCGCCGGCATCCGGCGCGACGCCGAGCGCATCACGATCCAGCGCGACGAAGCGTTGCGGCAGGCCGGCGTGGAATCGGCACAAGCGTTGGCGGACGGCATCGCGGCCATGCAGGCCGAGCTGCAGGCGCTGCAAGGCCAGGAGCAGGGCGCACGCGCCGCGCAAGCCGCTGCGCAGGCCGCGCTTGCGGCGGGCGAGCAGGTGGCCGCGCGCTTGCTGGAGCGCCAGCAGGCGCAAGCGGCCCATGCCGCGCTGCTGGCGCGGCAGCCCGCCATCGACGAACAGCGCGGTCGCTTGCAGGCGGCCCAGCGCGCCGCGCGCGTGATGCCGTCGGTGCAGGCCGCACAGGCGGCGCAGCGCGATCACGCCGCCGGCGCTGCGGCATTGGCGCAGGCGACAGAACACGCCGCGCGCGCTGGCCAACGAGCCACGCAGGCCGCCGCGGCCTTGCAGGCGCAGGTGCAGCAGGCCGACGTCCGCCAGGCCGCACAGCGCCGTGTGACGCAACTGGAAGCAATGCTGCCGCGCGCGCAGCGGCTGGGGGCGTTGCAGCGCGCCTTGCACGAGGCCGAAGCCAGGCAAACCACCGCCGCCACCGCACGCGAGCGCGCCTTGGCGCAGGTCGAGACATGCCGCGCCGCCGCCGTGGCCGCCGAATCGGCACTGGGACAGGCACAGCTCGCCGCGGCGCAGGCACAGGCAACCGCCTTGCAGCTGGCCGCGCTGCAGGAGCGCGCGCGGCAATTCGAACGGTACCGGCAGGCGGCGCATGCGCTGGACGCCGCGAACACGCAGGCCGCCGGGCATGCGCAGGCCGAACAGCAGGCGCTGCATCAGCGCGACCGCTGCCGAAACGCGCTGGCCGAAGCCGAAGCCGCGTGGCGCGCCGGCCAGGCCGCGCGCCTGGCGCAGACGCTGGCGTCTGGCGATGCCTGCCCGGTCTGCGGCAGCACCGCGCATCCCGAGCCGGCCCGGCACGTAGCACAGCCGCTGTCGGACCTGGCACTGGAGGCCGCGCGCCAGGCTCTGCTGGAAGCGGAGGCCGATGCCGTGCGCTGTGCCGGCCAGCACCAGGCCGCGCAACTGGCGATCGCACAGGCACGCGAGCGGCTGGAAGAACTGGCCGCCGCACTGGGCGATGCCAGCGAGGCAGCGGCCGCCGGCGTCAACGCTGACATCGAAGCGCGGCAAGCGGCGCTGGCACAGCAGCGGCAGGCCGCGGCAAGCCTGGCGCAGCGCGAAGCCGCGATCGCGACCTCGCGCGCGGCGCGCGACAGCGCCGAAGCCGCGCAACGCGATGCCGTTGCCGCCGCCGATGCCGCCGCGCAGGCACTGGCGCACTGCCGCGGCGAATGGCAGGCCGAGAGCGCGCAGGTCCCAGAGGACTCGCGCGATCCGGTAGCGCTGAACGAGGCACTGCGCCAGGCGCAGGCCGCGCTGGCAGGGTTGGAGCAGGCGTTGGTCACGGCGCAGGCCGCCGAAAGACAGGCCGCAGCTGAGGATGCGGGTGCGCAGGCCGCGCTGGTGTCGGCACGGCAGTCGCAGGCGCAGAGCGCCGAACGCCTGGCCAACGCCGACGCGGCCTTGGCGCAGGCGCTCGCGCAGCAGGGCTTTGCCGATACGCGGGCGCACGCCGACGCCTGCCTGGACGATGACGCGATGCAAGCGCTCGACGCCATGCTGCGCACGTTCGATAGCCAGCTGGCCGCCGCCGCGGACCGGCGCGAACGCGCGGAAGCTGCCGCGCAAGCGCTCGATGCGCCTGACCTGGATGGGCTGCGCGCGGCGCTGGCGGCTTCGGCGGCGATGGTGGAAGAACTGGTGCGACAGCAGGCCGAGCGCGCCCGTTCCCGCGACGCGCTGCTGCAATGTCAGCAGCGGCTGCAGCAGCTGGACCAGGCAGGTCGCGACATCGAAGCCCGCTTTGCCGTGCTGGGCCGGCTGGCCGAAGTGGCCAATGGCAACAACCCGCGCCGCATGACGTTCCAGCGCTTCGTCCTGGCCACGCTGCTAGACGAGGTGCTGGAAGCCGCCTCCGCGCGCCTGCTGGCGATGAGCCGCGGCCGCTATGTGCTGCAGCGTGTGCGCGAGCAGGCCGACCAGCGCAGCGCCGGCGGTCTCGATATCGAAGTGTTCGACCACGACACCGGCGCGGCGCGCCCGGCCAATACGCTGTCAGGCGGTGAAGGTTTCCTCGCGTCGCTGTCGCTGGCGCTGGGCCTGGCCGACGTGGTGCAGTCGCGCGCGGGCGGCATCCAGCTCGACACGCTGTTCGTCGACGAAGGCTTCGGCACGCTGGATCCCGAAAGCCTGGACTTCGCGCTGCGCACGCTGCTCGACCTGCAGCAGGCAGGGCGCCTGGTCGGGATCATCTCGCACGTGACCGAGTTGCGCGAGCGCATCGACGTGCGGCTGGAAGTGCGGCCCGGCACGGGCGGCAGTCGCGTGCTTTTGACCGGGGTGCCGGTAGCGGCCTAGACGGAGAAGGGCAGGGTCAGGCGACGACGGCCTGGCGGCAACGGATCGCCATCACCTGCGCCTCGAACGCGCGGGCAGCCGAACGGGCCAGGCGCGCGCGGCGCGATAGCGGCAATGCGGGAGTCAGTGTGGCGGGGTGACGATCCAATGCCCAGGCACTGCGTGTGACATGCAGGATGCGCGCGAGCGCTGCTGCATGGGGCGTGGAAGAAAACGGGACGTTGGCGATGGCCATGATGACGGGCTCCTCGTTCTTGTGTGTTGCCAGGCGAGGCCGGCTCAGCCGGGTGGTCCGGAGGCTGCTGTGCGGCGCTGCCTTGTTCTGCTTCAACGATAGGCAGGGCCGGCGTCGCACCATATCCCGCGCGAGCCGATTGTGATGTCGGCTCTGTCCTACACAGAGGGTGTCGGCGTCACCTTGCGCGCTGATCGCACAAACTGGTTGGCCGACCGCCCGGTCGGCTTGACCGTCGCCGACGGCCAGGTGTAATCTGTTCATTCTGCGAATTCAAGTTCGTATATCGAACATTTCGGTCTGCCCGGGTTTTTTCCCGGCTTAGCCGAAGGTCCGATCGACGAGTGCCTGGTCCACTGCGGCCAATGCAGAGCACGCGCAGACTGCTGGACTCGTTCACCGGGCAGGCCACGCCGCCCGCCGCAACGGACATCCTTCCGGCAGGACTACCGGAGACCGTCTTTCATGCGCCGCGGCTTGCGGCCCGCTCCGGTAAGCCTGGCGGATCTTCCGACCTGGAACGCAAGTGATCAACAAGCTATACGACTCGGTGGAAGCGGCAGTTGCCGGCATCCACGACGGCGCCACCATCCTGACCGGCGGCTTCGGCCTGGCAGGCATGCCCGCGGAACTGATCGACGCGCTGATCGCGCAGGGCGCGCGCGACCTTACCATCGTCAACAACAATGCCGGCAATGGCGACACCGGGCTGGCCGCGCTGCTGAAGACCAAGCGCGTGCGCAAGATCATCTGCTCGTTCCCGCGCCAGGCGGATTCCTACGTGTTCGATTCGCTCTACCACGCCGGCGAGATCGAGCTGGAGCTGGTGCCGCAGGGCAACCTGGCCGAGCGCATCCGCGCCGCCGGCGCCGGCATCGGCGGCTTCTTCACCCGCACCGCCTATGGTACGCCGCTGGCCGAAGGCAAGGAAACCCGCATCATCGACGGCCAGGGCTATGTGTTCGAAACCCCGATCCACGCCGACTTCGCACTGATCAAGGCCGATACCGCCGACCGCTGGGGCAACCTGACCTACCGCAAGACCGCGCGCAACTTCGGCCCGATCATGGCGATGGCCGCCAAATGCGCGATCGTGCAGGTCAGTCGCGTGGTCGAGCTGGGCGAGATGGATCCCGAGCACATCGTCACGCCGGGCCTGTTCGTCAAGCGTGTCGTCAAGGTCGCCTGAGCGCGAATACAGGAGAAACAGCATGCAACGCCTGACCCGCGATCAGATGGCCGCCCGCGTGGCCAAAGACATTCCCGACGGTGCCGTGGTCAACCTCGGCATCGGCCTGCCCACCCTGGTCGGCAACCATCTGCCGGCCGACAAGGAAATCCTGCTGCACAGCGAGAACGGCCTGCTCGGCATGGGCCCCGCGCCCGCCGCCGGTGAAGAGGACGGCGACCTGATCAACGCCGGCAAGCAGCCGGTGACGATCAAGCCGGGCGGCTCGTACTTCCACCACGCTGATTCGTTCGCGATGATGCGCGGCGGCCATCTCGACTTCTGCGTGCTGGGCGCGTTCCAGGTGTCGCAGCAGGGCGACCTGGCCAACTGGCACACCGGCGCACCGGGCGCCATCCCCGCCGTGGGCGGCGCGATGGACCTGGCGATCGGCGCCAAGCAGGTGTTCGTGATGATGGAGCACCTGACCAAGCAGGGCGAAAGCAAGATCGTGCCGAAGTGCACCTATCCGCTGACCGGCATTGGCTGCGTGACGCGCATCTACACTGACCTGGCCACGCTCGACGTCACCGCCGACGGCCTGGTCGCGCGCGACCTGGTCGAGGGCCTGAGCTTTGACGAACTGCAGCGCCTGACCGGCGTGCCCCTGAAGCAGGCCTGAGCGCCGGCATCGACATCCATCACAACGAGAGAGAGACGCACCATGACCGAAGCCTTTATCTGCGACGCCATCCGCACCCCCATCGGCCGCTACGGCGGCAGCCTGTCCGCGGTGCGCGCGGACGACCTCGGCGCGGTGCCGCTGAAGGCGCTGATGGCCCGCAACGCCAACGTCGACTGGAAGGCCATCGACGACGTGATCTACGGCAACGCCAACCAGGCCGGCGAGGACAACCGCAACGTGGCGCGCATGTCGTCGCTGCTGGCGGGCCTGCCGCAGGACGTGCCGGGCGCCACCATCAACCGCCTGTGCGGCTCCGGCATGGACGCCACCGGCACCGCCGCGCGCGCGATCAAGGCCGGCGAGGCCCACCTGATGATCGCCGGCGGCGTGGAAAGCATGAGCCGCGCCCCGTTCGTGATGGGCAAGGCCACCAGCGCGTTCTCGCGCGATGCGCAGATCTTCGACACCACCATCGGCTGGCGCTTCATCAACCCGGCCATGCGCGCGGCCTACGGCGTGGACTCGATGCCCGAGACCGCCGAGAACGTCGCCACCGACTACAAGATCAGCCGCGAAGACCAGGACCTGATGGCGCTGCGCAGCCAGGAAAAGGCCTCGCGCGCGCAGGCCGACGGCACGCTCGCACAGGAAATCACCGCGGTCACGATTCCGCAGAAGAAGGGCGATGCCATCGTGGTCGAGCGCGACGAACATCCGCGCGCCACCAGCATGGAAGCGCTGGCCAAGCTGCGCGGCGTGGTCCGTGCTGACGGCACCGTCACCGCCGGCAATGCCTCGGGCGTGAACGACGGCGCCTGCGCGCTGCTGCTGGCGAGCGAAGCCGGCATCAAGCAACACGGCCTGACCCCGCGCGCGCGCATCGTCGGCATGGCCACCGCCGGCGTGGCGCCGCGCGTGATGGGCATCGGCCCGGCACCGGCAACGCAGAAGCTGCTGAAGCAACTGGGCATGACGCTGGACCAGATCGACGTGATCGAGCTGAACGAAGCCTTCGCCGCGCAAGGCCTCGCCGTGCTGCGCGAACTGGGCATCGCCGACGACGACAAGCGCGTCAATCCCAACGGCGGCGCGATCGCGCTGGGCCACCCGCTCGGCATGAGCGGCGCGCGCCTGGTCACCACCGCGATGTACCAGCTGCATCGCACCGGCGGCCGCTTCGCGCTGTGCACGATGTGCATCGGCGTGGGGCAGGGTATTGCGATGGTGATCGAGCGCGTCTAAGCGCGGCGGTTGTGAATTGCTGAGTGTTGTCTCCCCTCTCCCGCTTGCGGGAGAGGGGCCGGGGGAGAGGGCAGGCGCAGGTCAAGCACGACAAGCCTGCACTCCGTGGCGGCTCCCGCCCTCTCCCCAACCCTCTCCCGCAAGCGGGAGAGGGGAGCAGGACAGCGGTAGTTTTTATTGAGTGAGTCCCAAAGATGTCCCTCCCCGTAGCCACCCTCGTTACCGGCGGCAGTTCCGGCATCGGCCGCGCCATCTGTGAAATGCTGCTGGCCGATGGCGTGACCCAGGTGGTCAATGTCGACTACGCCGAGCCGGCGTGGTCGCACCCCAACCTGAGCTTCTTCCAGGCCGACCTGACCGATGCCGAGGCCACCCGCGCCGTGGCCGCGCAGGTGACGTCGCGCTTCGCCGTCACGCGCCTGGTCAACAACGCCGGCGCCACGCGCCCCGGCACCGCCGACACCGCCACCGTCGCTGACCTGGACTACGTAACGGGGCTGCACCTGCAGGCCACCCTGCTGCTGACGCAGGCGTGCCTGCCGGCGATGCGCGCCGCGGGCTTCGGCCGCATCGTCAACATGGCGTCGCGCGCGGCGCTGGGCAAGGCAGAACGCGTGGTGTATTCCGCCACCAAGGCCGGCCTGATCGGCATGACCCGCACGCTGGCGATGGAACTGGGCGGCGACGGCGTGACCGTCAACGCCGTGGCGCCGGGCCCGATCGCCACCGAGCTGTTCCGCAAGAGCAATCCGGAAGGCGCCGAACAGACCAAACGCATCCTCGCCAGCATCACCGTCAAGCGCATGGGCACGCCCGAGGACGTGGCACGTGCCGCGCTGTTCTTCCTGTCGCCCGACAACGGCTTCGTCACCGGCCAGGTGCTGTACGTGTGCGGCGGCACCACGCTGGGCGTTGCGCCGGTGTAAAGACCGGCCGGCCTGCGCGATTCAAGCATTCAACAAGAAGAGACGTTAACCAAGCGTCACGCATGGCGGCCCATAAGCGGGCCGCCCACCGGAAGCGCGCGTGTGCGCGCTCCGTTCGGGAACGGCAATCACGCCATTCAGCACAACCTCCCGCGGTACCCGATCACCGCCGGAACGACATAGCACCGGAGCTTTACCGATGAGACAAGATTCCCAGACCTCCACCACGCGCCGCCGCCTGCTTGCCGCCGGCGTGGCACTGGCCACCACCCTCGCCGGCTTCGCCGGCGCGGCCCATGCGCAGGGCGGCTATCCGACCAAGCCGATCACGCTGATCGTGCCGTTCTCGGCCGGCGGCACCACCGACATCCTGGCCCGCATCGTCGGCCTGCAGCTGGGCAAGGCGCTCGGCCAGCCGGTGGTGATCGACAACCGTCCGGGCGCGGGCGGCAACATCGGCGCCTCGTTGGCCGCCAAGGCCCCAGGCGACGGCTACACGCTGTTCATGGGCACCATCGGCACCCACGCCATCAACCAGTCGCTGTACTCCAAGCTGCCGTACGACCCGGTCAAGGACTTCGCGCCGATCAGCCGCGTGGCGATGGTGCCGAACCTGGTGGTGGCCAATCCCAAGGTACCGGTCAACAACATCAAGGAACTGATCGCCTACGTCAAGGCCAACCCGGACAAGCTGTCGTACGGCTCGTCGGGCAGCGGCTCGTCGATGCACCTGTCGGGCGAACTGTTCAACTCGATGACCGGCCTGCATATCCAGCACATCCCGTACAAGGGCAGCGCCCCGGCCGTCAACGACCTTCTGGGCAACCAGATCGGCCTGATGTTCGACAACATGCCGTCGTCGTACCCGCACGTGAAGGCAGGCAAGCTGCGCGCGCTGGCGGTGACCTCGGCCAAGCGCTCGCCGGCGCTGCCCAACGTGCCGACCGTGGCCGAATCGGGCGTGCCCGGCTATGAAGCCACCTCGTGGTTCGCGCTGTACGCCACCGGCGGCACGCCGCAGGCCATCGTCGACCGCCTCAACGCCGAAATGGTCAAGATCCTGGCCATGCCGGACGTGAAGAAGCAGATGGCCGACCAGGGCGCCGAGCCCAACCCGGAAAAGCCGGCCCAGCTGGCCGCGTTCATGAAGTCGGAAACGGCGAAGTGGGCGAAGGTGGTGAAGGCTTCGGGGGCGACGGTGGATTGAGTCTCCGCCAGCCTTTGCTGTCCGCAGCATCGAACCGGCCCCTGGGCCGGTTTTTTTTCGCCTGCCGCCGCTAAGGATCTGCCAATTCCTGCCGTAACACAGGACTGCGATCCGTGTATCCGCCGCGCCAGCCTGTTGACCCAGATTGACTTTCCTTCGCAGGACACGGTGTAGCATGGCGCGCCGCGGGCCGCCATGGCGCGCCCGGACCATGGCATCCGCTCAATCACAACAGGGAGAAACCAAGTGAAGACCATGAAATCGTGCTGCCTGCTCGGCGCGGCCGCTGCCGCGCTGCTGCTGGCAGGCTGCGCCACCGAGACCTCGACCGCCTTGCCGGTGCAGAAGGTGGAAAGCGCCAGCCGGCCATATAACGGCGTGCGCACGCCGATCGCCGTCGGCAAGTTCGACAACCGCTCCAACTACATGCGCGGCGTGTTCTCGGACGGCATCGACCGCCTGAGCGGGCAGGCCAAGACCAGCCTGGTGACCCATCTGCAGCAGACCAACCGCTTCAATGTGCTGGAGCGCGAGAACCTGGCCGAGATCAAGCGCGAGGCGGCGATCAAGAACCAGGCACAACGCCTCAAGGGCGCTGACTATGTGGTGACCGGCGATATCACCGAGTTCGGCCGCAAGGAAGTCGGCGACGTGCAGCTGTTCGGCATCCTGGGCCGCGGCCGCGAGCAGGTGGCCTATGCCAAGGTCAATCTCAACATCGTCAACATCAACACCTCGGAAGTCGTGTATGCCACGCAAGGCGCGGGCGAATACAAGCTGTCGAACCGCGAGGTGATCGGCTTTGGCGGCACGGCCAGCTACGACTCGACGCTCAACGGCAAGGTCATGGACCTGGCCATGCGCGAGGCCGTGAACAACCTGGTCAGCGCCATCGAAACGGGCGCCTGGAAGCCGGCCCAGCAGTAAGCGCGCGGTCGCGTCGCTGAGTCCAACGCAACGAGAACAACAATGATGAACACGGTCATGCTGCATCGCGCAGCATTATTGTCGGCCGCCGGCAGCATCCTGCTTGCCGGCTGCGCGGCGCCCAAGCCCATGTACCAGTGGGAGGGCTACCAGACGCAGGTCTACGAGTATTTCAAGGGCGAATCCAGGGAGGCGCAGATCACGGCCCTAGAGGGCGGGCTGCAGAAGATCCAGGCGCAGAGCGGATCGGTGCCACCGGGCTATCACGCCCAGCTTGGCTTGCTGTACCTGAACATCGGCAAGGGCGACCAGATGATCAAGGAATTCCAGACCGAGAAGACGCTGTTTCCGGAATCGGCGCCTTATATGGATTTCCTGCTCAGGAACATGAAGAGCGACACCCGCACCGAGATCAAGACCGGTGCCGCCGCCGGCAAGGACGCTGCCACCGCCAGTACTGCCAGCACCGCAGGGAGCCCCCAATGATGCGCCGACTCCTCACCTATCTCGCGGGCGTGACCATCGTCATGCTGTTCGCTGGCTGCGCCGTGCCGACCAAGCAGGTGGATTACGCCGCTTTCAAGGCCATCCGGCCGCGCTCGATCGTGGTATTGCCGCCGCAGAATACGTCGCCGGACATCAAGGCCACCTACGCCATGCTGTCGCAAGCCACCTTCCCGCTGGCGGAATCGGGCTACTACGTGCTGCCCGTGGCCGTGGTCGATGAAACCTTCCGGCAGAACGGACTGACGATTCCGGACGAGATCCATGCCGTGCCGGTGGCCAAGCTGCACGAGATCTTTGGCGCCGATGCCGCGCTGTACGTCACCGTGACCGACTACGGATCGAAGTACCAGATCCTCAGCAGCGTGACCCGGGTAGCGGCAAATGCCAAGCTGGTCGACCTGAAGAACGGCGACGTGCTGTGGTCCGGCACCGCGGTGGCTGCCACCGACAGCTCCAGCAGCGGCGGCGGCCTGATCGGCATGCTGATCAGCGCGGCCATCACGCAGGCGATGAACCATTCGATGGACGCCAGCTACGCCGTGGCGGGCAGCACCAGCTACCGGCTGCTGGCAGCGGGCCAGCCCGGCGGCATCCTGTACGGGCCGCGCTCGCCGAAATACCAGTCGGACTGAGTTGTCTGATCCAGGCGGCACAACACGTGCCGCCTTAGCCGATGATGGCAGCGATATCGCGCTTCTGGCGAGCAAACCAGAGCCGCAACAGCCGGTTCGACAGCACCGCCGGCAGCGAGCCCGCCAGGATCCGGTAGACCCCGCTGCGGGGCAGCCGCGACGCCCTGGCGGGATCGAGCCAGTCGTCATTGCGCACCAGGCGCTTCAGCGTCTCCATGCCAATCAGCACCGGCCACAGGCACGCCAGCCGCAGCCTGACGAAGCGCGCCGGGATGGCCAGCGTATAGGCCAGCGCCTGTTCGAAGTGCTTCAGCGTGAAGCGCACCAGCTCGAACATCAGCGGGCGCGCTAGCGTGGAGGCGTCCGGGCGCAGCAGGTCCTGCGGCTGCAGACCGTGCCGCTCCAGCATCGTCTCGGGCAGGTAGCAGCGCCCGATGCGCAAATCCTTGCCGCAATCGCGCAGCACGTTGGTCATCTGCAGCGCCTTGCCGAAGCGGACACCGCGGCGCAGCATGTCGTCGACATTGCCGATGGCGCCGGGCATGTGGGCGGCAGCCATGCGGGTCCAGAACTCCCCCACGCAGCCTGCGACCAGGTAGGTGTAGCGGTCTAGCTCTTCCACCTCGCGCAGCGCGACGATGCGCCCCGCGCGTTCATCGGGGAACGTGCGCAGGTCGAATTCCATCCCTTCGGTCAGCGTCGACACGATCTGCCGTACCGCGCTGCGGTCTGCCGGCTCCAGTTGCGCCAGCACCGCCAGCGCGTGTGCAAGCGACTCGAGCAGGATGCGTTCGTCGGACTGCTCCTGCCGGCTTGCCACTTCCGCGGCGAAGTCGGGAATCGATGCCGCCCCGGCATGCGCGCCGTTGACCTGCTCGCGCAGCGACAACAGCAATGCCAGCCGCCGTTCCGGAGCGATCAGCGCGGTATCCGCAATGGTGTCCGCGGCGCGTGCAAGCAGGTAGGCCAGCCCGACCGGGTCTCGCATGCGTGCGGGCAGCACGCGCAGCGTCAGGTAGAACGAACGCGACACGCCTTTGAGCAGCGGACCGAGGAGGAATTCCCGGCTGGTGTCGCGCATGGGTGGTGACCTGTCCCTTGAGAAATTGGCGTGGATGCGCCCGCCCGGCAAGGCCGCGGGCCGGCACATTGTACCTGCGGCGTCGCTCGCGCCTTGTCACAAAGGGGAAAGTCCGGGGCAGGCAAGGGAAAGCGGAAAGCGGCACCGGGCCGGATGATTCCATCGTCGCGAAGGACATGCAGCCATCCATCGCGGACGACGCGTCATAGCAGATGGAGAACAGGCGACAACGTGGCGAAAGTCAACCTGCTTACTTTGCAGGGACATTGACTTGCCAGTTGGCGACACTCGGGGCGCAGGCGTCCCCACACCGTGCTCAGGGCGATGCCTTGCACAGATAGCGCTCGAACCATTGCGCCGCCAGGCGGGCCACCGACTGCAGTGCGCCGGGCTCTTCGAACAGATGGGAAGCGCCGGGCACGATCACCAGCTTCTTTGGACATGTCAGCGCGGCGAAGGCGGACTCGTTCCGTTCCAGCACGCTGACATCGAGCCCGCCGACGATCAGCATGGTCGGGGTCGGCAGGCTGGCAAGGGCGTCGGCGCCTGCCAGGTCGACCCTGCCGCCGCGCGAGACGATGGCGCCGATCGGGATTGGCGACAGGCTCGCGGCGCGAATCGATGCGGCGGCACCAATGCTGGCACCGAAATAGCCCAGCCGAGCTGGCATGCCGGCCTGCTGCGTGACCCAGGTGGTGGCATGGGCAAGCCGCTCGGCCAGCAACGCGACGTCGAAGCGGATCGCCTGCACCTGGTCTTCGTCGGGCAGCAGCAGGTCCATCAGCAGGGTTCCCATGCCGCCGCGATTGAGTTCGGCGGCCACATAGCGATTGCGCGGGCTATGGCGCGAACTGCCGGTGCCGTGCGCGAACAGTACCAATGCCGCGGCGCCCGGTGGCAGCGCGAGGACGCCTTGCAGGATCACGCCGGCGGCCGGGATGGTCACCTCGGTGATGTTGGCATCGCCATGCATGGTGCTGGCCTCCCATGGATGTAACGGATGCGGCCCCGAAGTGCAGGGCGTGAAAATCGGCCGCATCGCCATTCACTATAGGGCGGGCATGGCAGCGAGGCCAGCCACCGGTAGCCCAGCGATATCTGCAGGTTGACCATCCTGGGCAAAGCGATAAGAATTTGCGATCACAGGCGCGAGCCTGTCCTTGCATCCCCGCCTTCGTCCTTCCCATGATCCCACCCGTCAGCACCCTCCACGGCCGCCTCAAGATGCAGCACCTGCGCCTGCTGCTTGCCGTGGAAGAGCGCGGCTCGCTGCGCCAGGCCGCGGAAGCGCTGACGCTGACCCAGCCCGCGGTCAGCAAGATGCTGCAGGACATGGAAGACCTGCTCGGCGTGCCGCTGTTCGAGCGCCATGCGCGCGGGCTGCGGCCGACGCGCTTCGGGCTGGCGGCGACGCGCTATGCGCGGCTGGTGTTTGCGGATATGGGTGGCTTGCGCGACGAGCTGGTGGCGCTCGAATCGGGCAAGATCGGGCGCGTGCGTGTCGGCGCGGTGATGGCGCCGACACCGGGGCTGCTTGCCGACGTGATCCGGCAACTGAACCGCGATCATCCGCGGCTGGAGGTGGCGGTGCATGTCGAGACCAGCGACGTGCTGATGCCGCAGCTTGAGCGCGACCAGCTCGATCTCGTGCTGGGCCGGGTGCCGGATGGCTGGGACAGCAGCGGGCTGGAGTTCGAGCAGCTGGGCGACGAGGGCCTGGCGATCGTGGTCGGGCCGCAGCATCCGCTGGCGCGGCGGCGCAAGCTGTCGTTCGCCGAGCTGACCCGCTACCCGTGGATCATGCAGCCGCGCCCGAGCCCGATGCGCGCGCTGATCGACCGCTCGTTCGAGGATGCCGGCGTACCGGCGCCGCCGTCGACCATAGAGACCGCGGCCGTGCTGATGACCACCTCGTTGCTGGCGGACAGCGAGCTGATCGCGGTGTTGCCGGAGTCGGTGGCGGCCTACTACGGCCGGCTCGGGGCGCTGGCGGTGTTGCCCTTGCCGCTGCCGCGCAAGCTGGGGCCGTATGGCATCGTCACGCGGCGCGGCCGCCCGCCGACCGCATCGATGAGCCTGCTGATCGATGCGTTGCGGGCGCGGTCGCGCTAGCGCGCTGGTGTTTAGTCGGCGCTGCCGGGCAGTTTGCCGTCGACGCGCCAGTGGTGCCGCTGCGGGCTGTCCGGGCGCAGCGAAGCGGGCAGCAGCCCGGCCGGCATGTCCTGGTAGCTGACGGGGCGCATGAAGCGCGCAATCGCCAGGCTGCCGACCGAGGTGCTGCGGCCGTCCGAAGTCGCCGGCCACGGTCCGCCATGCACCATCGCATGGCCGACTTCCACGCCGGTGCCGAAGCCGTTGACCAGGATGCGTCCCGCCAGCCGTTCCAGCGCGGGCAGCAACGGACGGGCGGCATCGTGGTCGGCGTCGTCGAGATGCAGCGCGGCGGTCAGCTGGCCTTCCAGCGTATCGATGATGCCGCGCACCTCGGCGAGGTCGCGGCAGCGCACCACCAGTGCGGCGGCGCCGAAGACTTCGTGGCGCAGCGCGGGGTCGGCGAGGAAGGCCGCGGCGTCGGTGGCGAACAACGCGGCCTGTCCCTGCGTGGCCGATCCCGCCGGACCGCGCGCGACGGTCTGTACCTGGGCGTGCCCGGCGAGCGACGCCACGCCGGCGCAATAGGCGCGATGGATGCCGGGGGTCAGCATCGTCGCTGCGGGCAGCGTGGCCAGCCGCGCCGAAGCGGCCTGCAGGAAGCGGTCGAGGTCGTCCCCTTCCACGGCCAGAACGAGGCCGGGGTTGGTGCAGAACTGTCCGGCGCCCAGCGTCAGCGAATCGGCGAAGGCGGTGCCGATGGCTTCGGCGCGCCGCGCCAGCGCATGCGGGAACAGCAGCACCGGGTTGACGCTGCTCATCTCGGCATAGACCGGGATCGGTTCGGCGCGCGCGGCCGCGATCGCCATCAGCGCCATGCCGCCGGTGCGCGAGCCGGTGAAGCCGACGGCCTTGATGCGACGATCCGCCACCAGCCCTTGTCCGATCTCCACCCCGGTATCGAACAGCAGCGAGAAGGTGCCCTCGGGCAGGTCCAGATCGTCGACGGCCTTGCGGATCGCGCGGCCGACCAGCTCCGACGTGCCGGGGTGCGCGGGATGCGCCTTGACGACGACTGGGCAGCCGGCGGCCAGCGCCGATGCGGTGTCGCCGCCGGCGACCGAGAACGCCAGCGGAAAGTTGCTGGCGCCGAACACCGCTACCGGACCCAGCGGGATATGGCGCAGGCGCAGGTCCGGGCGCGGCAGCGGCTTGCGTTCGGGCTGGGCCGGGTCCACGCGCAGTTCCAGGAAATCGCCCTGGCGCAGCATGTTCGCGAACAGCCGCAGCTGGCCCACGGTGCGGCCGCGCTCGCCTTCGATGCGGGCGCGCGGCAGGCCGGATTCGGCGACGCAGCGGTCGACCAGCGCATCGCCCAGCGCCAGGATGTTGGCGGCGATGGCTTCAAGGAAATCGGCGCGGCGCTCGGGGGCGGTCTCGCGGTAGGTGTCGAACGCCTGCCAGGCGAGGGCGCAGGCGTGGTCGAGCTGATCGGGCGTGGCGCCGCCGAAGGCGGGCTCCAGTTGGATGCCGGTGGCGGCGTCGATGGCGTGGAGGGTGCCGTGGGTGCCGCGTAGTGATTGGCGGCCGATCAGAAGGTTGCCGGTGAGGGTCATGATGGGATTTGGGAGGACGTTGGCAGGCGTGCGTTCAGAACGGGGAGGGGGCTGGCGTGCGCCGTGACTTCGTGGCGGCTCCGGCCCTCTCCCCAACCCTCTCCCGCAAGCGGGAGAGGGAGTACACAGCCGGGTGTTTTAAGGACAGTGGTGGTCTCGCGTGCTGGCGGGTTGCTCCCCTCTCCCGCTTGCGGGAGAGGGGGGGGAGAGGGCCGGCGCCTCTCGATGCCAGGCGCTGGCATGGCCGAAATCCTCACCGCCCCCACCGCAACACCAGCGGATCCAGCCGCCGCGCGATCCGCAGCAGCCCTTCGCGCGTGGCCGGGTGCATCGGCTGCAGCGGGTGGCGTACCGCGTCCGACGCGATCACGCCGCCTTCCTGCATCAGCACCTTGCTGGTGGCCAGCCAGCCCTGGCGGTTTTCGTAGTTGATCAGCGGCAGCCATTGCTGGTAGCGCTGCGCGGCCAGTTCCGCGTCGCCGGCCTGCCAGGCATCGAGGATCTGGCGGATGCCGTCGGGAAAGCCCGCGCCGGTCATGGCGCCGGTGGCGCCCGCTTCCAGGTCGGCCATCAGCGTGATGGCCTCTTCGCCGTCCCACGGGCCGACGATGGCGTCGCCGCCCAGCTCGATCAGCTCGCGCAGCTTGGCCGCGGCCTGCGGCACCTCGATCTTGAAGTACGACACATTGCCGATCTCGCGCGCCATGCGCGCGAGGAACGGCGCGCTCAGCGTAGTGCCGCTGACCGGCGCGTCCTGGATCATGATGGGGATGTCGATCGCGTCCGAGACCGTGGCGAAGAACTCATAGATGCTGCGCTCGGGCATGCGGATGGTGGCGCCGTGGTAGGGCGGCATCACCATCACCATGGCTGCGCCCGCGTCCTGCGCCGCGCGGCTGCGCTCGGCGCACAGGCGCGAGCTGAAATGCGTGGTGGTGACGATCACCGGCACGCGGCCGTCGACGTGTTCCAGCACGGTCTTCATCAGCACGTTGCGCTCGTCGTCGCTGAGCACGAACTGCTCGGAGAAATTGGCCAGGATGCACAGGCCGTGCGAGCCGGCATCGATCATGAAGTCGATGCAGCGGCGCTGGCCGTCCAGGTCGAGACCGCCTTGTGCGTCGAAGATGGTGGGTGCCACCGGGAATACGCCGCGGTAGACGGTGGGGGTTGGGCTGCGGGTCATGGTCTGTCTCCGGGCTGTCGATCAAAGGGTCGGGCCAATATACGAGCCGTCCGGCGGGCTGTATATTGAAACCTTTCCATCTGGTGATCGCTTTTACGACTCACCCGCCTGTCATGAAATCCACCCTTGAGACCGTCATGGGCCGCTTGCGCGTCAAGCAGCTGCAACTGCTGATCGCGCTGGACGAACACGCCTCGCTGCACCAGGCGGCCGCGGCCATGGCGATGACCCAGTCCGCGGCCAGCAAGTCGCTGCAGGAACTGGAAAGCATGCTTGAGGCACCGTTGTTCGAGCGCTCGCGGCGCGGCATGCGGCCCAACGCCTTCGGCCATTGCGTGATCCGGCACGCGCGCCAGCTGGTGGCGGACCTGGGCGCGATGTGCGACGAGGTCGCCGGCATCCGCGCCGGCAGCGGCGGGCGCGTCGCCGTGGGCACCATCATGGGTGCAGTGCCCGACGTGCTGGTGCCGGCGCTGGCGCAGTTGCGCCAGGCGCACCCCGACCTGGCGCTGGAAGTGATCGAGGACACCAGCCGCCGCTTGCTGGAACTGCTCGATGACGGCCACCTGGACCTGGCGATCGGCCGCTCGCTGGTCAGCGACGAGCCGGCGCGTTACCACTACCACCCGCTTGGCGACGAGCAGGTGGCGGTGGTGGTGGGCCGTTCGCATCCGGCGCCGCGCGCGGCTGCAATGGGATTTGCCGACCTCGCGGGATATCGCTGGATCACGTATGCCGGCCATATGCCGATGCATGCGCTGCTGCAGCGCGAACTGGACCTGGCTGGCATGAGCTTTCCGGCCAATGCGGTGTCGACCTCGTCGGCGTTCGTCACGGTGGCGATGCTGCAGGGTGATCCCCGGCTGGTATCGCTGCTGCCGGCGGGCGTCGCCGCCATGTTCGAGCGCCAGAAGATGCTGCGCATCCTGCCGGTGCGGTTGCAGTCGCGCCAGCAGACCTTCGGCATCGTCACCCGGCGCGGGGGCGGCCTGTCGGCGGCGGCGCGGCAGCTGGTCGCTATCCTGAAAGCGGGTCCGGCCACGTCCATCGGGGCCGGCACCAAGGTATAACGCCAGGTGATCGCCAGTTCAAAAAACATCAGTAGTGGCGAATCACTGATGCTCCTATAGTCTGGCCATCCGCGCCGCAGAGCCGGACAGCAAACGACGGAGACAGCAATGAAGACATGGATCGCCGGCACACTCGCCGGCCTCGCCACGGTGGCCGCGGTGGCCGCGACAGCAGGTGCGGCATGGGCCCAGGACACGCGCCCGGTGCGGCTGATGGTGGGCGCCGCCCCGGGCGGCGGCACCGACGTGATGGCGCGTATCGTCTCCGACAAGCTTGCCGCGCAGCTGAAGCAGCCGGTGGTGGTGGACAACCGCCCCGGCGCATCCAACACCATTGCCGCGGACATTACCGCCAAGGCGCCGGCGGACGGCAATACGCTGCTGATGGGCGTGGTCACCTCGCAGGCGATCGCACCGCACCTGCTAAAGCTGCAGTTCGACCCGCTCAAGGACCTGGCGCCGGTGGCGCTGGTGTCGACCGTGCCCAATGTGCTGGTGGTCAACAGCCAGGTGACGGCGCGCGACGTCAAGGCGCTGGTGGCGCAGATCCAGGCCAGTCCGGACAAGTTCCGCTACAGCTCGTCGGGGGTCGGCAGCACCCAGCACCTGGCCGGCGCGGCCTTTGCGCGCCAGATCAAGGGCAAGCTGCTGCATGTGCCGTACAAGAGCAGCAGCAGCGCGCTGGTCGACCTGATGGGCGGGCAGGTGGATATGAGCTTCGAGACCATGCCGTCGGTCATCGGCCATATCAAGGCCGGCAAGCTGCGCGCGCTGGCGGTGACCGCCGACCAGCGCTCGGCGCTGCTGCCCAACGTGCCCACGCTGGCCGAAGCCGGCGTGCCGGGCATCCAGATGAGTGCGTGGTACGGGGTCTATGCCCCGGCCGGCACGCCGCCCGCGACACTGCAGAAGCTGGGCGGCGCGCTGGCGACGGTGCTCAAGGACCCCGACACCGCGCGCCGGCTGGCCGACGTGGGCGCGGTGCCAGGCGCGCTGAGCGCCGCGCAATTCGATGCGTTCTCGCGTGCCGAATATGCGCGCTACGGCAAGCTGATTGCCGAACTGGGCGTCAAGCTCGACCAATAACCTCTACGGAAGCCTCATGCATTCCCGTCCAAGAATCGCCATGGTGCTGGGCGACCCCGCCGGCATCGGTCCCGAACTGATCGCCCGGCTGCTGGCCGATGCCGGCACCGCCGCGCAGGCCGAGATCCTGCTGATCGCCGACCGCGCCGAATGGCGCCACGGCATGCAGCTCGCCGGGGTCGAGCTGGCGCTGGCCGAGACCGATGTGCCCGCCTTCGCCGCCGACGGCCAGCCGCGCCTGTACCACTGGCAGCTGCCCGACAGCCCGGCCTATGCGCGCGGCGTCGCCAGCGCCGAAGGCGGGCGCTACAGCCTGGGCACGCTGAAGCTGGCGCTGGATCTGGCGCAGGCCGGACAGGCCGATGCGATCCTGTTCGGGCCGCTCAACAAGAGTTCGTTGCACGCCGCCGGCATGGCGCATAGCGACGAGCTGCACTGGTTCGCCGAGCAGCTCGGCTACCACGGCGATTTCTGCGAGTTCAACGTGCTGGACGGACTGTGGACCTCGCGCGTGACTTCGCACGTCGCGCTCAAGGACGTGCCGGCCATGATCACGCCGGCGCGCGTGGGCGGTGCGATCGACCTGATCGACCAGGCGCTGCGCCGCGCCGGCATGGCCAGCCCGCGCATCGCGGTATGCGGCCTGAACCCGCACAACGGCGACAACGGCGCCTTCGGCCGCGAAGAGATCGACGTGATTGCACCGGCCGTCGCGGCGGCGTGCGAGCGCGGCGTCGATGCGCAGGGCCCGTTCCCGGCCGACACCATCTTCCTGAAGGTGCAGGGCGGTCCGTCACAGCGGCAGTTCGACGCCATCGTCACCATGTACCACGACCAGGGCCAGATCGGCATCAAGCTGATGGGCTTCTCGCGCGGCGTGACGGTGCAGGGCGGGCTGCCGGTGCCGATCACCACGCCTGCACACGGCACCGCGTTCGACATCACGCAGCAGGGCCGCGCCGATCCCGGCGCCACGCTGCAGGCGTTCCAGATCGCCTGCCGCATGGGTGCGCAACGGCGCGCCGCCACGCAAGCGTAGCCGCCCCTCCATCCCTAACGGAATCCAGCATGACCGCCCCCGGCGCGGCCGGGGCGCGTTCGCGCCCACGCATTGCCATCAGGAGCTGAATATGAAGATCACCAACGTCCGCGCCCGCGTTTTCGAATGGAAGGGCAAGACCGTGCCGCCGCAGGCGCATTTCTGCACCAACGCCACCGACATCCTGTACGAGCGCGGCGACGCCATGGGCTCGTTCCGCTTCCACGGCTGGATGGTGGTCGAGATCGAGACCGATACCGGCCTGGTCGGCATCGGCAACTGCGCGCTGGCGCCGCGCGTGGCCAAGCAGATCGTCGACCAGTACCTGGCGCCGGTGGTGCTCGGCCAGGACCCGTTCGACAACGAATACCTGTGGCAGAAGATGTATCGCCGCACCCACGCCTGGGGCCGCAAGGGCATCGGCATGGCGGCGATCTCGGCGGTGGATATCGCGCTGTGGGACCTGATGGGCAAGGCCGTCGGCAAGCCGGTGTTCAAGCTGCTGGGCGGGCGCACCAAGGAAAAGATCTGGTGCTATGCCTCCAAGCTCTATAACAACGACGACCGCGATGCCTTCCTGGCCGAAGCGCAGCGCTACCTCGACCAGGGCTTTACCGCGATGAAGATGCGCTTCGGCTACGGCCCCAAGGACGGCCCCGCCGGCATGCAGAAGAACCTCGAGCAGGTGCGGCTGCTGCGCGAGCTGGTCGGCGACGGCGTCGACATCATGCTGGAGTGCTACATGGGCTGGACCCTCGAATACGCGCGCCGCATGCTGCCACGCCTGGCCGAGTTCAACCCGCGCTGGCTCGAAGAGCCCGTGATCGCCGACGATATCGAAGGCTATGTCGAACTGAAGAAGGCCAGCCCGTTCCCGATCTCCGGCGGCGAGCACGAGTTCACCTCGTACGGCTTCAAGGACCTGCTGGAGCGCCGCGCGGTCGACGTGATCCAGTACGACACCAACCGCGTGGGCGGCATCACCGCGGCGCAGAAGATCAACGCCATGGCCGAGGCCTGGTCGGTGCCGGTGATCCCGCACGCCGGCCAGATGCACAACTACCACCTGACCATGGCCTCGACCGCGTCGCCGATGGCCGAGTACTTCCCGGTGCACGACGTCGAGGTCGGCAACGAGCTGTTCTACTACATCTTCAAGGGCGACCCGGCACCGGACAACGGCTACCTGCAGCTCGACGACAACCTGCCGGGGCTGGGGCTGGAACTGAACCAAGCGTATTTCGACCAGTTCGACATCCTCGGCTGACGCCGGCAGCAGGCACGCGCCATTTCACCCCGGCGCGTGCCCGCCATAGATCGCCTGCGCGGCCTCGCGCAGCGCCTCGGCGACCAGCAGCGCGCCGGGCGACATCAGCCGGTCGGTCGGCGTGATCAGGCCGAAGTCGTCCATATGGCAGGGCATCGCCATCGGCAGGATCTCCACCATGCCGAACGCGGCGTAGTACTGCGCCACGTCGGCGGTCAGCACCGCGATCATGTCCGACTGCGTCACCATGCGCGTCAGGAACAGCAGCGCGGCGGTCTCGACCACATTGACCGGCGGCGCCAGGCTGGCGCGCTGGAACATCAGCTCGAAGCGGTGGCGCAGCACGGTGCCGGCCGGCGGGATCAGCCACGCGGCATCGGCGGCATCGGCCAGTGACAGGCCGCGCGCCGCCAGCATCGGATGGCCAGGCCGCACCACCGCGCACACGGGCTCCTGCGCCATCGGCTCGTAGCGCAGCCGGCCCTTGTCGTGCTCGGGAAACAGGCGCGCCACCACCATGTCCAGCTTTTCCTGCCCCAGGCGGTCGAGCAGCACATTGCTGTTGTCGATGTCGACCGAGACCCGCAGCCCCGGATAGCGCGCCTTGACCTGCGCGATCGCCGCGGGCAGTAGCCGCACCCCGGGCGAGGTGATCGCGCCGATCGCCACATGGCCGAGCCGCCCGGCCTTCAGCGCCAGCACTTCTTCACGCGCCTGGTTCAGGCTGCCCACCACCGCGCGCGCGTGACGGATCATCGCGTGGCCGTAGTCGGTCGGCGCCATGCCGCGCGGCAGGCGCTCGAACAGCGGCACCGACAGCAGTTCCTCCAGCTCGCGCAGCAGCTTGGACGCGGCCGGCTGCGTCATCGCCAGCCGCTCGGCCGCGCGGTGGATGCTGCCTTCGTCGGCCACGGCCAGCAGCAGCAAGAGCTGGCGGGTCTTGAGGCGGGTGTGGTTGTGCCACATGGGCAGGACCTCGGCGGCCGGGGAAGTAGTGGAGGAAGCGGGGGCAGCGGGCATGGCTAGGGTTAATACTGATGCCGTAATCGATATGGCAAAGGCCGAACTCTTCATTAGTAGCATATCGGCAAGCTGCATACACTGCCTCCCACAAAACATAACGACCGGAGACAGCGTGGTGCCGCGCCCGCCGCTGGATCCGTCGTCCCTGCCATTCCCGCCGCCAGCGATGGTGGCCCCGCACCAGGAACAACATGTCGGATTCCAACGACAAGCAACGCAAGCCGCTGCGCTCGACCGCGTGGTTCGGCACCGCCGACAAGAACGGCTTCATGTACCGCAGCTGGATGAAGAACCAGGGCATCCCCGACCATGCCTTCGACGGTCGCCCGGTGATCGGCATCTGCAACACCTGGTCGGAACTGACCCCGTGCAACGCGCACTTCCGCAAGCTGGCCGAGCACGTCAAGCGCGGCGTGTACGAAGCCGGCGGCTTCCCGGTCGAATTCCCGGTGTTCTCCAACGGCGAATCCAACCTGCGTCCGACCGCGATGCTGACGCGCAACCTCGCCGCGATGGACGTCGAGGAAGCGATCCGCGGCAACCCCATCGATGCCGTGGTGCTGCTGACCGGCTGCGACAAGACCACGCCCGCGCTGCTGATGGGCGCGGCCAGCTGCGACGTGCCGGCCATCGTCGTTACCGGCGGGCCGATGCTCAACGGCAAGCTCGACGGCAAGGACATCGGCTCGGGCACCGCGGTGTGGCAGCTGCATGAATCGCTGAAGGCAGGCGAGATCAACCTGCACCAGTTCCTGTCGGCCGAGGCCGGCATGTCGCGCTCGGCCGGCACCTGCAACACCATGGGCACGGCCTCGACCATGGCCTGCATGGCCGAGGCGCTAGGCACCTCGCTGCCGCACAATGCCGCGATCCCGGCGGTCGATGCGCGCCGCTACGTGCTGGCGCACATGTCCGGCATCCGCATCGTCGAGATGGCGCGCGAGGACCTGACGCTGTCGAAGATCCTGACGCGCCAGGCGTTCGAGAATGCGATCCGCGTCAATGCGGCTATCGGTGGCTCGACCAACGCGGTGATCCACCTGAAGGCGATCGCCGGCCGCATCGGCGTGCCGCTGGAACTGGAAGACTGGAGCACGGTGGGGCGCGATACCCCGACCATCGTCGACCTGATGCCGTCGGGCCGCTTCCTGATGGAAGAGTTCTATTACGCCGGTGGCCTGCCCGCGGTGCTGCGCCGCCTGGGCGAGGCCGGGCTGCTGCCGCATCCCGGCGCGCTCACCGTCAACGGCAAGGCGATCTGGGACAACATCAAGGACGCGCCGATCACCAACGATGAAGTCATCCGCCCGCTGCATCAGCCGCTGATCCGCGACGGCAGCATCCGCATCCTGCGCGGCAACCTGTCGCCGCGCGGCGCGGTGCTCAAGCCGTCGGCGGCAACACCGAAGCTGCTGCGCCACCGCGGCCGCGCGGTGGTATTCGAGAACCTGGAGCACTACAAGGAACGCATCGTCGACGAGTCGCTCGAGGTCGACGAGAACTCGGTGCTGGTGCTCAAGCGCTGCGGGCCGCGCGGCTACCCGGGCATGGCCGAGGTCGGCAACATGGGCCTGCCGCCCAAGCTGCTGCGCCAGGGCGTCAAGGACATGGTGCGGATTTCCGACGCGCGCATGAGCGGCACCGCCTACGGCACCGTGGTGTTGCACGTCGCGCCGGAAGCCGCCGCCGGCGGGCCGCTGGCGATCGTGCGCGACGGCGACTGGATCGAGCTCGACTGCGAGGCCGGGCGCCTGCACCTGGATATCGACCCCGCCGAGTTCGAACGCCGCATGGCCGACGTGCAGCCGCTGCAGGCGCCCGCCGACGGCGGCTATCGCAAGCTGTACGTGGACCACGTGCTGCAGGCCGACGAGGGCTGCGACCTCGACTTCCTGGTGGGCTGCCGCGGCCGCGAGGTGCCGCGCCACTCGCACTGAGCCACTGCACCCCAGCGCCGACCGCCAGACGCGGCGGCCACGACAAGACAAAACAAGGAGACCCGCCATGCAAGGCACCCAGACCGCGCCGATGGAGCGCGCCGCCCCGACCCGGGGAGAAACTTCACAAGCCGCGGAGGAGCACCGCATCATCGGCATGCTGGTGCGGCGCCTGATCCCGTTCCTGGCGCTGATCTACGTGGTCGCGTATATCGACCGCTCGGTGGTCGGCTTCGCCAAGCTGCACATGAACGCGGCCATCGGCATCAGCGATGCGGCCTATGGCCTGGGCGCGGGCCTGTTCTTTATCGGCTACTTCCTGTGCGAGGTGCCGAGCAACCTGGCGCTGGAACGCTTTGGCGCGCGCCGCTGGTTTGCGCGCATCCTGTTCACCTGGGGCGTGATCACCATGGCGATGGCGTTCACGCAGGGCGCGCACAGCTTCTATGTGCTGCGCTTCCTGCTGGGCGCGGCCGAGGCGGGGCTGTATCCGGGCATCCTCTACTTCCTGACCAAGTGGTTCCCGATGCGCCATCGCGCCCGCATCATCGGCTTGCTGGTGCTGGCGCAGCCGATCGCGCTGATCATCACCGGTCCGCTTGCCGGGCTGGTGCTGTCCACGCACGGCCTGTTCGGCATGAGCAACTGGCAGACCTTATTCGTGCTGAGCGGGCTGCCGGCGGTGCTGCTGTGCCTGCCGACGCTGAGGCTGCTGCCGGAGTCGCCGGCCAGCGCCGCGTGGCTGGCGCCGGCCGACCGCGCCTGGATCGAGCGCGAGCTGGCTGCCGACCAGGCCGCCTATGCGCTGAAATCGCATGGCAATCCGCTGCAGGCGCTCAAGGACAAGCGCGTGCTGCTGCTGTCGCTGCTGTTCCTGCCGTTTCCGCTCAGCATCTACGGGCTGTCGCTGTGGCTGCCGACCATCATCAAGCAGTTCGGCGTTACCGATGCGATGACCGGCCTGCTGTCGGCCGTGCCCTACCTGTTTGCCGTGGTCGGGCTCTGGCTGGTGCCGCGCCACTCGGACCGCGAGCGCGAGCGCTATGGCCATATCGTGGTGGTGTCGGGCATGGCGGCCATCACCATGGCGCTGAGCGCGTGGGTGCAGTCGCCGGTGCTGCAGTTCCTGTTTATCTGCCTGACCGCGTTCTCGATCTATTCGATCCAGGCGGTGGTGTGGGCGCTGCCCGGCGAGTTCCTGACCGGCGCCAGCGCCGCGGTGGGCATCGCCACCATCAACTCGCTGGCCAATCTTGGCGGCTATTTCGGGCCGTATGGTATCGGCGTGATCAAGGACGCCACCGGCAGTCTTGCGGCCGGGCTGTACTTCCTGGCGGCGATGCTGCTGTTTGCGGTGCTGATGGCCTTCGTCGTGCGCGCCGCGCTGCGGCCCGCGGCAGCGCGCGCCTGAGCGCGCCGCATCAAACCGGATCGAACCGGATCGAATCGGATCAGGGCCGCCGCTTCTTCCACTCGTAGTCGGGCGGCGGATCGGCCGCGCCGGCACGGCCGACCGAGTCGGGGTTTTCCGAGCACAGGGTGACAAAGCTGACCGCCTCGCCCGCGTGCTGGCGCTGGCGCAGCGCCTCGGTAAAGCGCAGCGCCTCGCGCATCGCGTCGCTGGGGAACGACTGCGCATGCGGCGTCAGTCCTGTGCCGAGGGCTTCGGACCAGTAGACCATGTACATAAGGCTTCCTTTTGCTTGCGCGGGGTGTGCCAGGGTTGCTGCAACCTTCGTTCCCGCTGCCGCGGCGGCGCGCAAGGGAAGGCCGGGTGTGCCGGGGACCACGATTGCAAACCCTTCCTCTGCCTTTTGCAAGCTTTGGCATGGCACGGGCGCGCCTTATGTGCCGCGTCTTGCGGCCCGCACTGCTTCCGCTGTGTCTTTCCCGGCTCGTGCCAGGCGTTGCCATGCCGCGTGCCATTGGCCTACCATCGCCGGCATGCCAACCGGAGACCACCTGCCATGACGCCATCGATCGCTCGCCTGCCGCAGCCCGCCCGTTCGCGCGTGACGCACGCCCTTGCCGCCGCCACCGTTGCGGTGCTGGCCGGTTGTGCCGGTAAGCAGGTGCCGCCCGCCGCAGGCAAGCTGACCGGTCCCGCCGCGGCCACGGCGAACACGCCGCAGTGGCAGCGCGTGCATCTCGGCGCGGGCGCCGGCTATGACTTCCCGGTCTACGCCAGCCACCGGCTCGACGGCGACCTGTCGCGCATTCGCGAAGTCGTGCTGGTCCAGCATGGCCTGCAGCGCAACGGCGACGACTACTTTGCCGCCGGCGCGGCACTGCTGAAGTCCAGCGGCCGCAACCCGGACGAAGTGCTGCTGGTGGCGCCGAATTTTCCCGGCACGCCTGACCGCAACAAGGGCTTTACCAGCATGCCGCACTGGTCGGTGCAAGGCTGGCTGAGCGGCGAGGACGCGCTCGAGGGCCCGGCGCGCGTCAGCTCCTTGCAGGTGCTGGACGACCTGCTCGCGCGCTTCACCGACAAGACGCGGCTGCCGCAGGTGCGCAAGGTGACGGTGGCCGGCCACTCCGGCGGCGCGCAGATCGTGCACCGCTACGCGGTGCTGAACAATGTCGACGAGCGCATCCGCGCGGGCGGCATCGAACTGCGCTACGTCGTGGCCAATCCGTCCTCGTACCTGTATTTCACGCCGGTGCGGCCGGCTGGCGCCGATGGCAAGTCGTTCGCGCCGTATGACGTGGCCCGTTGCCCGGACTACGACAAGTACCGCTACGGCATGCAGGACATGGTGCCGTATGCCAAAGGCGCCGACGGCATGGCGCTGTACCGGCGCTATGCCGCGCGCCAGGTGACCTATCTGGCCGGCACCGAGGACAACGATCCCAACCATCGTGTGCTCGACAAATCGTGCGGCGCCGAGGCCGAGGGCGCCACGCGGCTGCAGCGGGCGCGCGGCTACCTGCGCTATGAGCGATACCTTGCGGGTCCGGGCCTCGTCATGCACCACCAGGCGTATGAAGTGGTAGGCGTGGGGCACGACCAGGCGCGCATGTTCGGGTCCCAGTGCGGGGCGCGGGCCGTGTTCGGCATGCCCGAGGCGGACAATGCCGGCGGCGCCGCCTGCCGCGCGCCGCAGCTCTGAGGTAGGCAGGGCCGATACCATCAAGGCAAGAAAAAACCCGCGAAGCTCGCGGGTTCAAGTCCCTGCCCGCAGGATCGGGCTTGGAGGAGACAACCACAGGGAAAACGGTGGCGCGGGATCAGCTCAGGTTGTATTTGACGACCTGTTCCTCGACGCCGACAAAACGCACCAGCTGGCGCAGGCCGCTGGGATATTCCTTGATATGGTGCCCGTCAGGCGTATCGGGCAGCCGGTAATAAACTGGCGCCTTGTCGTGCACTGGCGCCAGCAGGCCGAGCGGACGCGCGTCAGCCTCCCAGGGCACGTCGCGGTCTTCGGCAAGCAGGATTCTTCCGGTCATGGACACACTCCAAAGTTCTGCATGGTGCGGCCGGGGGCGGATCGTTTTTGCTCGCACAGCGTCAATGTATGGAATGTATGGCACAGCGGCCGGAAATGCCATTCAGCATTTTTTAATTCTGTCTGGTGGGAAATTTCTTAACTGACAAAATCGACGAATATATCGTTACCCGTCATATCGCGGGCGTGCCTCGGGCACCGGCCCGGCATTGCGCTACCATAGCGCCAGTTTTTGAAAGTGCGGTGACCGGCGCGCCTGCCGGCACGCTGCGCTGTCCGAATCCACTCCGATCATTCCCGCGCCCCAGCAGACGCATGTCGACCCAGCACGCCTTGTTGATCTCCCTGATCGAAAAGCCCTCGTCCGGCTACGACCTGGCGCGGCGCTTCGACCGCTCCATCGGCTATTTCTGGCATGCCACGCATCAGCAGATCTATCGCGAGCTGGGCCGCATGGCGGACAGCGGCTGGATTGCCGCCGATGAAAGCGACGCGGCGGAAGGCGAGGGCAACGCCGACCGGCGCAACCGCAAGAAGGTCTACCGGGTGTTGCCGGCGGGCCGTGAGGAACTGGCGCGCTGGGTGCTGGCGCCGGGCGCGGGGCTGGATCAGCGCGAGGAGATCCTGGTCAAGCTGCGCGCCGATGCGGTGATCGGCCCGCTTGGCCTGGGCGACGAGATGCGGCGGCTGATCGCGCTGCACCGCGCCCGCCTTGAGACCTACCTGGCCATCGAGCGGCGCGACTTCTCGGCGCCAGACATGGACCGCGCGCAGCAACTGCGCTATGCGCTGCTGCAGCGCGGCATCCGCTTTGAAACCGACTGGGTGGCCTGGGGCGAGGCCTTGCTGCCGCTGCTGTAGCGGCAGCAAGGGTGCGCGCTCAGGCCAGGTCGACGGCGCGCGCGCCGGCCGGGCTGGCTTCGCCCAGTCCCAGGCGGCGGCGCGCCAGCGCGTACTCCTCGGCAAAGCGGCGCACCAGTTCGGCGGCCGGCACCACGCGCTTGATCGCGCCGACGCCCTGGCCGGCGCCCCAGATGTCCTTCCACGCCTTCACGCTGGTCGAGCCGAAATTCATCTTCGACGGGTCCGATTCCGGCAGCGCGCTCGGGTCCAGCCCGGCGCGCTCGATGCTGCCGCGCAGGTAGTTGCCGTGCACGCCGGTGAACAGGTTGGAATAGACGATGTCGTTGGCGGTGCTGTCGACGATCATCTGCTTGTAGCCGTCCTGCGCGTTGGCCTCATGCGTGGCGATGAAGGCCGAGCCGATATAGGCCAGGTCGGCGCCCGCGGCCTGCGCGGCCAGGATGGCGTCGCCGCTGGAGATCGCGCCGGACAGCAGCAGCGGGCCGTCGAACCATTCGCGGATCTCGTGCAGCAGCGCGAACGGCGACAGCGTGCCGGCATGGCCGCCGGCACCGGCCGCCACCGCCACCAGGCCATCCGCGCCTTTTTCGATCGCCTTGCGCGCGAAGGTATTGTTGATGACGTCATGCAGCACGATGCCGCCGTACGAGTGGACCGCGTCGTTGACTTCCTTGCGCGCGCCCAGCGAGGTGATCACGATCGGCACCTTGTAGCGCACGCACAGTTCCAGGTCATGCTCGAGCCGGTCGTTGGACTTGTGCACGATCTGGTTGACCGCGAACGGCGCCGACGGGCGCTCGGGGTGCTTCGTGTCGTGTTCCGCCAGTTCGGTGGTGATGCGGTCCAGCCATTCCTCCAGCTTGGGCGCGGGGCGCGCGTTCAGCGCCGGGAACGATCCGACCACGCCGGCCTTGCACTGGGCGATGACCAGGTCGGGGTTGGAGATGATGAACAGCGGCGAGCAGACCACCGGCAGCGAAAGCCGGTTCTGCAGCTGGGCGGGAAGGGCCATGGGGAAGTCTCCTGGGTAATTCCGAACAATTCGGTGAAGCAATACGGTGGCGCCGCGGCCGGCGCGCGTCAGGCGCCGGTCAGCACATGTTTCTGGCTCGCCAGGCGCGCGGCCATGGCGGCGGCCAGCGCCTCCAGGCCGGAGCGCGGGCGCACCATGACCTCGAATTCGGCAATGCGGCCGGCGTCGTCGAAGCGGATCATGTCAATGCCCTTGAGCGCCTTGCCGTCCACGCTGGCGCTGAATTCCAGCACCACGCTGTGGCCGTCGTCGCTGACAAAGCTGCGGTGATAGCGGAAGTCCTGGAACACCTGGTTCACCGTGGTCAGCACCAGGGCGATGGCGGCGCGGCCGGGATACGGCGTGTGTGCCACGGGGGAACGGAACACCACGTCGTCGGCGACGATGGCATCGAGCCCGGCCATCGACTGGGTGGCGATCATCTGGTGCCAGGCGTCGAGCGAAGCCTGGGCGGCGGGGATCAGGGCAGTGGTCACGGGAGGTCTCCTGGCGTGGCGCTGTAGGTTTGCTGCGATCTCTTCCTGGCTTTATGCAACCAGTTGCATAGTGGGTCGAAAGGTAGCATGCCGCGCGGCCCGCTGCAAGCTCGGCGCGTGGACCGCGGCGCGCAGTGACGCGTTGTCTACAATAGTCGGAATCGTCCGCCGGCCGCCGGCCTGATGCGGCAGAGCAGGAGAGTCCGTGACCACCAAGCCCAGCGCCGCCCAACTCGAGCAGGCGGCCTTGTTCGATGCCGACCTGGCCGCCTGGCGCGACCACCCCGAGCGCGCGTTCGACGGCTGGCTGGCGCAGCACGGTTTTCGCCACGGCACCAGCGTGGTGTACCGCGCGATGTGGGGCAAGCTGCTGCGCTGGTCGGCCGAACGCGGGCTGCCGCCGCTGAGCTGGTCGGCCGAGCAGATCGGCGAATTCCTGGATGCGCAGCAGCTGCATAAGTCGCACCGCTACCGCTATGCGCGGCTGATCGAGCGGGTCTTTCACCACCTGTCCCGCTTGCGCGAGGGCATGCACAACCCGGGCAGCCAGGCGGTGCGCGCCCATCTGGCCGAGGGCGAGAACGATCCCACCGCCTTCCTGCTGCCCGGCGAGCGCGACCTGCTGGTGGCGCGCATCCTCGGCCCGGCCGGCGCGCCCGCTGGCGATACCGGCGCGGCGTCCCCAACGCAATGGAAGCGCGCCCGCGACGCGGCGCTGCTGGCGGTGCTGCTCGGCGGCGGCCTGAAGGTGGCGGAGGCGCGCGCGCTGCGCACTGACGTAATCGCAGACATGGCCGACAGCAGGCCCGGGCGGATGGCGCTGCGCATGGTGCGCCCGGACAACGGCCGCGCCTACACGGTGCCGCTGTTTCCGCTGGCGCATGCGCCGCTGCGCGCCTGGCTGGCACTGCGCGAGGCCTCGGGCACGCTCGGCAACCTGGTGTTTCCGGCCATGCCGACGGGGCGGCCGATGCATGCGGCGTCGGTCTACCGGCGCGTGGAGATCCTGCTGGACGAAGCCGGCGTGCTTGCCGGGCGCAGCGAGCGCGCGTCGCCGCAGACCTTGCGCAATACCTGCGCGGCCATGCATTTCGAGGCCGGCACGGCGCCCGCAGAGGTGGCGCAGTGCCTGGGCATGCGCGACCTGGAATCGGGCTGGCGGCTGCGGGCGGCGTATGAAGCCTGGCAGGCGCGGGCCGGGCTGGTGGTGCCGCTTTCCGCGGCCTCTGACTGAAGTTGCGGCACGGGCCGCCGGGCCGGGCGCCATGGCGCATCGTGGATAATAGGCACTTTCGCGGGCCGGGCGCCGTGGTGCAGGTTATTGATCGCGCACATGGCGCGCCGGCCGCCGTCCGCAAACGCTGAATCAAATAGACCGACGCCACACGCAATGCCTGAAACCCTGCTGCTGACCGGTGCCACCGGCTATATCGCCTCGCATACCTGGGTTGCCCTACTCAATGCCGGCTACCACGTGATCGGCCTGGATAATCTGTGCAACAGCAGCCCGGCCGTGATCGACCGGCTTGCCACCATTACCGGCCAGGCCCCGCATTTCGTGCAGGGCGATGTGCGCGACCGCGCGCTGCTGGACCGGCTCTTTGCCGAACACCGCATCAGCGCGGTGATTCATTTTGCCGCGCTCAAGGCGGTGGGCGAATCGGTCAGCCAGCCGCTGGCCTATTACAGCAACAACCTCGATGGCCTGCTGACGGTATGTGCCGCCATGGGCGCGGCCGGGGTGAAACAGCTGGTGTTCAGTTCCTCGGCCACGGTTTATGGCAATCCGCACACCGTGCCGATCCTGGAGGATTTCCCGCTGTCGGCGACCAACCCCTATGGCCAGACCAAGCTGATGGGCGAGCAAATCCTGCGCGACCTGGAAAAATCCGATCCGGCCTGGCGCATTGCCTACCTGCGTTATTTCAATCCGGTCGGCGCGCATGAAAGCGGCCTGATCGGCGAAGACCCGCGCGGCATTCCCAACAACCTGATGCCTTATGTGGCGCAGGTGGCGGGCGGGCGCCGCGACCAGTTGATGGTATTCGGCGGCGATTACCCGACCGTCGACGGCACCGGCGTGCGCGACTATATCCATGTCTGCGACCTTGCCGACGGCCACCTGGCGGCGCTCAATTACCTGGGCCGGCAGGGCCGCGGCATGACCGTCAACCTGGGCACCGGGCGTGGCTACAGCGTGCTGGAGGTAGTGCAGGCTTACCAGCGCGCCAGCGGCAAGCCGGTGCCGTACCAGATCGTGGACCGGCGCCCGGGCGATATCGCCGCCTGTTACGCCGACCCGGCGCTGGCCCATGAACTGCTGGGCTGGCGCGCGCAGCACGACCTGGACCGCATGTGCCAGGACTCGTGGCGCTGGCAGTCGATGAACCCGCACGGCTTCGACGCCTGAGCCCGGCCAGGCTTTCCGCCAGGCAAAACAAAAACGCCACGGATGTCTCCGTGGCGTTTTGCCGTCTGCCGGATCGCGTGTTTCAGCGGATCAGGAAGTCCTCGACCGATTTGCCCTGGGCCAGGGCCTGGGTCAGCCAGCCCGGGCGCTTGCCGCGGCCGGTCCAGGTATTGCCGGCGTTGTCGCGATAACGCACCGGCACCTTGCGGTTGGCCGCCTTCTTGCCGGCCGGGGCCTTCGCGCCAAAACCCAGGTCTTCCGCGGTCAGGCCATATTGCTCGATTTTCTCGCGAATATCCGCGATCACGGCGGATTGTTCACGCGCCTTGATTTCCTCGGCTTGCTTCTGCAGTTCGCTGATTTTCTGAACGATTTCCTGATACGTCGCCATTGCGTCCTCGGTTTCCGGTGATTGAATTGCGCTGGGTGCGCTGGTGGGCGGGGGAAAATGCTGAAAACAATTATAACGGGCCGGCTGCCGGCTGCAAATCCTGGTGGCGTAATCCCGGACGGTTTTTGCGAAAATTCTTGCTGCTGATAATTGTGTGAACTTTCAGTGTCAGGGCGAGTCGCCGCGGATTTTGCCGCGTGCCGGCGGTACTGCGACGGTTGAGCCGTGCCGAAAACCCGGCGGTATTCCCTACCGGACCGTCTGTCGTCGTTGTGTGCGGATACCGGCCATGCCATTAATCGCGCCGGCATTTACGGACAGGCGGCAACCCCGTTTCAGGCCATACCCGCCAGCCCACCCCCTCTACGTGGCTGATATCCGACATGGCGTTTATCGCCGATTCACCATAACCGTGCGCGCCGGACGGCGACTCAAGGATGAGGGGGGCACGCCGTTATCCGGGCAGGGCGGATCAATGCGGTAACGATCCTGCCGGACCGGGGCAAGGGGTGTGTCCCGCGGATTGCCTAAGTCTTATTTCATCATGTCCTTCCACAACAATATTCAGATCAAGACCCTGCTACGGGGCGCCATGGGAATCCTGTCGCTGCTGCTGTTGCTGGTCGGCGGCGCCGGCCTGTACGGCATCTCGCAGAGCAACGACGCGCTCAAGGATACCTATGCCAACCAGCTTGGCTCGACCGTCGCGCTCAGCGACGCGATGCTGGCCACCACGCGCATGCGCCTGGCGCTGGACCGCAACGTGATGCAGGGCGAGCAGGACGATCCCAAGGTCAACGTGGATCGCTCGCGCGTGTTCGTGGAGGCGTCGGACGCGGCGTGGAAGCGCTATATGAGCCTGCCGCAGAATGCCGAGGAACAGGCCTTGGCGACCGAACTGGGCAAGCAGCGCCAGGCTTTCATGGAGCAGGGCGTGCTGCCGCTGCAGGCGGCGTCGCTGGCGGGCAACCAGGAAGAGGCGGTGCGGCTGGCGAAGAAGGTGCTGCCCGACCTGCAGCGCAGCATGTCGAGCGCGCATGAAAAACTGCAGAAGTTCCAGATGGCGGCGGGCGAGGCCAATTTCGGCGCGGCGCAGGCAAGTTTTGCCCGCATCCGCATGCTGTCGATCGTGATGATCGTGCTGGGCCTGGCGCTTGCCGCGCTGTGCGCGGTCGCGCTGAACCGCGCCATCGTCGCGCCGGTGCAAGAGGCGCTGGCGGTGTTCGAGCGCATCGCCCGCGGCGACCTGACCGCGCGCATCACCAGCATCTCGAAGAACGAGATCGGGCGCATGATGCAGGCGCTGGCCGCGATGCAGTCGAGCCTGTCGGGCATCGTCGCCGAAGTGCGCAGCGGCGCGGATTCAATGGCGTCGGCCACGCAGCAGATTTCCACCGGCAACCTGGACCTGTCGCAGCGCACCGAGGAACAGGCCTCGTCGCTGGAGGAGACCGCCGCGAGCATGGAAGAGCTGACCACGGTGGTGCGCCAGAACGCCGACAATGCGCGCCAGGCCGGCGTGCTGGCGGGCGAGGCCTCGCAGATCGCGCTCAAGGGCGGCGAGGTGGTGGGCCGCGTGGTCGACACCATGAACGAGATCAACGGCGCCTCGCGCAAGGTGGTGGAAATCATCAGCGTGATCGAGGGCATCGCCTTCCAGACCAATATCCTGGCGCTCAATGCCGCGGTCGAAGCCGCCCGGGCCGGCGAGCAGGGGCGCGGCTTTGCGGTGGTGGCGGGCGAGGTGCGCAGCCTGGCGCAGCGCTCGGCCTCGGCCGCCAAGGAAATCGAGGCGCTGATCAGCGAGTCGGGCCAGCGCGTGGAGAGCGGCACCCGGCTGGTGGCCGAAGCCGGCCAGACCATGGGCGAGATCGTCCAGGCGGTGCGCCGGGTCACGGACATCATGAACGAGATCGGCGCGGCATCGCAGGAGCAGACCAGCGGCATCGAGCAGGTCAGCCAGGCCGTGACCCAGATGGACCAGGTGACCCAGCAGAACGCCGCACTGGTCGAAGAGGCCGCGGCGGCGGCGGGCGCGCTGGAAGAACAGGCGCAGAAGCTGAAGAACGTGGTCTCGGTGTTCACCGTCAACACCGCGGCGGAGCCGGCGATCACGGCCCACGTCGGTGGAAGCGCCGCAGCCAAGACGTCGGCAAAGGCAATGGCATCCTCCACGCCGGCGACCCCCGCCGTCGCCAGTGCCAGCGTGGCCGCGCGCACCACGACGGTGCGTAAGGTGCCGGTTGCAGCGGCGGCGCGGCCCGCGGCCAGGCCGGCGAGCAGCCCGGCAACCCCCCCTGCAGCGCGATCCGCAGCGCGTCCGGCAGTGGCCGCGGCCGGCGGCGATGATGACTGGAGCGCGTTCTAACACCCTGCGTTCGAGTCATTGCCTTGTTCACACGGCGACTGCAAGATGACATGATGCGGGGTTTGCCCCGCGTCCTGACCGTCTTCGCGCATCTTCATCATCATCGCGCAGCCTAATGATTGCCCTGAGTTCCGTCCTGTTGCTGCTGGCTGCCCTGCTGGGTGTAGCCGCCGCCCTCGGCGTTCGCGCCGGGCGCGCGGACCAGCCGGCCGGCAGCCGGTCGCTGCGCGTGCTGACGTGGTCGGCGGCGCTGCTGTCGCAATTGAGCATCGGCATGCCGGTGCTGGTGGTGGGCCTGTCGGGCAGCGTGCCGGCCGTCAGCGACACCGCGCAGCTGGCGGCCAGCTTTGCCGCCGCGGCGGCGGCCACCACGGCGGTCAAGCTGCTGGTGCAGTGGCTGCGCCAGGGCGCGCGCCTGTGGCGCGGCGCGGCGCTGATGGCGGTGGTGGCCGGAGCCGGGCTCGTTGCGGCGGCCGGCACCCACCTGGGCCGCTCGTGTGGCGCCGGCACCGTGACCGCGCGCGATTGCATCGACGCCGCCGGCCTGCCGCACCCGGCCTGGCTGGCGGGCGGGCTGACCGCGCTGTGCGCGCTGCTGTTCGCCGTGCATCGGGCCCAATCGCGCGGCTGGCTGCCGGCGCCGGCACGCGCCGACGCCACGCTGGCCGACGAACTTGCCGATGACCTGCCGGTGCTGCATCGCGGCGCCGAGCCGCGGCTGGCGCGGCGCGGCGCGCGCATCCCCGGGCGCCCGGGCCGGCTGACCGTGCGTGCCGCCGCGCGCGGGCAAGACACGGTGGGGGAATACAGCGTGGCGACCGTGATGCCGGACCGAGTCGCCTTCGGCCGCTGGCTGGACCAGGCCATCAGCCAGGCCCGGCTGGCCGAGACCGGCTGCGCCGTGCTGCTGATCCATATCGCCGACTACCGCGAAGTCGACGAAGTCTTCGAAGTGCGCGCCGACGACATCCTGGCGCAGGACGCCGGCGCGCTGGCGCAGGCCGTGCTGGAGCCCCACGACTTCCTGGCGCGGCTGGCGCGCGACGAGTTCGCCGTGGGCGTGCCCGAACTGGTCCACCATGGCCGCGCGCAGGAACTGGGCTCGCGCATGCTGGGCTCGCTGGCCGAGTTCATCGCCGCGCGCGGGCTGCAGATGCAGATCGGCGTCAATATCGGCATCGCCATCTATCCGCGCGACGCACAGACGTCCGAGGCGCTGATGCAGGCGGCCCGCGTCAGCCTGGCCGAAGCCCGCCAGAGCGGCTCGAACCAGGTGCGCCTGTTCAACAGCGCCGCCGGCGAACGCGCGCGCCGCACCCGCGTGATCCGGCGCGACCTGTGGGTGGCGATCCAGGACGATACCCTGTCGCTGCAGTTCCAGCCCAAGTACGACGCGCGCCGCCGCACCGTGGTCGGCGCCGAGGCCCTCTGCCGCTGGCGCCATCCCGCGCTGGGTCAGGTCAGCCCAGCCGAGTTCATCGCCGTGGCCGAACAGTCCGGGCAGATCGACAAGCTCGACGACTGGGTCCTGACCAGCGTGTGCCGCCAGGTGCGCCAGTGGCGCGACGCCGGCGTGCCGACCGTGCCGGTGGCGATCAATGTCTCGGGGCTGCGCTTTGCCAGCCGCAATTTCCCGCAATACCTGCTCGAGCAGATCCACCAGCACGACATCCCGCCGTCGGCGATCACGCTGGAGATCACCGAGACCGCGGCGATGAAGGACATCGGCAAGTCGCTGGAAACGCTGGCCGAGCTGCAGTCGCTCGGGATCCAGGTGGCGCTGGACGATTTCGGCAGCGGTTATTCCAGCCTGGGCTATCTCAAGCGGCTGCGCGTGGGCACGCTCAAGATCGACCGCACGCTGATCGGCGGGCTCGATACCGATGCGCAGGGCCGCGCCATCGTCGGCTCGATGGTGGCGCTGGCGCACGAGTTGCGCATGAAGGTGGTGGCCGAAGGCGTAGAGTCGGCCTCGCAGCTGGACATCCTCAACCAGATGGGTTGCGACGAGGTGCAGGGCTACCTGCTGTCGCTGCCGCTGGACGCCGCCGGCTTCGGCGACGCCCTGCGCGCGCAGGCCGCGGCCTGACGCCCGGTTTGCCTCTCGATGGCTAAAGCCCGGCGGCCGCGCCGCCGATAACGGGTCTGGCAGGCTGGCCCGCGTTGGCGCTAGCCCTGTGCCGGCCCGTCCGTCGCCGCCGCGTTGCCCGTGTCATCGATGTTCCTGGCGGACCCACCCGTTCCTGCACCTCCGGAGGCGCCCATGTCATTGCCCAGCATCCTCGTCGTCGACGATTCTCCCTCGCTACGCCGCATGATCGGCGCCTGCCTGCGCGCCGGAGGATTCGACGTGACCGAGGCCGCTGACGGCGACCAGGCGCATGCGCTGGCGCTCGCGGGCCACTTCGGCATGCTGGTCACCGACCAGGTCATGCCCGGCATGGACGGCCTCACGTTGATCCGCAGCCTGCGCGCGACGCCGCGCTACGCGCGCATGCCGATCTTGATGCTGACCACCGAGCAGGACGGCAGCATCCGCGAACAGGCCCGCGCGGCGGGCGCATCGGGCTTCCTGCCCAAGCCGTTCGACCCCGACGGGCTGATGCAGGCCGTGGCCGCGCTGCTGGAAGCGGCATCCCCTACCTCGGAAGGGTAAGGAAAGCGGCGGCGTCGCCCTTCAGTCACCCCGGATCCTGCCGTAAACACTGGTGGGCGAAGTCACGCCCCGGCGCAGCCAGCGACCCCGGCCGCTGCGGCGCCAGAGAAACCAGCATGAGCCAAATTTGGGGGGCTAGACGATGCAGCACATCGACAAGGCAGACGGCGCGGGCGAGGAGTTCCTGGCCTTTACCCTGGGCCGCGAGGAATACGGCGTCGATATCCTGAAGGTGCAGGAGATCCGCGGCTACGAGTCGGTCACCCAGATCGCGAATGCGCCCGACTACATCAAGGGCGTGATCAACCTGCGCGGCATCGTCGTGCCGATCATCGACCTGCGCATCAAGTTCCGCCAGCCCAATGTCAGCTACGACCAGTACACGGTCGTGATCATCGTCGACCTCAACGAACGCACCACCGGCATCGTGGTGGACGGCGTCTCCGACGTGCTGACGCTGAGCGCCGCGCAGATCAAGCCCACGCCGCACTTTTCCGGCGAACTGGCGACCGACTATATCCGCGGCCTGGGCTCGGTCGAGCAGCGCATGCTGATCCTGGTCGATATCGAGAAGCTGCTCAATACCGAAGAACTGGCCGCACTTGAAGCGGTGTCCTGATCCTGCAATAGCGCCCCCCGCCGTCCGGCACGCGCCACCCGCGCGCCGGACCGAACCCGCCCGCGGTGCGCACCGCATGGACCCATGCGGCGCGCCCCAGGCAAGCAGTACAGACTTAGATGCGAAACAACCAACCCGTTACGCAGCGCGAGTACCCGCTGTCTCCGTCCGACTACCTGATCTCGCGCACCGACCTCAAGGGCCGTATCACCTTTGCCAACCGCACCTTTATCGAGGCCAGCGGCTTTACGGCGGAAGAACTGCTGGGCGCGCCGCATAACCTGGTGCGCCACCCCGACATGCCGCCCGAGGCGTTCGCCGACCTGTGGCAGGACCTGCAGGCCGGGCGCACATGGATGGGCGTGGTCAAGAACCGCCGCAAGAACGGCGACTTCTACTGGGTCAATGCGACCGTGACGCCGACGCGCGTCGACGGCCGCGTGGTGGGCTACACCTCGGTGCGCTCGATGGCAACGCGCGAGCAGGTGCAGGCCGCGGGCGCCGCCTATGCGCGCTTTCGCGCCGGGCGTGCCGACGGGCTGGCGATCCGCCACGGCGCGGTGGTGCGCACCGGCCTGCGCGGCCTGGTGCAGGGGCTGCTGCGGCTGAACCTGAAGCGCCGCATCCTGTGGGCCCAGGCTGGCGGGCTGGTGTGGTTCCTGGCCGCGCTGCTCGCGGTGGAAGCGCTGGGCGGCACCGCCGTGGCCAGCTTGCGCCCGTGGCTGTGGGGCGGCTTTGCACTGGCGCTGGCGTCGTCCTTTGCCGCCGGCACCATGCTGCTGGCGCGCGTGAACCGGCCGGTGCGCGACATGCTGGACTTTGCGCTGCGCATGGGCGCGGGCGACCTGACCACGCGCTTCGAGCACCGCAGCGCCGACGAGATCGGCGCGCTGGCGCAGGCGATGCAGACCATGCAGCGCAGCCTGCTGTCGGTGGTGCATGAAATCCAGGAAGGCATGGCCAGCATCTCGACCGCGACGCGCCAGGTGGCCGCCGGCAACAACGACCTGTCGCAGCGCACCGAGCAGCAGGCGGCATCGCTGGAGCAGACCGCGTCGAGCATGGAAGAGCTGACCAGCACGGTGCGCCAGAACGCGGACAACGCGCGCCAGGCCAGCGGGCTGGCCGCCAATGCTTCGGATACTGCCTTGCGCGGCGGCGAAGTGGTGGGCCGGGTGGTGCAGACCATGGATGAGATCAACGATGCGTCGAAGAAGATCGTCGACATCATCGGCGTGATCGAAGGCATTGCGTTCCAGACCAATATCCTGGCGCTGAACGCCGCGGTGGAAGCCGCGCGCGCCGGCGAGCAGGGCCGTGGCTTCGCGGTGGTGGCGGGCGAGGTGCGCAGCCTGGCGCAGCGCAGCGCCAACGCGGCCAAGGAGATCAAGGGGCTGATCGGCGATACGGTCGAGCGCGTCGACAACGGCTCGGCGCTGGTTGGCCAGGCTGGCCAGACCATGGAAGAGATCGTGCAGGCGGTGAAGTCGGTCACCGACATCATGGCCGAGATCAGCGCGGCATCTGCCGAGCAGAGCTCGGGCATCGAGCAGGTGAACCAGGCCGTGGCACAAATGGACGAGGGCACGCAGCAGAACGCGGCGCTGGTCGAAGAAGCGGCCGCCGCGGCGGGCGCGCTCGAAGAACAGGCGCTTCGGCTGCGAGATGCGGTGGCGACGTTCCGCGTCAGCATGCAGGCGGAGGTGCGGCCGCAGCGCCAGCCAGCGCAGGCGCGCGGCGATGCGGTGCTGGCACGCGCGTAGGCGCGGCACCGGCACGTTGGGATCGAAGTGAAGGCAGGCGCGGCATGCCGCGCCGCCAGCGTACACAGGGTGCGGCAGGCCGTGCCCGAGGCTTCAGTTACAAGGGGGAGTTGCTATGCATTGGTTCAATCAATTGCGCGTCACGACCAGGCTGGTTGCCGGATTCCTGGTGGTCGCCGTGATCGGCGCCGTGATGGGGCTGCTGGGCGTCGTCAACATGGGCCGCATGGCCGACTGGACCGGCAAGATCTACAACGACGACCTGCGCGCGCTGAAGGCGGTGCAGGACGCCAACATCAACCTGGTCTACGCCAGCCGCTCGCAGATCGCGCTGCTGTCGGCATCGACCATGGGCGAGCGCACGGTCGAGAAAGAACAGATCGCCAAGTCGCTGGCCGCGATGGACGAACGCATCCGCCAGGTGGCCGGCGCCTTCGAGAAGCCCGAGGGCAAGGCGCTGGTCAAGCAGTACCAGGACCTGTCGCCGGCGTTCCGCGCGCGCATGGAAAAGTATGTCGAGCTGGTCAGCAAGCAGCCGCTGGATACCTCGCAGTTCGAAAGCCAGGTGTTCTCCGAAAGCGCAGACCTGCTCAAGGACAGCCACGCGCTGGAAGCGGTGATGCTGCAGATGGTCAAGCGCCGCGACGACCGCGCCCGCAACAACATGGAAGAAGCACGCAGCGTCTACGACGAAACGCGCCTGTGGATGCTGGGCCTGGTGCTGGGCGGCCTGACGCTGTCGGTGCTGCTGGGCGTGCTGCTGGCGCGCGCGCTGTCGCGCCAGCTGGGCGGCGAGCCGGCGTATGCCGCGGCCATCGCCGCGCGCATTGCCGAGGGCAATTTCTCGCAGCCGGTGACCACGCGCGCCGGTGACAAGAGCAGCCTGGTCTTTGCGATGCAGCAGATGCAGCAGCAGCTGTCGCGCATGGTGCGGGATTTCAAGGCCTCGGCCGAATCGATCGGCAGCGCGTCGCGCGAGATTGCCGCCGGCAACAACGACCTGTCGCAGCGCACCGAGCAGCAGGCGGCGTCGCTGGAGCAGACCGCATCGAGCATGGAAGAGCTGACCAGCACCGTGCGCCAGAACGCGGACAACGCGCGCCAGGCCAGCGGGCTGGCGGCCAACGCGTCGGACACGGCGCTGCGCGGCGGCGAAGTGGTGGGCCGGGTGGTGCAGACCATGGACGAGATCAACGATGCGTCGAAGAAGATCGTCGACATCATCGGCGTGATCGAAGGCATCGCGTTCCAGACCAATATCCTGGCGCTGAACGCAGCGGTGGAAGCTGCACGCGCCGGCGAGCAGGGCCGTGGTTTCGCGGTGGTGGCGGGCGAGGTGCGCAGCCTGGCGCAGCGCAGCGCCAACGCGGCCAAGGAGATCAAGGGGCTGATCGGCGATACGGTCGAGCGCGTCGACAACGGCTCGGCGCTGGTCG
>NZ_QKZN01000015.1:83454-112984 GCF_003254285.1 Cupriavidus phytorum
CGCAGCCTGGCGCAGCGCAGCGCCAACGCGGCCAAGGAGATCAAGGGGCTGATCGGCGATACGGTCGAGCGCGTCGACAACGGCTCGGCGCTGGTCGGCCAGGCCGGCAAGACCATGGATGAGATCGTGCAGGCGGTCAAGCGCGTGACCGACATCATGGGCGAGATCAGCGCGGCATCGGCCGAGCAGAGTTCGGGCATCGAGCAGGTGAACCAGGCGGTGGCGCAGATGGACGAGGTGACGCAGCAGAACGCGGCGCTGGTCGAGGAAGCCGCTGCCGCTGCCGGTGCGCTCGAAGAGCAGGCCAGCCGCCTGCAATCCGCGGTGGCAACCTTCCGCCTGGCCGCGGAGGACGAGCGCGCGGAGCGCTTCGAGGTAATGCCGGCCGCCGCCGCGGTGCCCGCCAAGACTCAACGCGCGGGCGCCGTGCGTGCCATCGCCGCAAGCAAGCGCGCTGCCAAGCTGCCCATGGCCAAGACCGAAGCCGCCAGCGCCGATGAAGCCCCGCACGACGCGGCCGAGCCGACGGCAGCCAAGCCGGCGTCGCGCGCAGCGGCGATGACCCCGCGTCCCGCGCTCGCCGCGGCCGACAACGGCGACTGGAGCGCGTTCTGAGTGTTGCCATGACGACCGATATCACCCTGGCCTTGCCGCAAGAGGACGCGGCCAGGCTGCGCAAGGAATTCGACCAGTTCATCGGGGTCTCGACCGGGCTCGACCGCGAGTTCCTGCCGCCCGAGTTCCATGACTTCCTGCGCGCGCGGCTGCTGCAGCATGACGGCCCGCTGACCGAGCGCGCGGTCTCGCGGCTGCTGTCCGGGGGTGAGTATGGCTGGGCGCGCCGCGTATTCGACAAGCAGTTGCCGAATGCGCTCGCGGCGCTGATGCGCGATGCCCAGCGCTTCGGCTTCGGCCTGGCGGTGCAGCCGGGATGGAGCGGCGAGCAGCGCCTCGCGCATGCACGCGAATGGGCGGCGCAGGTGCTGGCCGAGTGCGGCGCCGATAGCGCCTATACCGAGGCGCTGGCGACCCAGGTGGCGGCGTCGGCCGAAGACCTGCGCGCGCTGGAAGAGCGCATGCGCACGCCCGCCTGGCGCCTGGCCGAAAGCCTGCGCCAGCGCGCCTACGACCTGATGTACGCGCTGCAGACCGAAGACAACGAGGCCGCCGGCCGCGCGCGCGTGGGCGAGCTGCGCGGCATGCTGGGGCTGGCGCTGGAGTATGGCTCGATCCAGCCCGACGAGGCCTCGCGCGTGCTGGAGCAGGTGGAGCGCGTGCGGCCCGCATTGTTTCGCGAAGCGCCCGACGACGTGTTCGCACGGCTGGCGAACTGGCTGCGCCGATTGTTCGGACATTGAAATCAGGACCCTCGTCTTGCGCTGATGCCAGCCGGAGATTTCGGACAGTATTACGAACGCCGTGTACGGCGATACACTCCGCGCGGCCGTCGTCAATAGAGGAATCCAGCAGGCTACCAACGCCGTGCCAGCGCGTTGATGCAGAGGACGTTTGCTCGTGCCGTTTTGAGCGAAATCAAAAGTCAGAGGTGTGACTTGTTACAAAATGTGCAGGGCCAATGTATGTTTCATGCGACATTTGGTTCCCCCCCGCGTAAGTAGGGATTGGCATTGCGGGGCGAATGCCGATATAAACGTAACAGTCTTACTTACACTCTGTAACACTTGTAACGGAGTTGATTACAGTTGGACTTGGGCGTAGTTCCTTAGTCGTACGTTGTACCCGCCCAGCCGCAAACAAACGATCTGGTCGCCGGGCCCGCCAGGGCAACGGTAAGCGCCGGACAAGCGGCTACGGTGGGTTTTTGGTAGCGGGGATAAATTGGAAAGCAGTGAAGTTCTCCAGGAGATCAGGGAGGTTAACCTCGCCTATCTGCTGCTCGCGCAACGCCTGGTGCGCGAAAACCAGGTCGAAGCCATGTTCAGGCTTGGGGTCAGCAAGGAAATTGCGGATATCCTTGCCAAGCTGACCTCAGCGCAACTCGTCAAGCTCGCGGCATCCAACATGGTGCTGTGCAGGTTCCGCTTCGACGACCACGCGCTTCTCTCAACTCTCACCCACACGGCCAAGAGCCATGACATGCAGCAGATCCACGCCGCGATCCTGCTCGCACGTCAGCCTGTGGAGTCGCTCAATTGACCGCACTCCTGCAGGCCGAGCCAAACCGGAGTTACACGGCCACCTCCGTTCCCAGCCGCAAGAGCGTGCTCCAGGACGCCAACCAGACCCAGCTCGCGATCGAGCTGATCGGCCTGGGTGCGCGCCTGCAGGTGCTTGAAGCCGAGACCACGCTGTCGCGTGACCGGCTGATACGCCTGTACAAGGAGCTGCGCGGCGTCTCGCCCCCCAAGGGCATGCTGCCGTTCTCGACGGACTGGTTCACCACCTGGCTGCCGAATATCCACTCGTCTCTGTTCTTCTCCGCGTACCAGTTCATGGTGCAGGAAGGCGAGACCGTGGGCATCCGCGCGGTGGTGGCCGCCTACCGCCTGTACCTCGAGCATGTTTCGCTGCTCGGCGGTGAAATTGTCTTAAGTTTCACGCGGGCCTGGACGTTAGTACGGTTCTTCGAGAGCAACATGCTGCAGCTGTCCCGGTGCACGTGTTGCGGCGGACAGTTTGTCACGCACGCGTATGAGCCGCACGCAAACTTCGTGTGCAGCCTGTGCCGTCCGCCGTCGCGCGCAGGGAAAGTGAAGAAGCTCTCGAAAGACGCCGCCGCCGTGCAGACCAACGCCTGATCCTGGTCAAGGTCCGCCGGCTGGCAAGCTTGCTGCGCTGGCGGACGGATTCTCTCCGTGCGCCCGTGCATCGGGCCAATGAGCGTGGCTGACGCGCGTTTTTAGACGGGGATCCGATCGTGCTAGTAGTTCTTGGCTATGTCGTCGTGGTAGCGGCGGTGCTTGGCGGTTACGCCATGACCGGCGGCCATATGGGCGCGCTGTATCAACCTGCGGAAGTGGTGATCATCGCGGGCGCCGCCATCGGCGCCTTCATCGCCACCAATACCGGCAAGGCCATCAAGGCCACCGCGCGTGCGCTGCCGGGCCTGTTCAAGAGTTCCAAGTACAAGAAGGAGCTGTACCTGGACGTCATGTCGCTGCTGTACGTGCTGCTGTCCAAGGCACGGCGCGAGGGCATCCTGTTCCTGGAAAAGGAAATCGCCGATCCCGCCGCCAGCAGCGTGTTCAGCCAGTACCCGCGCATCCTGTCGGATCCGGTGGTGATGGAATTCCTCACCGACTACCTGCGCATGATGGTCAACGGCAACATGAACGCGTTCGAGATCGAGGCCCTGATGGACCACGAGATCGAGACCTTCCGCCATGAAGCCGAGATCCCCGCCCATGCGCTGTCGCGCGTCGGCGATGGTCTGCCCGCGTTCGGCATCGTCGCCGCGGTGATGGGCGTGGTCCATGCGCTGGGTTCGGCCGACCTGCCGCCGGCCGAGCTGGGCGCGCTGATCGCGCACGCCATGGTCGGCACCTTCCTCGGCATTCTGCTGGCCTACGGCTTTATCTCGCCGCTGGCCGCGCGCATCGAGCTGCAGGTGTCCGAGAACGTCAAGGTCTACGAGTGCATCAAGGTGGTGCTGCTGGCCTCCCTGAACGGCTATGCGCCGCTGGTCGCGGTGGAATTCGGCCGCAAGGTGCTGTACTCCACGGTGCGTCCGTCGTTCCTGGAGCTCGACGACCACGTGCGTGAAGTGAAGAGCCTGAACTAAGGCAGCCGACAACGCACGCAGCAAGGGGCACCACATGAGCAGCGCACACGATATGCGTCCGATCATCGTCCGCCGGGCGAAGTCGCACGCCAGGCCGCACGGCAACCACAGCTGGAAGATTGCCTACGCCGACTTCATGACGGCGATGATGGCGCTGTTTCTGGTGCTGTGGCTGCTGTCCAGCGCCAACAAGAAAACGCTGGAAGGCATTGCCGAATACTTCCGCATGCCGCTCAAGGTCGCCATCGTCGGCGGCGAGAAAAGCAGCCAGTCGCCCAGCGTGATTCCCGGCGGCGGCATGGACGTGATGCGCAAGGACGGCGAGATCATGCGCGCGCACGACAACGACCCCAGCGACGAACAGCGCCGCAACGAACAGCAGGAAGCGCAGCGCCTGCGCGCGCTCAAGCAGCGCCTGGAACAGATCATCGAGAACAACCCGGTGCTGCGCCAGTTCCGCCCGCAGCTGCTGCTGGACATCACCAGCGAAGGCCTGCGCATCCAGATCCTGGATACGCAGAACCGCCCCATGTTCCGCACCGGCAGCGCCATGGTCGAAAGCTATATGCGCACCATCCTGCGCGAGATCGGCCCGGTGCTGAACGAGCTGCCCAACAAGGTCAGCCTGTCCGGCCATACCGACGCCGCCAACTATTCCAACGGCGAGCGCACCTACAGCAACTGGGAGCTGTCCGGCGACCGCGCCAACGCCTCGCGCCGCGAGCTGATCGCGGGCGGCATGCAGGAAGGCAAGGTGCTGCGCGTGCTGGGACTGGCCGCGACCATGCCGCTGGACAAGCAAGACCTGCTCGCGCCGATCAACCGCCGCATCAGCATCGTGGTGCTGAACCAGAAGGCGCAGGCCCGCTTCGAGGCCGAGAACGCCAGCGCCGCCGAGGTCACGGTGGCGGCGCAGGCCGGTAAGGCCGCGCAGGAAATGCAGGCAGGGTTGGCGGCAGCGTCGGCCCCGGCAGCGGCATCAGCCGCGCCGGCATCGGGCAGCAAACCATGACGCAGGACCGCTGCCGCAGCGTGCCCCGCGCCGTAACCAAGTGACTCAGGACGCCATGTCTGTCGATATCGATATCACTCAGTTTTACCAGACCTTCTTCGAGGAAGCCGAAGAGCTGCTCGTTGAAATGGAGCAGCTGCTGCTCGGCCTGGACATCGAGGCGCCCGATGCCGAGCACCTGAACGCGATCTTCCGCGCCGCGCATTCGATCAAGGGCGGCGCCGCCACCTTCGGCTTCGCCGCGCTGACCGAGACCACCCATATCTTCGAGAACCTGCTGGACCGCACGCGCCGGCAGGAACTGGCGTTGACCAGGACCATCATCGACACCTTTCTGGAAACCAAGGACGTGTTGCAAGACCAGCTCAACGCCTACCGCAACGGCACCGAACCCGATCCGGAAACGCTGGCGCGCATCTGCGCCGTGCTGCAGCAGCTGGCGCAGGAAGCCGCCGGCCATGACGCGGCCCCGGCTCCTGCTCCGGCGCCCGCCCCTGTCGCAGCCGCCGCCCCCGCAGCAGCACACGCCGGCGGCGGTTTGAAGATCCGCCTGATCAAGGTCTCGGCCTCCGACCAGGCGCTGCTGCGCGAAGAACTGGCCAACCTGGGCGAGATCACCGGCCAGCAGGAAAGCAACGGCGAACTGGTGGTGTGGCTCAACACCCAATGCAGCGCCGACGACATCATCGCGGTGTGCTGCTTCGTGATCGATGGCGACCAGATCGTGATCGAAGCCGCGGCCGATGCGCCGGCGGCGGCGCCGGCCCCGGCAGAGGCTGTCGCGCCCGCGCCCGCGCCGGTGGCTGCCGCACCCGCGCCGGCCCCCGCCGCGCGCGAGAAGGCCAAGGCCGCCCCGGCCCCCGCCCCCGCGCACGGCGAAGGCTCGATCCGCGTGCCCACCGAGAAGGTCGACCAGATCATCAACCTGGTGGGCGAACTGGTGATCACGCAGTCGATGCTGGCGCAGACCGCCTCGTCGCTGGACCCAGTGCTGTTCGACCGCCTGTTCTCCGGCATGGGCCAGTTGGAGCGCAACGCGCGTGACCTGCAGGAAGCGGTGATGTCGATCCGCATGATGCCGATGGACTATGTGTTCTCGCGCTTCCCGCGGCTGGTGCGCGACCTGGCCAGCAAGCTCGGCAAGCAGATCGACCTGGTTACGTTCGGCAAGGCCACCGAGCTCGACAAGAGCCTGATCGAACGCATCATCGATCCGCTGACGCACCTGGTGCGCAACAGCCTGGACCACGGCATCGAAACCCCTGACAAGCGCGTCGCCGCTGGCAAGGACCCGACCGGCCAGCTGATCCTGTCCGCGCAGCACCATGGCGGCAATATCGTCATCGAAGTCAGCGACGACGGCGGCGGCCTGAACCGCGAGCGCATCCTGGCCAAGGCCATCCAGAACGGCCTGCCGGTGTCCGACACCATCACCGACGAGGAAGTCTGGCAGCTGATCTTCGCGCCGGGCTTCTCCACCGCCGAGGTCATCACTGATGTGTCTGGCCGCGGCGTCGGCATGGACGTGGTCAAGCGCAACATCCAGGAGATGGGCGGGCACGTGCAGATCAGCTCGCGCCCGGGCCTGGGCACCACCATCCGCATCGTGCTGCCGCTGACGCTGGCGATCCTGGACGGCATGTCGGTCAAGGTGGGCGAAGAGACTTTCATCCTGCCGCTGAACTGCGTGATGGAGTCGCTGCAGCCCAAGGCCGAAGACGTCCATACCGCCGCCAACTCCGACCGCGTCATGCACGTGCGCGGCGAATACCTGCCGCTGCTGGAAATGCACCGCGTGTTCAACGTTGCCGACGCGCTGCAGGAACCGACCCAAGGCATCGCCGTGATCCTGCAGGCCGAAGGCAAGCGCTTCGCGCTGCTGGTGGACCAGCTGATCGGCCAGCACCAGGTGGTGCTGAAGAACCTGGAAACCAACTACCGCAAGGTGCCGTGCATTTCCGCGGCGACCATCCTTGGCGACGGCAGCGTGGCGCTGATCGTCGATGTCGGCGCGCTGCAGCGCACCGGCGTGCGCCGGCAGGAACCGGCGCTGCAGCAGTAATCGATCACAGGAGAACAAGACATCATGGCCGGCATCGGACACATCGATACCCCCGGAAGCGACGCTTCGGGCCAGGAGTTCCTGGTCTTCACGCTGGGGTCGGAGGAATACGGCATCGACATCCTCAAGGTGCAGGAGATCCGCAGCTACGAGACCGTCACGCGCATCTCCAGCGCGCCCGACTTCATCAAGGGCGTGACCAACCTGCGCGGCGTGATCGTGCCCATCGTCGACCTGCGCCTGAAGTTCCGCCTGGGCAACGTGCGCTACGACCACCAGACAGTGGTGATCATCCTCAACGTGGCCGGCCGCGTGGTCGGCATCGTGGTGGACGGCGTGTCGGACGTGCTGACGCTGACCGGCGACGCGATCAAGCCCGCGCCGGAGTTCGGCGTGTCGATCTCGACCGAGCACCTGACCGGCCTGGGCACCATCGACGGCCGCATGCTGGTGCTGATCGACATCGAGAAGCTGATGACCAGCCCCGAGATGGCGTTGGTCGAAGCCGAATACGCCTGATCCCGCATTACCGAAGCACAGCCCATGACGCCGTTCCGCAACGCCGCCCCCGCGCACACCGGCCCGGTCGCCGCGCCGGCCGCCCTGCTGCGGCGCGACGACGCGCGCGACTTCCTGCTGACCGAGCGCGACTTCGAGCAGATCCGCACGCTGATCCACCGGCGCGCCGGCATCTCGCTTGGCAGCCACAAGCGCGAGATGGTCTACAGCCGGCTCGCGCGCCGGCTGCGCACGCTGCAGCTGACCGACTTTGCCTCGTACCTGGCGCTGCTGGAAGCGGACGACCACTCGCCGGAATGGGAGTTCTTCACCAACGCGCTGACCACCAACCTGACCTCGTTCTTCCGCGAGGCGCACCACTTCCCGCTGCTGGCGGAGCATGCCAAGCAGGCTGGCCGGCCCTACAGCGTCTGGTGCTCGGCCGCGTCCACCGGCGAAGAACCGTACTCAATCGCCATCACCCTGGCCGAGGCGCTGGGCGACCGCGCCGGCACCGTGCTGGCCACCGACATCGACACCCAGGTACTGGCCAAGGCCCGCAGCGGCGTCTATTCGGCCGAGCAGGTGGCGCGGCTGTCGCCGGAACGGCTCAAGCGCTTCTTCCTGAAGGGCACCGGCCCGCGCACCGGCTCGGTCAAGGTCAAGCCGGAACTGGCCGCCACCATCGCGTTCGAGCCGCTGAACCTGCTCGCGCCCGACTGGGGCATCCGCGAGCAGTTCGACGCCATCTTCTGCCGCAACGTGATGATCTACTTCGACAAGCCGACCCAGGGCCGCATCCTGGAGCGCTTCGTGCCGCTGCTCAAGCCGCACGGGCTCTTGTTCGCCGGCCATTCGGAGAACTTCTCCTACGTCACGCGCGCGTTCCAGCTGCGCGGGCAGACCGTCTATGAACTGGCACCGGGCGCGCTGTCCGCGGCCGGCCGGGGCAGGCCGTAATGCGCACGCCCCACCTGCCCGAAGCGCTGGCCACGCGCACCTACTTCGACCGCGAGTTCGGCAAGCAGGCCATCAAGCTGCTGCCCAACGAGTACTACGTGACGCGCGACGACGTGGTGCTGACCACCGTGCTGGGCTCTTGCGTGGCCGCCTGCATTCGCGACGAGGTGGCCGGCGTCGGCGGCATGAACCACTTCATGCTGCCGGACGACGACGGCAGTGCCGACCGCATGCTGTCCGCATCGATGCGCTATGGCAGCTATGCGCTGGAAGTGCTGATCAACGAACTGCTCAAGATGGGCGCGCGCCGCGAGCGGCTCGAGGCCAAGGTCTTCGGCGGCGGCGCGGTGCTGGCCAACATGACCACGCTGAACATCGGCGACCGCAACGCCGACTTCGTGTTGCGCTACCTGAAAGCGGAAGAGGTGCGCGTGGCGGCGCAGGACCTGCGCGGCCCGCATGCGCGCCGCGTCAGCTATTTCCCGATCGGCGGGCTGGCGCTGGTGCGCCGCCTGACCCGGCAGGACGACCAGGTTTCGGTGGCGCGCGAGGAACGCGCGCTGGCGCGGGCCATTGCCACCTCGGCGCGCGAACCATCGCGCTCGCCGGAACTGTTTGCGCGGCAGACGTACTCGCGCCAGCTTCCCTGAACCCCTACAAGCACGACCAATCATGACTGCCGCCAAGATCAAGGTGCTGTGCGTGGACGACTCCGCGCTGATCCGCAGCCTGATGACGGAGATCATCAACAGCCAGCCCGACATGGAAGTGGTCGGCACCGCGCCGGACCCGCTGGTGGCGCGCGACCTGATCAAGCGCCTGAACCCCGACGTGCTGACGCTCGATGTCGAAATGCCGCGCATGGACGGCCTCGACTTTCTGGAACGGCTGATGCGGCTGCGGCCGATGCCGGTGCTGATGGTGTCATCGCTGACCGAGCGCGGCTCCGAAATCACCATGCGCGCGCTGGAGCTGGGCGCGGTGGACTTCGTCACCAAGCCCAAGCTGGGCATCCGCGACGGGCTGCTCGAATACACCGACACCATTGCCGACAAGCTACGCGCCGCATCGCGCGCACGCGTACGCGCGGCCACGCCAACGGCCGCGCCCGCCGCCACCGGCACGGCCCCCGTGCGGATGCTGCGCAGCCCGCTGCTGTCGACCGAGAAGCTGATCATCCTGGGCGCTTCCACCGGCGGCACCGAGGCGATCAAGGAATTCCTGATGCCGCTGCCGCCCGACAGCCCCGCGGTGATGATCGTCCAGCATATGCCGGCCGGCTTCACGCGATCATTCGCGCAGCGGCTGGACGGCCTGTGCCGCATCACCGTGAAGGAAGCCGAGCACGGCGAGCGCGTGCTGCCGGGCCATGCGTATATCGCCCCTGGCGACTCGCACCTGCTGCTGGCGCGCAGCGGCGCCAACTACGTTGCGCACCTGTCGCAGGAGGCGCCGGTCAACCGCCATCGCCCGTCGGTGGATGTGCTGTTCGATTCGGCCGCGCAGCACGGCGGCAAGAACGTGATCGGCGTAATCCTGACCGGCATGGGCAAGGACGGCGCCCGCGGCATGCTGCGCATGCGCGACGCCGGCGCCTACAACCTGGCGCAGGACGAACAGAGTTGCATCGTATTCGGCATGCCGAAGGAGGCGATTGCCGCCGGCGGCGTGCATGAAGTCGTGCCCTTGCCGGCGATGACCCAGCGCGTCATGGCGCGCCTGGCCACCTACGGCACGCGCGCGCAACGGGTCTAAGCGAGCCGGCAAGCCGAAACAACAAAGCCGGACCCACCAGCCATCACTGCATTTACTGGAGTCTTTAAAGTGGACAAGAACATCAAGATCCTGGTCGTGGACGATTTCCCGACCATGCGCCGGATCATCCGCAACCTGCTCAAGGAGCTGGGTTTCGTCAACGTCGAGGAAGCCGAAGACGGCGCCGCCGGCCTGGAAAAAGCCAAGGACGGCAGCTTCCAGTTCGTGATCTCCGACTGGAACATGCCCAACATGGACGGCCTGTCGATGCTGCAGGCCATCCGCGCCGACGCCAACATCGGCAAGATCCCGGTGCTGATGGTCACCGCCGAGGCCAAGAAGGAAAACATCATCGCCGCGGCCCAGGCCGGCGCCAACGGCTACGTGGTCAAGCCCTTCACGGCCGCCACGCTGGACGAGAAGATCACCAAGATCTTCGAGAAGCTCGGCGGCTGAGGCGGAGGCGCGTTTGTCATGACCCCCACCCTGAGCAACGATTCCGCCGAACAACTGATCCTGCGCATCGGCAACCTGACGCGCATGCTGCGCGACAACATGCGCGAGCTCGGCCTGGACAAGGAAATCGAGCGCGCCGCGCAAGCCATCCCCGACGCGCGCGACCGCCTGAACTACATCGCCGCGATGACCGAGCAGGCCGCCGAACGCACGCTCAACGCGGTCGAACTGGCGCAGCCGATCCAGTCCGACATCGAACAGCAGGCCGAAACGCTGGATAAGCGCTGGGCCGCCTGGTTTGAAAAGCCGGTGGAACTGGCCGACGCCCGCTCGCTGGTACTGGACACCCGCGCCTTCCTGTCCGAGGTACCCGGCCAGGCCCGCGCCACCAACAGCCACCTGCTCGACATCATGATGGCGCAGGACTTCCAGGACCTGACCGGCCAGGTCATCAAGAAGATGATGGACATGATCCGCGCGCTGGAGCAGGAACTGCTGCAGGTGCTGATCGACAACGTGCCGTCAGAGCGCCGCGTGGAAGTGCAGGCACCGTCGACGCTGATGAATGGTCCGCAGGTGAATCCGGAAGGGAAGCCGGATGTGGTGTCGGACCAGGCGCAGGTGGATGATTTGTTGGCGAGCCTGGGGTTCTGAGGGTTGAATAGCCTGCGGCATTTCGCGGTGCCACGTGTTTTCTCCCCTCTCCCGCAAGCGGGAGAGGGAGTGCACAATCGGGATCTGAAAAGCCTGCGGCATTTCTCTGTGCCGCGTGTTTGCTCCCCTCTCCCGCTTGCGGGAGAGGGGCGGGGGAGAGGGCCAGCGCATCCACGAAGTCAACCGCATGAACATGCGCACCGCTTCATCCCGGCAATCCGGCGATGAGCGGTTTTTAAGAGTTTGCCCATACTCGCCCTTGCTGCCTCTCTTCATACTGGGTTCGTCGCTGCGTCGTGGCGACCGGGTTTAGCAGCCCGGAGAAAGAGTCGAGCGTCCGCCTGCTGGCGGTATGCTTACGTTTGCCGTGCCTGCGCACGCCCCTTCTTTGGGCGGGCCTTGGCAGGGGAGCCTTCGGGCTCGCCGGCTTTCGTCTCTTTCCCGGTCTGCTACCCTGCCTTGTGCCCGCCCACCCCAATCAGCACCTGGGGAGCGGGACTGAACCTGTATGGTTAGGGGGCATTCCCATGCTTCAGTTCTTACTTGCCCATTCTGGGCGATTGGCAATCTCCAGTACCTTCACAATGCAGCGGCGCGCGCTAACCGCGTATGTGGAGGTGCGTCATGTATAGCCATAGTCATCACGGTATTACTGCGGAACACAATGGTGTCGATATGCTTGTGACCGCTCATAGTCCGGGGGAGAATCCGCTGAGTCTCGCGGTGCAACGGGCGGCGCAGCTTCATGGGCTATTGCTCATGGCTAGTGAGCATGGGGCTGTTAGTTTGGAGCCGGTGGATTTGGAGCAGGGGGTTTGGGAGGGGTTGCTTTCCCTTGCAGCTACGCTGGCGCATGAGACGCAGGTGTTGAGTGAGTTGGCGGTGGTGGAGGGACAGGGGTTGGAGGTTGCATGAAGCTAGGCGGGGCGCTCAGTCGTGAAGTTGGCTGCCGCCTCGTCTTGGAAGCGCTGGTCCCTGGGGTTGCGTTCACAGCGTGCATGGATCGCGCTAGGACGTCGGCTCAGATCGTGAGCCGTTTGCGACGGCGCGGTGCCTCAGATCGTGTTCGAAACGCGCCGCGTCGGAAGTTCTCTGGTCGGATAGAATGGGGTCAGCAGACGCCGAGCCCCGGACTACGGCAGACGCCATTTTGTTGCGCATCTTCCTGCGCGGCCTCTTTGCAAGAACTGGCGAACGAGAGAAATTCAATGGCGCTGTTCATCCAGAAACCTATTCTCTGGAACACCTACAAGTACCTGCGCCCCTCGGGCGTGATCGCCACTAGCGGATACCCTCGAGAGACCGGCTATGGGCACGAGGAGTGGAACAACTCACCTCGACTGCTGCTGACGCGGGGCAAGGAGCGCTTTCGGATCTTCCACACGGAAGGGCTTGGCTCCGCACCGCTTGACGAAAACGCTGGGCAGACGTTTGTCTTTATGACCGTCTCGCACAACGGCGTCCAAGAGCTCGTCGGCATCGCGGGCAACGCGATCGGCCTCTTGCAAAAGCGCGACAAGGAGCAGCGCGAAGAGATCGTTCAGGAGCTTCGCCTGGGCGAGTTGTGGGAGGACGCCTGGGCGGTCAAGAATGTGCAGGCGCAATACGGCGGCAATCAGCACCGATTCCTCCAGGCCTGGCGACGCAATCTTCACTGGATCCCCAACTGGATCTGCCCCGACGATTTCTATTGGTGGCTCGATGCGCCAGTCCCGCTCAACGCACGTGCGATCACCGGCAAGGGCAAGCTACTGGGCATGTTTGGCAGCTACTCGGAATGGGATTTGTCCACCGTCGGCCGGGTGCTCAACTCGATACCACTGGACCAGCGCACCGAAAAGTGGGCGCGCCTGGCGGACGCGACGCAGTGCGCGCCGACGGAGCCCCTCGATGTGGAGGACCGCCCCGATGGCGAGCAGCCGATCACTGACGTGCTCACGCGGGCGAATGCGCGGCGCGGCCAAGGTCAGTTTCGCGAGAACCTCATGCAGGTGTGGGGCGGTGCTTGCGCGGTTAGCGGGATCGATTGCCGTGAACTGCTTATCGCCTCACACATTAAGCCTTGGAACAAGTCCACCCCCAAGCAGAAGATCGATCGCCTCAATGGGCTATTGTTATCGGCAAACCTCGATGCACTCTTCGACAAAGGGCTTATTAGCTTTGACGGCGGCGGGGACATGCGCCTCTCCCCGAGATTGGACGGTCGCCATCGCGAAGCGCTCGGATTGCCTCAGGCGCTCCGTTTTGTGCCCGAGGGTGTTGAAGTCTATCTAAAATACCACCGCGACAACGTCTTTCAGCGGTGAGTGGCTCGGACGCGGCCAGGCAACTGAGCAAGCCTGATGGCATTGCTCCAGCATTGACGGTTTCACGGCCGAGACTATCGAGCGTCACCTAGCGAGACGCCGACGAATAGCTCAAACTGGCCCGCTACGGCCTTCTCAGGCTGCGGTGGCTGGGCGCTCCTTGCAGTGTTACACCGGGCCGGGGTAAGAAGCAATATTGGCAATGCAATCGGATTGAGCAATAGCGCTTTGAACATCCAGCGCGACGCACACAGTGCGTCGCTCTGGCCTCGCCTTCAGCCGCGTATTCGCAACTATACGGATTGCTTCTGCATCGGCATCGTATTTAGCCTGGCGTTATGCATCACCCCTTCCCCCGCTGGTAAAGGATATCGCAATAAACGCAATTGGACGTACCAAGCTTTCATTGACACGAGCTCTAATCACTTAGAAGATTGCTCTCTATCTGGCCGGGGGGGAGAACCTGCCCTGCCAATATCACGGGCATAGAAGAGCTAACGGGTATGACCGAGGCAATAGTCGGGGCGCACGAATTCTGGAAGAGAACATGCGGATTGGACACGTACGCACGTAGCCCAAACCATGCACGGCTCGATACACCATGGAACGCATTCACCGCTGACGATCAGGCATTGGTCTGCACGCTGTGGGCTGACCAAATCGCTAAAATTGTTGACCCAGCCGACGGACGAGAGCGGCGCTTCGTGTTGTTAGGCGGTAAGTCGCGGCAATGGAAGGGCTTGGCACAGAAGCATGGCGAAGAAGCGAGGGAGAACCTCGACCATGCAGTCGCTACGAGAAAGCCGATATTCGGCTATGAAGCCGAGCCTGTTGCAAGCGCCCTGAAGCAGGGTGAGCGGAAGGTTAAGCACTTTTGGTTAGACCGGGTGAGTCAACTGCGCGGTTGGATCGGTATGAGTCTGGACGAACTGAAAGAACGACTCGATATTGACAATCAGTTCCAGAGGCAGGGAATCCGGATCAGCTTCGATTCCAACAGGCCCGGCAAGCTATTTGAACTTGTGGAAAGGACCGCGGACATTCCGCATCTACGCGATTCGGACGAGCAGGACGGGGTGCTGCCAGAGACGTCAACGTATGAGGCCGAACCAGAAGCTGATCCGGATTCTGAAGAAAACCTCGTACAACAAGAGGGGGAGACTCCCGACGCCGACGATTATGCGCAGCGAGCATTATACGTTCTGGTGATGCACGCATTGCAGCAGAAAGACAATGTAATGCGCCGGATGACATATCGAGAACTGGCGGAGCGATTGGGGCGATGCAACAAGCATGGAGAGCCCTGGCCACGGGGCCTTGGCCATGTACTAAACCGCGTCACAACCGTTATCGAGAAGGCTGGTGCCACTCTTGCAGATGCGCCCCCATTTTTGGCCAGCGTGGTTGTCCTATCTAGCGGTTCCAATGCAGGCTTGCCGGCCGCTGGCGTCAACCGCGTTTGGCCGGAATATGCATCACTCCCGCGGCAGGACAAGGAAGCGAAGCTGATGAATGAATACGGCCGCATCCTCGACTACGGAAGCCGCTGGAATGAAATCCTAAAATTTGCTGGGGTACCGGGGGTGACGCCTCTTTCAATTGAACGGAAGCCTGGTGCCGGCGGCTGGGGTGGTGGTGAGTCAGATGCACACAAGGCACTTAAGCAATTTATTTTTGACCACCCGGAAATATGCGGGGCACCGAAAGACTGGTGGCTCCGTGAAACGGAGTACGCCCTGCGCTCGGGTGACAGCATCGATGTTATATTTAAATCCAAAGCCCGCTGGCTGGGCGTGGAAGTGAAGTCGCGCGTGTCTGATGGCAATACGGAGGACTATCTTCGTGGGATCTATCAGGCGGTTAAATACCAGGCGGTTCTTCAAGCTCAGGCCTGCGTTGACCATCAGGAGAATATGCCAGAAGTGACTGTCGTGCTCGTCCTCGAGCGGCAACTGCCCGCTGCCTACCGAGCCATCGCAGACAAGCTCAACGTGCACGTTATTGACGAAATTTCTCCCGCAGCCGTCGCGACTTTGTAGTACCGCTGAAGTGGCCAACGTCCAGGCGGTCCGCAATGGACATACTCACGGTGTGCCGAGCGTGCTGTGCTCCTGCGTCCGTCATGCCGCGCTTTTCAGTGCTTTACCTTGGGGCAATTACGACCGTCTGGGTGGCACTTGTGAATTACTACAATGCAGCCCAGCAGTTCATCCAAGCTGACGCCGCTTCTGGGACTTGGACAAGATGGTAGCAATAGGAAGCATACTTGAGCGCTTGCCCGACGACGTCCCTACTCGCCAGTTTCTAGCAAGCTTATATAAATGGCTGAAGCGACTTGCTATAGCCATGCTCAATCCCAGAAGCGAAAAACCCACCACACTCAGCTCGCCGCGTACATGGGCCGCACTCGGGCGCGTATTCGTTCTTCCAATCGGAGATGGACTTGACATAAGCCGGTTCGACATCGGGATTGACTAGGCACAGCTGATGGTTGTAAACCGATACCCGAAGCCCATAGCTCTTCAGGACTCGGACAGCCATACTGAGCTCGCCTTTATAGTCAGCCGGATCGATCCATAGCGCGTCCAAGTTCGCGCGGGTGAAACCGGTCATCTCCAGCCCCATCAGGGCGACGTGGTCAACAAACAGCAAGTTCCGGGCAATGAACTCGGCGAGTGCTGGCAATCCTTCATAGGTTTGCTTGTGTACGACGACACGAATCTCGACTTTCTGACTTAATCGCTTCAGGTTCAGAATGCCTCGAATCGTCTCATCAAAGGCGCCGTCGGCCTGAACGACATAGTCGTGTCGTGCCGGGTCCGCGGAGTACACTGGGATGCCAACCATGACGTCCGGGTGCTGCACCCCCGCATACTGCTCGGCGAACGCAACGTCAGAGAATGTGCGCCCGTTTGAGAGGATGTGCAGAGAGGTGCGTGGCAACCAGTTCTTGATCTGGTGAAGCAAGTCTAAGAAGCCTTTACCGAACAGTGTTGGCTCGCCGCCGGTAATGCCCAGTGAACGGGTGTTCCGTGGAATCAGCCGAACAGTTTCCATTGCTTCATCTAACAGCCAGCGGTCATCGACCTTCTTTGGCGGTTGGGAGCACATCAAGCAATAGTTGTTGCACTGCTCAGTAAGAAGGATGCTGTTGTGCTCAGACGCCGCTCTGAAGAGGGCGCGGATCCTACCGTCATCGGTCAAGCTAACCACGTCGCCATCAGCGAGGTAAGAGAACTCTTCGCCTAGCAGAGTGCAAGGCACGTTATCTTCCAAGCTTGGAGGCCGGTGGTTGAACGCGAAGTAATGTGTGAAGCCAGCAGGGACCGGTTCTGTGGAACGTGACAGATAGGCTCGCGATTCCCTCAAAGGGAGTGGGAGATCACGATTCGTGCAGAGGGAGAACTGCCGCCGAGGTGCAGGTACGTGTTGCCGATTGACCCTGTGCTCAGTGATTCGTATTACACGGCCCGAAAGTGTCAGCATCGGTTGACCCACCGCATGAAAATTTCCTTCGCTTCGTCGTCCTTGCGCATCTTCTCCAAGAGGTACTTGGTAATCCCCATGACTCGCTTGCAGAAGTCCGATTCCGGCTTGCGCCCAAGGACGTCCCCGTACATCCCATGGTGAAACACTGGATCTGCGCCACACCAAGGCTCGAATGCACAATCACTGCACATGGGGGCGGATGAAGTGAATGAATCCTCGAGAGCAGTCAGAAGTGCGTCAGAGGTGAAAATTTCCTCATAGCTGTTCTGATGGACGTTGCCAAGGCGGAATGTGGTATCCCCCATCTCACGAAGCATGCGGCTTTCGTCCGACGCGTAGACATCGCCATCATAGTTGAATACGACAGCTGCGATGCCTGCGCCCGCTGGGTTCATCAAATCTACAAACCCGGGGTCCTCGGCCGACATCATTTTGGTCAGCAAAAGAGTGGAGTAATACTCAGTGAAAGGTGTTCCAGCTTTGTTCAGTTCTAGGATGTATTCCATCCCTCCTTTGTAGAACTCGAGCCACCGGTCGGTGTTGTAGGCCTGAAAGCTCTTCGTCTTCAGCGCGAAGCCGTAAGGGGAAAGATGGCGCAGGAAGATTCCGTCGAAGCCATGTTTTAGATATTCGTCGATGATGTCACGAACCCGAGTTAGGCTTGTCGGAGCGGTAGTCATTAGCGCCGACACGGAATCGTAACCTACGATGTCGCGGGCTCGCTTTAGGCCCGAGACAAAGCGTTCATGACTGTCCCGCCCCGGACGGGGACGATTCTTGTTATGTAGATCGGGAGGGCCGTCCAGGGAGGATGAGAGAAATATCTTGTGGTCGCGACAGAACTCCAGGATTTCGTCGGTGGCTAGTGAAAGAGTTGTTGTAATAACAAACTGCAGATCTCGACTCTCGCCTTTGTTTCGCTGTTCCGCCTTTTGAACAACATAGCGGATTAGTTCGAAGTTCAGAAGTGGTTCACCACCTTGGAACTCAATCTTAATTGCAGGATTCGGAGAGCGAAACACAAGGTCGAGGGCCTTATCCGCTGTCTCGAATGTCATGTCAAAGGCTGCCTTGTTCTCCGATTGTCGAGAGACTTGACAATACTGGCAGCTATGGTCGCAGCGCAGCGACGCGACGAATATATGCAGGTTCGTAAAATTTCGGAGCTTGCTAAACTTGGTTCGCGTCTTTAGTGCAAGAAGTTCCAAGCTAGCCTCATCCCCATCTTCACGAAGGAAATGCCGAGACCTCAACATGCTGTAATCGGGGTCGGTCGGGCTTAAGCGATGTGCTACGAGATTCTCGAGCTGCTTACGAGAGAGGAAAGCCAACTCACCGACTGCATTGGTGGCAACGACGCTTTGCTCATCCAAGGCTTCGAACCGGAACGGCAGCAACTGATATTGACCAGAGTGCTTGCGTTGGTAGCTCTCAAGGCTACGAAACTTGCTCATTTCTGCAGCCCTGTACGGGAGAAAGCGTAAGCAAGAATCAGGTTCCTGGTTGGCTCTGTTTCTCGTTTGATCTGAAAACGGAGTTGCTGATCTAGCAGTTCACGTTTGAAGTCGGCCAGAAGGTCGTCAGTGGGTATTTGGGCGCCGCTGACTGAATCAAGCTCACAAATTACTGTGCCTTGCCGCTGAGAGATTAGGATGGTGAGGCGATCAATGAACCTATAAGCCGCCTTCTGTACAGCTTCCAAACTGTAGACTGCGGCATCCAATTCTAAGCGTGTTGTCATGGCGACCTCAATGAAAGCCGACTCCTTGCGGAGTCGACTTCAAGCGGTTTGCGCATTTAATAGCGACTGGAGTAGTGCGACGAATGAGAGCGGTGTGACGAATGCGAGGAGTGCGATTGATGGTAGGCCATCAGGGACCCTTGCTCGTCAGCGGCTCGCTTCAACACAAAGTTGAAGGCTTCCCCGGTCGAATCTGTTACTGCGATCACCTCTAGCGTCTTAGCGTCGATCGCAGCAGTCGACGAGGTATCAACAGCAATGGTCGGCGCGTGGGCTGGCAACGGTGCTGCATCGGCGGTATGGGCCGCGAACCCTGCTGCGACTGCAGCAAAAGTCTTCAAAAATCCTTTCATAGTCCCCTCTCTAAAACCTATTGCTTTAATGGTCTGACATCAGCGAAAAGAATGCGCTCGTCACTGTGATGACGTAGCCACACACCAGGCATGGATGATGTAAGTTGCCGGTTACGCCATGTAAATAAGTGTAACCATCGCGCAAGCTTTTTGCGCCACCAAAACGAGGGGTGTGCCCTATATCGGTATCTGCACATTAGTAATTATGTGCGTTCGATAAGTGGATATAGGGCCGCATGGAAGGCGGGCGAGTCTAAACTTTGTCGACTTACTCCGGTAAATGAAAAAGATTCTTATTACCAGTTCGGCGACAGGCCATACAAGCGTATATGCCTTTACCGAAGACTGTAGGAGTCCCAGTGGCCCTGAGCTGTTCCATCGATATCCAATGCCTATTGCGTCGCTGAGCGACCTGTATCACGACTTCTCACGGATGTTGAGAAGTCTCGGAGGCATTGTCGTTCGCTCTCAAAAGAACAACCCCGCGAGCAATCACGCCGCACAAAAGAAAAACGCCAACCCGTATGGGTTGGCGTTTTGCTTGGAGGCTACTACCAGAATCAGAACTGATTCATGGTGTTGTCTTTACCTGCCGCCTTCAGCGCCGCTTCGCCGCTGAAATACTCCTTGTGGTCGTCGCCGATATCAGAGCCCGACATATTCTGGTGCTTAACACAAGCGATCCCCTGCCGAATTTCCTTCCGCTGCACCCCAGCCACATAACCCAGCATGCCCTGATCACCAAAGTATTCCTTAGCCAGGTTATCCGTCGACAGCGCAGCAGTGTGATACGTCGGCAGCGTAATCAGATGATGGAAGATCCCAGCTTCACGCGACGCATCAGCCTGGAAGGTACGAATCTTCTCGTCCGCCAGCTTCGCCAGTTCGCTGTCGTCATATTCCACGCTCATCAGCTGAGTGCGGTCGTAGGCCGACACGTCCTTGCCCTCGGCCTTCATCGCGTCATACGCTTGCTGGCGGAAATTCAGGGTCCAGTTGAACGACGGGCTGTTGTTGTACACCAGCTTGGCATTCGGGATGACCTTGCGGATTTCATTGACCATGCCGGCGATCTGGGCGATGTGCGGCTTTTCGGTTTCGATCCACAGCAGGTCGGCGCCGTTCTGCAGCGCGGTCACGCAGTCCAGCACGCAGCGGGCTTCGCCCGTGCCGGCGCGGAACTGGAACAGGTTGCTGGGCAGGCGCTTCGGGCGCAGCAGCTTGCCGTCACGCTTGATGATGACGTCGCCATTGCCCAGCTGGTCGGCCGACAGTTCTTCGCAGTCCAGGAACGAGTTGTACTGGTCGCCCAGGTCGCCCGGCTGGCGGGTCACGGCGATCTGCTTGGTCAGGCCGGCGCCCAGCGAGTCGGTGCGGGCGACGATGATGCCGTCGTCCACGCCCAGTTCCAGGAAGGCGTAGCGGATGGCGCGGATCTTGGCCAGGAAGTCTTCGTGCGGCACGGTGACCTTGCCGTCCTGGTGGCCGCACTGCTTCTCGTCGGACACCTGGTTTTCGATCTGGATGCAGCAGGCGCCGGCTTCGATGAATTGCTTGGCCAGCAGGTAGGTCGCTTCGGCGTTGCCGAAACCGGCGTCGATGTCGGCGATGATAGGCACCACGTGGGTGACGTGGTTGTCGATCTTCTGCTGGATCGCGGCCTTTTCGGCGCCGGTGGCGGCGTCGAGCTGGCGGAACAGGCCGCCCAGTTCACGGGCGTCGGCCTGGCGCAGGAAGGTGTACAGCTCGCGGATCAGCGCGCTGACCGAAGTCTTCTCGTGCATCGACTGGTCGGGCAGCGGGCCGAACTCGGAGCGCAGCGCGGCGACCATCCAGCCGGACAGGTACAGGTAGCGGCGCTCGGTGCTGTTGAAGTGCTTCTTGATGGAAATCATCTTCTGCTGGCCGATAAAGCCGTGCCAGCAGCCCAGCGACTGGGTGTACTTGGACGGGTCCGCGTCATAGGCGGCCATGTCGGCGCGCATGATCTTGGCGGTGTACTTGGCGATGTCCAGGCCCGTCTTGAACTTGTTCTGCGCGCGCATGCGGGCAGCGTACTCGGGGTTGATGGCATTCCAGGCGCTGCCCTGGGTTTCTTTCAAAGCAGCCACTGCCTTGATGTCGTCTTGATACTGGGCCATGTCAGTTTCCTAAGATAAGGCGCGTTTGAGAAAAATCGTTTGGCGTGCCGACCGTGGGTCGAAGCAAACAGCGTGAACTCATTGTAGGGGGATCCGGCTCCGTTGCGGCTATGTCTTATATAAGACATAAGACTTTGTTTTTCCTTTCATTTCAATGAGATAGGTGTCAATTTTCACGATACGGAACGTTTTTTCGCAGAACGAAAGCGAACGCGGCGCAGCGCAACATCGAAATCCCACGATGTGAAACGCGCTTTCAGTGACCGGGCCAGGGCGGCTTCAACGCACCCCAAGCCGTCGGCTTCATCACTTTTCCGCTAAAGACTCCCGACCCCTCCGCCGTTAACGCTGACGATTCCTCATTTCCCAAACAGCACCCAATTCCCCCGCCTTTTCGCGCGAATGGGAATCCCACCCCGCTTCGATAATCCCCGCTGACGAATAGCGGCCTGCCGCTTCGCACGGAGCGTGGATGTCCGAAGAAAGCGATCTCGAGAAAACCGAACCCGCCTCACCCCGGCGCCTGGAAAAGGCGCGCGAGGAGGGGCAGGTGGTGCGTTCGCGCGAGCTGGCCACGTTCGTGATGCTGATTGCCGGCGTGACCGGCCTGTGGACGCTGGGCGGCCACCTGGGGCGCAGTCTGAACCAGGTGATGCAGGGCGCGTTGCGCTTCGAGCCGGCCACGGCGTTCGATCCGTCGCGCATGCTGTCGCGCTTTGCGCTGATGGTGTGGGACAGCCTGCTGGCCTTCCTGCCGTTGCTGCTGCTGTTCGGCGTGGCCGCGCTGGCCGCGCCGCTGCTGCTGGGCGGCTGGGTGTTCTCGGCCAAGTCGTTCGCGCCGCAGTTGTCGCGGCTGTCGCCGATCGCGGGGCTGGGGCGGATGTTCTCCGCGCATTCGCTGGTGGAGCTGCTCAAGGCCGTGGCCAAGTCGATGCTGGTGGGCGCGGTCGGTGCCTGGGTGCTGTGGCGCCGCTTGCCGGAGGCCATCGCGCTGATGAATGCGCCGGTGCAGGAGGCGCTGCTGCACATGGTGGACCTGGTGATGTTCTGCTGCCTGGTGGTGTCGCTGTCGCTGCTGGTGGTGGCGGCCATCGACGTGCCGTGGCAGTACTGGGAGTTCTTCAAGAAGCTGCGCATGACCAAGGAAGAGGTCAAGCAGGAATTCAAGGAGAGCGAGGGCGACCCGCATATCAAGAACCGCATCCGCCAGCAGCAGCGCGCCATGGCGCGCCGCCGCATGATGACGGAGGTGCCCAAGGCCGATGTGGTGGTGACCAACCCCACCCACTTTGCCGTGGCGCTGCGCTATGAGGAAGGACGCATGGGCGCGCCGCGCGTGGTGGCCAAGGGCACCGGCGAGGTCGCCGCGCGCATCCGCGCGCTGGCGGCGGAGCACCGCGTGCCGCTGATGTCGGCGCCGCCGCTGGCGCGCGCGCTGCATCGTCATGTCGAGCTGGGCCAGGAAATCCCGGCCGGCCTCTATACCGCCGTGGCCGAAGTGCTGGCCTGGGTCTATCAACTGAAGCACTGGCACTACTCGCAGGGCCCGCAGCCGCAGGCGCCGGCGGACCTGCACGTGCCCGATGAACTCGCCGTACCGGAAATGCGCGAATGAATGCTCTGAGCAACCTCTTCAACCTGCCCGGCCTGCGCTCCGCCGGCCAGTTCAAGGCCATGACCGGGCCGCTGCTGATCATCATGATCCTGGGGATGATGATCCTGCCGCTGCCGGCCCTTGTGCTGGATCTGCTGTTCACCTTCAATATCGCGCTGGCGATCATGGTGCTGCTGGTCAGCATGTACACGCAGAAGCCGCTGGACTTCGCGGCGTTCCCGGCGGTGCTGCTGTTCACCACGCTGCTGCGGCTGTCGCTGAACGTGGCGTCCACGCGCATAGTGCTGCTGGAAGGCCATACCGGCCCGGACGCGGCCGGCAAGGTGGTGGAGGCCTTCGGCCACTTCCTGGTGGGCGGCAACTTTGCCGTGGGTATCGTGGTGTTTGCCATCCTGGTGGTGATCAACTTCATGGTGATCACCAAGGGCGCGGGGCGGATTGCGGAAGTCGGCGCGCGTTTCATGCTGGATTCGATGCCGGGCAAGCAGATGTCGATCGACGCCGACCTGAACGCCGGCCTGATCGACGAAGCCGCCGCCAAGAAGCGCCGCGCGGAAGTAGCGCAGGAATCGGACTTCTACGGCGCCATGGACGGTGCCAGCAAGTTCGTGCGCGGCGATGCGGTGGCGGGCCTGCTGATCATGTTTATCAACGTGGCCGCGGGCATGGTGGTGGGCATGGTCCAGCATGACCTGGACTTTGGCACCGCCGTGCACAACTACACGCTGCTGACCATCGGCGATGGCCTGGTGGCGCAGATTCCGGCGCTGGTGATCTCCACCGCGGCCGGCGTGATCGTGTCGCGCGTGTCGAACGAGCAGGACGTGGGCGAGCAGCTGACCGGCCAGCTCTTCGCCAACCCGCGCGTGCTGTACCTGACCGCGGGCATCATCGGCCTGATGGGCATCATCCCGGGCATGCCGCACTTTGCCTTCCTGCTGCTGGCGGGCGCGCTGGTGTGGATGGGCCGCTATATCGCGCGACGCGCGGCCACGCAGGCGCAGAGCAAACAGCGCGAAGAGCGCACCCCGGCAGTAGCGCAGGAATCGACCGAAGCCAGCTGGGACGATGTCACGCTGGTGGACCCGCTCGGCATGGAAGTGGGCTACCGCCTGATCACGCTGGTCGATCGCGCGCAGGACGGCGAGCTGCTGGGCCGCATCAAGAGCATCCGCAAGAAGGTGGCGCAGGAGATCGGCTTCCTGGTGCCGGTGGTGCATATCCGCGACAACCTGGAACTGAAGCCCAACGCCTACCGCATCACGCTCAAGGGCGTGGAAATCGGCCGCGGCGAGGCCATGCCGGGCCAGTGGATGGCGATCAATCCGGGCCAGGTCAGCGGCACGCTGCCGGGCGCGGCCACGCGCGATCCGGCCTTCGGCCTGCCGGCGGTGTGGATCGATGCCGGCATCAAGGAACAGGCGCAGGCGTACGGCTATACCGTGGTCGATGCCAGCACCGTGGTGGCCACGCACCTGAACCACCTGATCCACATGCACGCGGCCGAGCTGCTGGGCCGCCAGGAAGTGCAGGCGCTGCTGGACCGCATCGCCAAGGAATCGCCCAAGCTGACCGAAGACCTGGTGCCGAAGACGATCTCGCTCACGGCGCTGCAGAAGATCCTGCAGAACCTGCTGGACGAAGGCGTGCCGATCCGCGACATGCGCACCATCCTGGATGTGGTGGCCGAGCACGCGCCCAAGATCAGCGACCCCAACGAGCTGACCGCGATGGTCCGCGTGGCGCTGGGCCGCGCCATCACGCAGCAGCTGTTCCCGAACAATGCCGACCTGCAGGTGATTGGCCTCGACGCCGGCCTGGAGCGCGTGCTGTCGCAGGCGCTGACCAACGGCGGCGGCATCGAGCCGGGCCTGGCCGACGCGCTGCTGCAGCAGACCCAGGGCGCGGTTACGCGTCAGGAGCAGATGGGCATGGACCCGGTGCTGCTGGTGCCGTCGCAGCTGCGTCCGCTGATGGCGCGCTTCCTGCGCCGGACCATGCCGCAGCTGCGGGTGCTGTCGCACGCCGAGGTGCCGGACAACCGCAATATCCGCATCACCGCCATGATCGGCGCGTGAGGAGTCAACGATGAGCGTAGCCAAGTTTGTCGCGGCCAACGGCCGCGAAGCCATGCGCCAGGTGCGCGAAGCCATGGGCCCTGACGCCGTGGTGCTGTCCAACCGCACGGTCGAGGGCGGGGTCGAGATCGTCGCCATGCGCGATACCGATCTGGGCAGCGTGCAAGCCACGGCGCAGGTGTATGTGCCGCCGGCACCGGCACCGGAGCCCGCGGCCATCGGCGACCTGCGCGGCGAGTTGCAATCGATGCGGGCGATGCTGGAACGCCAGCTGGCCGGCATCGGCGCGGCGCCCGGTGTGGCCCCGAGCGCCGCGGCCCACGGCGTGGCCGCGAGCGACCCGCTGCGCGAATCGCTGTTCGAATGGATGGTCGGCGCCGGCTTCTCCGGGCAACTGGCGCGCACGCTGCTGGCGCGGCTGCCGCTGGGCTATGACCGGCCCGCGGCCATGGGCTGGATCCGCGGCGAGCTGGCCAGCAAGCTGCCGGTGCTGGGCGACGAAGACCACCTGTTCGCGCAAGGCGGCGTGCTGGCGCTGGTGGGCCCCACCGGGGTGGGCAAGACCACCACCACGGCCAAGCTGGCCGCGCGCTACGTGCTGCGCCACGGCGCCGACAAGCTGGCGCTGCTGACTACCGACAGCTTCCGTATCGGCGCCCATGAGCAGCTGCGCATCTACGGCGACATCCTGGGCGTGCCGGTCCATGCGGTGAAAGACGCCGCCGACCTGCGCTTCGCGCTGGCGGCGATGAAGGACAAGCACCTGGTGATTATCGACACCGTCGGCATGAGCCAGCGCGACCGCAGCCTGTCGGAACAGATCGCCATGCTGGCCGGCGTGCCCGCGCCGGTGCAGCGCGTGCTGCTGCTCAACGGCGCCAGCCATGGCGACACCCTCAATGAAGTGGTGCATGCCTACCGCCATGACGCCGCGCCCGATGGTGGCGGCATCGATGGCTGCATCATCAGCAAGCTGGATGAAGCCACGCATCTTGGATCCGTGCTGGACGTGGTGATCCGCCACCGGCTGCCGGTGTTCTATGCCTCCACCGGGCAGCGCGTGCCCGAGCACCTGGAGTTGGCCAACGGCACCGCGCTGGTCGAGCGCGCCTTCCTGACGCCGCGCCGCGGTTCGGTGTTTGCCGACGCCGATGCAGCGCGCCGTGCCGCCGCTGGCGCGGGGGACGAGACAACCGCGCGCGGTGGCGCCACCGACGTGCTGCGCTCGCTGACCGATAGCGCCGACGCGCTCGGCCAGTGCGTGGCCGAACTCAACGGCGCGGGGCTGGGCTTCGACCTGGCCCGCTCGCTGTGGCAGCAGCGCGGCGCCGGCGCGCCGGCCCTGCGCGCGATGTCGCAGCAGGTGCGCGAAGCGGTGTGCCGTGACGTGACGCGCCAGTGCGATCAGTACGTGCTGGCGGTCGCCGCCACGCTGCAGGTGGCCGTGCCGGGGCGCCGCTCGCCCCAGCCGATCCAGCACACGCTGTGGCTGGCCGACCGCAACGGCATGCCGCTTGCCGCCGCCGTGACGCCCGCTGGCCGTGCCGGCCAGCCGCTGGGTGAAGCCGAATCGGATGCCGCCAGCCTGCGCGCCGCGATGAGCGCCGCGCGCAAGGTCGTCAACCTGGTCGAGGCGCTGCCGTCTGCCGCCACGCTGGCGCGCTGGCAGCTGGCCGGCGAGCGCTGGGTGTCCAGCGCGCGCAAGACCGCGCGCGTGGTCAGCGCCGGCACCGCGTGGAAGCTGGATGCGCTGGCGGATACGCTGACCTTCCATGCCGTCGGCGAAGACACCGTGCGCGAGCGCGATGCCGTGCGCTGGCTGGCAACCGCCGAGGTGCGCGTGCCGGACAGCCCGGTGCGCGGCAAGGGCACGCCAGATGGCGGCATCGACGCCTGCCTGGTGGTGGCCCGCCTGGCCGACCGCGCCACCGGCGAGCTGCTCGATACGCGCTACCTGCTGTGCGACCCGACGCTGGCGCAGGATGCCGCGCAGGTGGCGCGCTGGGCCCTGTGGACCGACGCGGCCGAGGCCGGCCTGCGCACGCTGCGCCACGCCATCGACCATTTCGCGCAGGACGCGCGGGATGAGCACGATGCCGCCGCCGTGGCTGCGCTGCAGCTGGGCCTGTCGGTGCTGCGCCTGGAACACGCGCCGACCGCGGCCGCGCCGGCGTTCCTGGCGCGCCTGGCCGGCCGTACGGTGCGCCCGGGCGTGCCAGTGCCGGGCACCGTGCTCAATGAAGGCATGGGCCGCATGCTTGCGCTGCTCGACGTGCTGGAAAACTATCCGGGCCGCGGCAACGTCGCGCCTGCTGCCCCCGCGGAGGCCCTGCAGTGAGCACCCTCGCCATGGACCAGGCCGCGAGCCTGCGCCGGATGCTGGCGCCGCGTACCACGCGCCGCATCGCCGTGCTCGCCAGCGAACGCGGCGCCGGTGCGACCACCGTGGCGCTGGGTTTGTCGCATGCGCTGGCGATGCAGGGCGAACGCGTGCTGCTGGTCGACGAAGACGCCAACGCCAGTGCCACGCGCTGGTCCGGCGCCAGGCCGGCGGGCACGCTGGCTGACGTCCACGCGGGCCGGCTGTCGCTCGATGCGGCGGCGGGCGTGAGCCCGCAAGGCGTGCTGTCGGTGCTGCCGGCGGGCCGGCCGGTGCCGGGCGCTGCCTTGCCGCCGGCCGCGACGAACGATTTCCGCAGCGTGCTGGTCGATGCCGGCCTCGACGCCGACGGCGCGCTGTCACCGCTGGCGGGCGATGCGCACAACGTGCTGGTGGTGATGCGCCCGGAACTGGCGTCGATCACCGCCGCCTACGCCTGCATCAAGCGGCTGCACCACCTGTATGCGTGGCGCCAGTTCCACCTGATCGTCAACCTGGCGGCCAGCGAAGCCACGGTGCAGGCCATCCTGCGGAACCTGGCGCGCACCGCCAGCCAGTACCTCGGCGTCGAAGTGCTGTGCGCGGGCTGGCTGCCGGCGGATCCGCTGGTGGCGCGTGCCGCGCAGCTGGGCCGCTGCGTGGTCGATGCCTTTCCGGCAGCGCCGGCCACCGCGGCCCTGCGCCGCAGCGCCGGCGGCATCGGCGCGTGGCCGCTGCGCACAGACGCCGCGATGCCCGCCGCCGCTCCCGCCATGGCCTGAGCCTGCCAGCCATGCCACCCGAAACCACCACACCCTGAGCCAGCCGGCCCGCAACAGCGTGCCGGTCCAGCCATCCAGCAGTCACGAGAATTGCACCATGTACACGATCCAGGGAAAGCTCGAACAGGCCGATGTGGTCAAGGCGCACGCCCAGCTGGTGCGCCGCATCGCGCTGCAGCTCGCCGCGCGGCTGCCCGCCAGCGTGCAGATCGACGACCTGATCCAGGCCGGCATGATCGGCCTGCTCGACGCCGCCAAGCGCTATGAAGACACCCACGGCGCGCGCTTCGAGACCTACGCCAGCCAGCGCATCCGCGGCGCCATGCTCGACGAGGTGCGCGCCAACGACTGGCAATCGCGCAGCCTGCGCCAGTTCACCCGCCGCATCGAACGCACCCAGCGCAACCTGGAACAGAAGCTCGGCCGCACGCCGATCGACTCCGAAGTGGCCGAGGCCATGGAGATGCCGCTGGACGAATACCAGCTGCTGCTCAACGAGGTCTATGGCTGCCAGCTGCTGCACTATGAAGACTTCGAGCGCTCCGGCGAAGAAGACTTCCTCGACCGCCACCTCGGCGGCAGCGACGACGGCAACCCGCTGACCGTGCTGATGGAAAGCGGCATGCGCCAGGCCCTGGTCCGCGCCATCGAGCGATTGCCCGAGCGCGAGAAGCTGGTGCTGTCGCTGTGCTACGACCAGGAACTGAACCTGCGCGAAATCGGCGCGGTGCTCGACGTGACCGAGTCGCGCGTATGCCAGATTCGCGGCCAGGCCATCAACCGGCTGCGCAGCCAGTTGCGCGGCCTGCTGTGATGCCCGGCACGGCGCGCGCCGCGCGTGGCGCTTGCTGGTTGCTGGCGGCCGTATCGGCGTGCGCGTGGGCCGCGTTCGACGCCGGCACCCGCCACGCATGGACCGGCTCGGTCAACGGCCCGGCCCTGCACGGCCGCGGCCAACGCGCGGTATCGCCGCCGATCCTGCCCACCGGCGTGTTGCCGCAATCGGAAGGGGTGATTACCTCGGTGCGCTGGCGCTACAGCTTCGCCAAGACGCCGCCGGCGGAACTGCAGGCTTACCTGTGCAATGCGCAGCGCTGTGTGCTGCTGACGCAGGCTGAGGGCAAGACCGACGCGTTCTTCGGCGACGATGCTACCAAGGGTTTTGTGTTTGCGTTCCGGGTGCCGGGGCAAGGGAGCCTGGTGCCGGTGTTGCAGGGGCGGAGTAATGAGGTGGTGGTGGGGTTCAGGTAGGACCTTGCTGCTTTGGGCTACGCAACTCCCATCGATCTTCGCAACTCCCGCTTGTGTACTCCCTCTCCCGCTTGCGGGAGAGGGTTGGGGTGAGGGCGGGAATATCGACGAAGTGAAGGCCGTCGCAATTGCCACCGCTGGCCCTCACCCCCGCCCCTCTCCCGCAAGCGGGAGAGGGGAGTGTAGTGGTCAAGTTTTTTCAGACAGGTGTTTAGGTTGTCTGCTGCTTTAGCTTGTCCTCGTATTTCTGCGGCGACTCATAACCCAGCGTCGAGT